>CAMDKQ010000197.1 GCA_945901095.1 Bifidobacterium breve
CGAAACGCGGCCCGAAAACGCAGAATCCGCAGCATTCGAGTCTTCGGTTCAACAGCCCGTGGTGAGGAAACGCCCACATCCGACGTCGACCTCCTTGTCGAATTCAATGCTGCCAAGCACGGTGTGCTTCCGCTGGCGGGCTTCGCAGCCGACGTGCGAGCGATCATTGGGCGTGACGTCGATGTGACAACCACAAGTCTCCTGCGCGATGAGGTTCGCAGATCAGCCCTAGCCGAGGCAGTGCCACTGTGACGCGTAACGTCGACGATCGAGCGGTGCCTGCCATCATTCATCGAACCGTGCAGGGCCATCTTGGTCCGCTCCAGGCTGCGGTCAATCGTCTGCTGGCCGTCAGGTAACTCGATGTTCACTGTCGCCGCCGACTGACGTGTTGATTGCCCGTGAAGGGAACGACAAGCCAAGGCATCCCGTGCCTGTGGGTCAACGTCCACTACGTTCTTGAGCGAGCGCAACGAAAGCGACCGCAACGAATCGGCGTGTTCGTTGACTCAGTGCCCCACGCACATGTCATTCGGCACATTCATAGCACTGGATGCTATATTTTTTCTCGTGGATCGACCGGATGTCCTGCGCAAGACTTTATCCGAGACGGGCACGACGCAATCGCAGCTATCACGACTGAGCGGGGTTAAGCAGCCAAGTTTGAGCCAGATGCTGAGCGGCCGCATCGAGATGAGCGACGAGATGCTCGACCGCCTCCTCTCCTGTGTGGGCTATCGGCTCGAAGTGGTGCGCCGGCCCGTTCGCGTGCAATTGGACCGCTCAAGCCGGCGGCGCTGGCGAATGCATCAGTTACTGGTTTCGCAACTGTCGCCCGAGACTCTCAAGCAATGGACCCCAACTATCCGGCGCAACCTCAGGCAGTTGCGTCGCGATACCCGCGGTGAGCCACACATGAGCAACCTCGATCGCTGGCAACGGCTGGCCTCGTCGGGAGACGTGCGCGGTCTTCGCCTCGTGATGACAGGGCTGGACACCGACTCCATCCAGATGCGTGAGGTCTCGCCTCTCGGCGGGCTCCTGCCCGAAGGAGATCGTCAACGTGTGCTTGAGGAGATGCTCCGGTGAAGCGTGAGCAACTCGATCACGCAAGACAAGACTGCCCGGCTCGGAACCCGGTGATGTGATGAGGAGGGATGGAGAGGGCGTGAGGCGCCATATCTGGGACGTACGGTTGACGTTAATTGTGACATTGCCCGGACGCTCTCGTACGATAGGGACACCAAAGAAGGGACCCGCGCCGTGACTTCCCAAGTCGATGGATCCATTCGCGCCCACGCTCGGGCGGTCCAGGACAGCACCGCAGAGATTGCGGCCTTCCTGCGCGATCATCTGGGCGCGCAACTGACCGCGCTGCTGACCGATGTCGATGTTCGCACCGTCAACCGCTGGGCTGCGGGCGAAGGCTGCCCGCGTGAGAGTGCCGAGAAGCGGCTTCGCGCTGCCTACCAGGTGTTCCGGCTGCTGGAGGGCTTTGAGGCGTCTCCGACCATTCGTGCTTGGTTCATGGGGATGAACCCGCAGCTTGATGACGTGTCCCCGACAGAGGCAATCGCGAACGATCAGTACCGCGACGTCATGTCGGCTGCGAGGGCGTTTGCGTCAGGCGGATGAGCGACGAAACCAGCTTCGAGGCTGACCTGCCGCAAGAGGTAGCCTGCAAGGAGATTCCCGAGGCGGGAGTGTTTCGGATAGCTCGACGTGATTCGCCGCTCGCTCTTTCGCGGATCAGCGTTGCTGACGCGGAGATGCCCCTCTCAGGCAACAGGTATGACGTGTCCGGCGGCGGCGTTCTGTATTGCGCCACGGATCTCGAAGGCTGCTACGCGGAGACCCTGGCGCGATATCGGCCGTCTCCACGGATCATTGCTGCACTTGGACTGCACACTGACGGATACATGAACGTCGGCAGCGTCCCCGCAGACTGGCGCCTGCGACGTGTGACGACGCGCGTGATTTGTCAGGAACCGCTGCCCTTCGTCGACGTTGAAGATCCGCGCACGCTGGCGACTCTGAGCGAACTTCTCGCCAAGGACTTGGTCGCGCTCGACATGGACCAACCGCTCGACGTCTCGCTGATGCGTGGGCGCAACAGGCTTGTCCCGAGGCTCGTCTCTCGCTGGGCGTATGTCCAGCAAAACGAAGACGGGACCCCCCGTTACAGCGGAATCCGATACGAGTCGAAGCTCGGAGGCTGGGAATGCTGGGCCATTTTCGACGGAACGCGCTTGGGACAGGCTGAAGAGAGGGCTGTCTCCCTCGAGGATCCCGAACTCGTCAGCGTCTCCGCGATGTACAAGCTCACAATCCACTGACCCAGGCGGAGTCTGGGACGAGACGCCCCGACGTCGGCCAGGCCGAACCCGAATATCGGCGAACGCACCATGACTTCGGTCAGCTCCACGTGGGGCCACCAACGCACACCCGGGCACCAAATGTTCCGAGAGAGATAAGGCCGTCCTCCATTCGGTTGATTGCCTCACGGTGGGAGCGGGCGGCCGATACTCATTGACCCGAAATGGCTAGCGAATTGGCTTCCTTGGTCAGAGCCACCTCACGCACGTTGCGGCGCAGAGTGTAGCCGCACGGCGCTCCACAGTGTAGGCTGAAACAGCAGCAAAGTGTAGGTTGAGAATGGTGGTGGAGCCGTGGGGTCCGGGCCTGACCGCTCACAGCACTACCGGCCCCGGGTCATGGATGCCATCCTCGCCGGCCGGCTTCGGTCGTCCGGCGCGGTGCTCCTGGAGGGACCCAAGGCGTGCGGCAAAACGTTCACCGCCGAGCAGATGACCGGCAGTCAGGTGTACCTGGACCTCGATCCTGCAGCCCGGACTGCTATCCGCATCGACCCCACCCTGGTGCTGAACGGAGAGCCGCCCCAATTGATCGACGAGTGGCAACTCGAGGCGACTTCGGTGTGGAACCACGTTCGCAACGAGGTCAACAGGCGGGCCCGGCCCGGTCAGTTCGTGCTCACCGGCTCAGCGGTGCCCGATGACGATGCCGCCCGCCACACCGGCGCGGGGCGCTTCGCCCGACTTCGAATGAGGCCGATGAGCCTGTACGAGAGTGGTGAATCGACTGGTGCGATGTCCCTGTCGGCACTCCTCGACGGTGGGCGTCCAACCTCCCCGGCCAGCGCGCTCACCGTTCACGACCTGGTTGGCGTGACCGTCCGTGGAGGCTGGCCCCTGTGTCTGGATCTGGACCTCGCCGACGCAGCGCGCGCGAACCGCGACTACCTGCGCAGCATCGTCGAGGTCGACATCACTCGGGTTGACCCGGCTCGCAACGACCCAGCACGGGCACTCCGCCTGCTGCGCGCCTTGGCCCGCAACGTGGCCATGGACCACAAGGTCGCCCGCCTGGCCTCCAGCGCCGACGGAGACGACTCCCCAATGGCGCGAACGACGGCCTACGACTACTTGGGTGCGTTCGAGCGATTGATGGTGACTGAGCTACAGCCGGCGTGGTCGACGCACCTACGGTCACGCGCGAGGCTGCGCACCGCTCCTCGGACGCACTTCGTCGATCCGTCGTTGGCGGTTGCCGCCCTCGATGCCTCTCCTGTGCACCTGCTTCGCGACCTCAATGCCTTCGGGTACCTGTTCGAGTCGCTGGTGATCCGAGACATCCGGATCTACTCGGATCCCCTGGACGGCACCGTGACGCACTATCGCGACGGCGACGGACTCGAAGTCGACGTCATCGTGTCGACCGCAGACCGATGGGGCGCGTTCGAGGTGAAGCTTGGCACCGCGCAGATCGACGAGGCGGCCGCCAAGCTACTCGCGTTCGCGGACAAGGTCGACACCAGCCGCATGGGCTCTCCCGCCGTGCTCGGCGTGGTCACCGGTACGGGCTACGGGTACACGCGCCCCGACGGCGTGGTCGTGATCCCCGTCGGCGCGCTCGGCCCCTAACCGCGCTTTCGTCATCATCCAACTGGTCATCGACCTCGTTCGGCCTTAGTTGCGTCCGGCCGCGAGCACGAGGGCGCCCATCAGTTCGCGCTGCTGCGCATCCTGCGCATAGGTGTCCTCGGGGTGCCACTGCACCCCGACCGTCCACGCCTTCGTATCCGCGACCACGGCCTCAACGACTCCGTCCCCTGAGGTGCCGACAACGGTGAGGCCGTCGCCCACTCGGTCGATGGCCTGATGGTGGTAGCAGGAGGCCGTCACTGAACCGCCTGTGATGCCCAGCGGGCCGGCGTCGTCACTCAAGGCAACCTCATGGACGTGGTGTCGGTGGTTCTCCGGCATATCGACGATCAAGGTGCCGCCCCGAACGATATTGAGAACGTGCAGGCCGCGGCACACGGCGAGCATCGGAACTCCTCGGTCGAGGCAGTATCGGGCGAGGGTTATGTCGGATTCGTCCTGCATTTCGTCCATGTCATAGAGGCTCGGGTCGTCGTCGCCTTTGCCGTATCGAGTCGGACGGACGTCGCCGCCGCCGGGCAGCAGGACTCCCTCGAAGCCGCGCAGCCGTGCCGCCCAGTCGAGGGCATCCGGGTCGCTGCCGGGCAGGAGGGTCATCGGATCGCCGCCGGCTGCCCAGACATATTCGAGGAGCGCCCGCGAGCTCACGAGCCCGCGGTAGCGCAGGGCGCTGGCCGACTCGGTGAACCGGCCGAGGATCGCGATACGTGGCCGAGTCATCATGCTCCAAGGGCTGGTGGGATTTCCAAATATCCGTTAGGGTCCGAACGATTCATTATTCGCATCAGCATAGTTTCCCATCGACGAAGGCGAGCACTGATGTCGACCGCAATGGTGGCCGGTGTCGAGGTCGACACCCGGCACTGGATCGGTGGCGTGCGTATCGCCTCCGCCGAGACCTTCGAGACCGTTTCACCCATCGACGGCGCAGTGCTCGCACATGTGAGCCGGGGTGGCCGCGCGGAGGCTAACGCCGCCGTCGCCTCAGCCAAGGCTACGTTCCCAGCTTGGGCGGCGCTGAGCCCCGCCGAGCGCGGCACAATCCTGCACCGGGTCGCCGACAACATCGAGGCGCACATCGAGGATCTCGCCCAACTCGAGACCCACGACAACGGGTCACTGCTGCGCTCCCACCGACGAGGCGTCATGCCCCGCGTCGTCATGAACATCCGCTACTTCGCCGACTTCGCGATGAACGACCTCAAGCACCCCCAGTTCGAGACCCGCGGACACTCCAACCACGTCACTTGGGATCCATCGGGTGTCGCGGTCATCATCACGCCGTGGAATGCACCGCTCATGCTCGCCACCTGGCGCATCGGCCCGGCGCTCGCGTCCGGCGACACCGTCGTGCTCAAGCCACCGGAGTGGGCCCCCCTCACCGCCTCCTACTTCGCGCAACTCGCCCATGAGGCCGGCCTGCCAGCCGGAGTCTTCAATGTCGTGCAGGGCTTCGGCATCGAGGCTGGGGCTCCGCTCACCGAGAACCCCGATGTCTCGCGCATCTGCTTCACGGGCTCCGTCCCCACTGCGAAGGCCGTCGCTCGCGCGGCAGCCGAGAACCTCATCCCCTGCTCATTCGAGCTCGGCGGCAAGAGCCCGACCGTCATCCTCGACGACGCCGACCTCGACCTCGCCGTCGATCTTGCGATCGAGCAGTATGACAACGCAGGCCAGGTATGTCTTGCCGGCACCCGGTTGCTCGTGCAGCAGGGCATCGCCGAGGCGTTCACCGCCAGGTTCATCGAGCGTGCTGCACAAATCACGCAGGGCGATCCTCGCGATGAAGCAACCCAGATCGGGCCGAATATCCA
>CAMDKQ010000198.1 GCA_945901095.1 Bifidobacterium breve
GGCACGATGACGCGTCGGAAGACGTCGAAGCCTCCGGCGCCGAGATCCCGGGCGGCCTCGAGCAGGCTGGGACTGATGCGGTCAAGCGCGGCGAAGAGCGGAAGGATCATGTAGGGGAGGTAGCCGTAGATGAGGCCCATGACGACCGTATAGGACTTGCCGGAGAGCCAGTTCACCTCGATGGGCAGCACTCCGCCGAGGGAGATGATGGAGTTCACGATGCCGTCGGTCTGAAGCAGGTTGACCCAGGCGAGCATGCGCATCATGTAGCTGATCCAAAACGGCGCGACGATGAGGGTCAGGACGAGGGCTTTGCGCCTGCCGGCGTATTTCGCTGCATAGTAAGCGACAGGGAACGCGATGATGAGGCACACGACGACTGCGATAACGACGAATGTGATCGTTCGGACAACGGGTGCCAGATAGAAATTGTTGGGACCGAAGAGCCGATCGAAAATGATAAGAATCTGCTCAAGACGCCAGTTGAGCGGGTTCCAGATTGGAACTGATGTCCGGAACAGCGGGTCGATGTCGCCGAACGCAACGCACAGGACGACGTAGAACGGGACTGCGAGGAACAGAGCCAGCCAGGCGAGTGAAGGGAGGGCGAGGATTGGCCAGGTGAGCCGGTTTACCCGCTGCTTGAGGTCAGCCACCGGCTTTGAATTGCTGCCAGATCGCCTGCCACTTGGCATCGACCTCCGGCGCGAGTTCGAGGGCTCGGTAGCCGGTGTTGAAGTAACTCGGGAGCACGACGGCGGACGAGAGGTTCTCCGGGATGAGCCCCTCCGATACCAGGCTCGCGGGGGTGATCGAGACCTGTGGCGGCTGGTAGCCGGTGAAGGTGAAGTTCGTGAGTGCAGTCTTGGCGTCGAGCAGGTGGTCGAGGAACAGGTGCGCGAGCACTGGATTCTCGCCGCCCTTGAGGACGACCATCGTGTCGTTGTTCACCATGCCTTTGCCATCACTGGGGAACCAGTAGCGGAGCACGCTTGCGTCAACACCCTCAGGCAGGTAACTCACCGCGGTGATGAGGTCACCCGACCAGGCCTGCGAGAGGTCGAGGCGGCCCTCGGGCAGATCGGTGTAGCCGGTGATCGTCACCCGTGGCTGGGTGAGCTTGTTCATCTCAAGCATGGCATCACGGGCGGCATTGAGGAGCGCATCGTCGCCGGTGTTGACCTCGGTGCCTCCGTTGCGGAGCAGGGTCATCTCGATGACCTCGCGGTAGTCGTCGAGCACTGCTAGGTGCTCGCGGTATTGCGGATCCCACAAGACGTCGTAGGGGTTCGCTCGCGCACCAATGTCCTCGCTGATGCGGTCGGCCCGCCATCCGATTCCCGTCGTGTAGAGGACGTAGGGGACGGTGTACTGCCAATCGACGTCGTAGAACGGGTTCTGAAACTCCGGATAGGCATTCGAGATATTGGGAATGTAACTGTGCTGGAGTGGCCGGACGAGTCCGCCGAGCACGAGTTTCCCGATGGCGTCGTAGCTCGGGAAGTAGATATCGAACGGTGTGCCAGCGTTGCGGATCTTCGTGAGTGCCTCAGGGGTGTCGTTGAAGGTGGAGATCTCGACCTTCACCCCGTACTCGGCGTACTTTGCCTCGAATGAGGTGATGACCTCGGGATTTAGATAGTCGGCGTAGTTGTAGAGGCGCAGCGTGGCATTGCGCTCGGGCTCAAGGCCGGCCGCGATGGGCTCGTTACCCGCGGCGATGGGCCACTTGACCGGATTGGTAGGCGAGGCAAGTTGCAGACTGGGCGCTGCACTGCTTGCGGCGCCGGCGCCAGCCGAAGTTGGGCGAGCGCACGCCGAAAGCGCCATCATGCCCGGAACCGCCAACGCTGAGGCTTGAAGGAGTCGCCGCCGGCTCAACCGTGCGCCACTCGCGTTGCGCCGATTCTCACCCGTGCTGTTGGTCATCGATTCTCCTTGTCCGAGCCCTACCGGGACCCTAGACTGACCGACGGTTCAGGATTCCGCAAGGGGTTCGGCCGAACTGCCCCTCGACACTTTGAATGGCCTGAAACGCACCACATTGGAAACCGGCTGAAGATGGCCGACCACACCTCACAAGAGACCGGAGTTCCGCCCATGCAGCCAGCGACATCCTTGGCCGAAAGCGCCTGACATGGCGGGCGGCGCAATTGAACTCATCGGTCTAGAAAAGTCGTACGGCGAGGTAGCCGCTGTTCGCGGCGTCAACGTCTCGATCGCGGCAGGGGAGTTCTTTTCGCTGCTCGGGCCGTCGGGATGTGGGAAGACTTCAACCCTTCGGATGATCGCCGGCTTCGAGGAGCCCACCGCCGGCAAGATCCTCATCGATGGTGTGGATGTCTCGAAGCTGGCTGCGAATGAGCGGCCCGTCAACACGGTGTTCCAGAACTATGCGCTCTTTCCGTTCATGACCGTTGCTGACAACGTCGCCTTTGGCCTGAAATACGTTGACCTTTCGAAGCAGGAGGTGCTCAGTAAGGTCGGTGAGGCGCTCGATCTCGTGCGGATGAGCGAATACGCGAAGCGCAAACCCGGTCAACTTTCCGGTGGGCAGCAGCAGCGGGTCGCCCTCGCGCGCGCCCTCGTCTTGGGCCCGAAGGTTCTGCTTCTCGATGAGCCCCTTGGTGCCCTTGATGCCAAGCTGCGCAAGGTTCTGCAGGTCGAGTTGAAGGCCCTTCAGGAGTCGATCGGAATTACCTTCGTCTACGTCACCCACGACCAAGAGGAGGCACTCACGATGAGTGATCGCCTCGCGGTGATGGCGGCCGGCCGGGTCGAGCAGATGGGATCGCCGAGCGAGGTCTATGAGCACCCGGCGACCGCGTATGTTGCTGATTTCCTCGGCAGTGCGAACGTGCTGCCGATTGAGGTCGTTGGGCCTGCCTCTGAGGGTCGCACGCTGTTCCGGCTAGGGGATCTCCTCCTCGAGTCAGCGGGGCCGTCCATGGAGCCGGGTCCGGCGAAGCTGGTGATCCGACCTGAGCGCATTCATCTCGACCCGACGACCGATCCGTCAGGGGCGATCCCGGTGACGGTCGTGCGCACCATCTACCTCGGGGCCATGACCGATGTCGTCGTCAGCCTCTCGTCTGAGCACTCACTCGTGGTTCGAGTCGCGAGTGAGCGAGCGTCCGGTTTCGAACGTGACGACCAATTCACCGTGTACATCCGGCCGCGTGCCATGAGGATCGTGCCGCAGAGCGGCAGTTAGCGCCTTGACCACAGCGTCACCCCTGACGTGAGCATCTCGGTTCCGGTCGCCTTCGCCAGCGGACCACGGTCCTCGAGTTCGTTGACGGAGCATGCCTGCTCGATGAGGGGAGTGGTGATCACGTGGTGACCGTTTCGCTCGGGTTCGTGGTGGGGATGTTGGCGAGTGCGGAAACCGGGTGACCTGAGTATCCTCGGGCAACCATGGTGACGAACCGGTAGATGACCTCCTCATCGGCCATGAGCGGCCCGGCTTTGGCGAAGCCTGAGTCGAGCCCGCGGTACACGGACTCGAGTGCTGCCCAATCCTCGCGGTTCGTGATGTCCCAGAAGTTCATCGCGAAGGCTGGGTCGAAGGTGGGCTGCTCGGTGGCGTGGACGGGGAACAGATAGAGGCACTCGACAAAGGTGCGACCTGCCGACAGGGGGATCATCCGATAGGTCAAGACGTAGTCGGGGTGCAGGCTGAGGAGGAGATTGGGAAAGACCGCGATGTAGTCGACCCGGCGTAATTCGGCGTCGGATAGACCGGTGATGGGCAGGCTGTCACTGTGACCGTCAAGCGACATCGTTGCTGCGTGCGGCAGCAACTCCTGCCATCCGCCGACCCAGGCGCCGCGCGACGGCTCCCAGTTCGCGCCGCCCTCATGGACGCACACGGCGCACAGCTCAGGGTGGATGGCGGGGCAGTGGTCGCACTCCTCGTAGTTCTCGAAGATACACTTCCAGTTCGTTTCGACGACGTATTCTTGGCGTCCGCCTACCACGAGGGTCTCGGGGCTGTAGTGCCTCACCCGATCCTCGAGGCCCTCGAGGTGCTCATCGAGCGAACCAGCAGTGCCTGACGGGTCGAGGAAGATCCATCCGTGCCACTCTCGAAGGGGCAGGGCCAGCAGGGGGAACTCCGACTTGTCGAACGCCGACTCCTTGTCATACCCGGGGGCGCTGAAGAGATCGCCGTCGAGGCGGTATGACCACAGGTGGTAGGGGCAGGTAATGGCCCGGGAGGTCTTCTCGCCGCCGCAGGGGAGGAATTCGTGCCCGCGGTGGCCGCAAACGTTCGCGAATGCCCTCAGGACGAGGTCTTCGCCTCGAGCGAGAAGCACGGTGGTGTCGCCGACTCGGTCGGCGCGCTGCATACCGGCCTCCGCGATGTCGGCGCTACGACCGATGCAATGCCACCTTGAGAAGAAGTTCGCCTGCTCCCATTCGAAGACCTCGGCGGTTGTGTACGCCTCGGGCGGGAGCATCCGACTCGAGCCGAACGGGGCGAGGGCCCGGGCGATTGCTGCTGGGTCAACTGGTGCGATGGAATCTGGACTGGACATTGGAGAATTTTATGGATCGGTCTCGGTGGCGTCCACCCCTGACGGGTGAAGAAATGGTGTCGAAGGAGTGTGACGAGGCACACGTTCGATGGCTCGGGAGGACGTAAGGGGACGCTCACGCCTTCTGCACGAGGGAGTGGCTGGTCTTGGAGTCGTCCGGGCCCGCGATGAGGATCGTGCCGCAGGGCGGCAGTTAGCGCCTTCGGCTCAGAAGAGTACGTACAACTTGCGCAGCGTCTCGTGGATCTCCCAGGTGCCTTTCCAGCCCACCGGCACGAGGAACGTCGAGCCGGGTCCGGCGAGAAATGACTCCTCGCCGTCGCGCGTAACGGTCATGCTGCCTGAGAGTACGTGAACGAACTCGTTCTGCTCGAGGCTCCAGGTGGATGGCCCTGCGGTGCACTGCCAGATACCGGCCTCCGATCCATCGCTTGACCACAGGGTTACCCCTGAGGTGAGCATTTCGTCGCCGGTCGCCTCGGCGAGCGGACCCCAGTCCTCGAGTTCGGTGACGGTGCTTGCGGCCTCAATAAGGGGGGTGGTGATCACGTGGTGACCCTTTCGCTCGGGTGGGTGCTGGGCAGGTTGGGGAGCGGAGAGATGGGGAGCCCCGAGTACCCGCGGGCGACCATGGTGACGAACTGGTAAACGGCCTCCTCCGCGGGGGAGAGTGGTCCGGCTTCGGCGAAGCCTGAGTCGAGCCCGCGGTACACGGACTCGCATGCTGCCCAATCCTCACGATTCGTGATGTCCCAGAAGTCCATCGCGAAGGCTGGGTCGAAGGTGGGCTGCTCGGTGGCGTGGACAGGGAACAGCCAAGAACACTCGACCCACGTGCGACCGGCCGACAACGGGATCATGCGATGGGTCATGACGTAGTCCGGGTGCAGGCTGATGAGGAGGTTTGGGAAGACCCCGATGTAGTCGACTCGACGTAGCTCGACGTCGGAGAGACCGGTGATGGGCAGGCTGTCACTGTGACCGTCAAGGGACATCGTCGCTGCGTGCGGCTGCAGCTCCTGCCAGCCGCCGACCCAGGCGCCGGGTGACGGCTCCCAGTTCTCGCCTCCCTCGTGGACGCTCACGGCGCACAGCTCAGGGTGGATCGCCGGGCAGTGGTAGCACTCCTGGTAGTTCTCGACGATGATCTTCCAGTTCGACTCGATGACGTACTCGTGGCTTCCGCGCACCACAAGGGTCTCTGGGCTGTAGGGCCCCACCCGCTCCTCGAG
>CAMDKQ010000199.1 GCA_945901095.1 Bifidobacterium breve
GCGTACATGGCTGAGATCTCGCGAGCGGGGATCCAATCGGTCAACGACGGCCAGGTCGAGGCAGCACATGCGCTCGGCATGCGGCGGCTTCTCACGATGCGCCGCATCATCCTGCCGCAGGCAATGCGGGTCATCATCCCGCCGGCCGGTAACGAGACGATCGGCATGCTCAAGACCACGTCGCTCGTGAGCATCGTGACGCTACCTGAGCTGCTTTACTCCGCGCAGTCGATTTACTCTCGAACCTTCCAGACGATTCCGCTCCTCATCGTCGCCAGCCTTTGGTATCTGATCTTGACGTCGGTCCTGACCGTGGGGCAGTACTACATTGAACGGCACTTCGGAAAAGGCAATGCACGCACCATGCCGCCGACCGCGTGGCAGCGACTCCGCCGGAATTTCTTCACATTCCACTCGCCTCGGCCTGAGGCACCTGCCCCCAGTGTGACGAGTTCGAGCGGAGGTATCAGGTGACCGCGCCAATGGTGAAGAGCGAGCAGGTGCACAAGAGCTTTGGGCACCTGCAGGTGCTGAACGGCATCGAACTAGAGGTAGCGACAGGCGAGGTGTTCTGTCTTGTTGGACCTTCAGGCTCGGGCAAGTCGACCTTCCTGCGGTGCATCAATCACCTTGAGCGCATCGATGCCGGCCGGCTGTCTGTCGATGGTGAGCTGATCGGCTATCGCGAGCAGGGCGGCAAACTCTACGAATTGCACGAGAAGGAGGTTGCTCGCAAGCGGCGGGAAATCGGCATGGTTTTCCAGTCGTTCAATCTGTTTCCGCACATGACCGCCCTCGCGAACATCATGGAGGCCCCCATCCGGGTGAAGCGCGAAAGTGCTGCGGTCGTTCGCGAAAGGGCTGATCGACTTCTGGATCGGGTCGGCCTGACGCATAAGGCTGATGTCTATCCCAATCAACTCTCCGGTGGCCAGCAGCAGCGAGTCGCGATTGCCCGCGCGCTGGCAATGGAACCGAAGCTCATGCTTTTCGACGAGCCGACCTCGGCACTTGATCCTGAACTGGTGGGCGAGGTGCTCGACGTCATGCGACAACTGGCCGACGATGGCATGACGATGATCGTTGTCACGCACGAGATGGGCTTCGCCCGAGAGGTGGGCGACAACCTGGTGTTCATGGATGGCGGGGTCATCATCGAGAGCGGTCACCCGCGTGACGTCCTCGCGAATCCCCAGCACGAGCGAACGAAGTCGTTCCTATCAAAGGTGCTCATGTGATCGAGTTCGACAACCTATGGGCTGAACTCGAGCCGATCGGCCGGTTCGCTGCGACGGGTGGCTATCGTCGCTACGCCTACGACACGGCGGAGTTGGAGTGCCGCGAGTGGTTCACCTCGACGGCCACGGCCAGAGGCCTCGACGTCGAGGTCGACCGCAACGGCAATCTTTGGGCTTGGTGGATCCCGAGCGGGGTGAGATCCGATGCCCCCGCGCTCGTCATCGGATCTCACCTCGATTCAGTACCTGACGGGGGTGCATTTGACGGACCCCTCGGTGTGGTGACGTCGTTCGCTGCCCTCGATGCCGCGCGCAGTGCGGGTTTGGCGCCGATCGCGCCGATCGCGGTGGTGGCCTTCGCCGATGAGGAGGGTGCACGTTTCGGCATGGCTTGTGCTGGATCACGGCTGATGACCGGTCAGTTGCCACCCGACAAGGCCAGGGCGCTTCGGGGACGTGACGGCGCGACCATGGCTGAGGCAATGGTGGCCGCCGGGCATGATCCAGCGGGCCTCGGCCAAGACGATGAGCGAATCGCCCGTATCGGCATGTTCGTTGAACTCCACGTCGAGCAGGGTCGCTTCCTCATCGATCAGGGAGCCTCGGTCGGGGTCGCGACCTCAATCTGGCCTCACGGGCGTTATCGATTCACCTTTCGTGGCGTCGCAGATCACGCGGGCACCACGCGGATGATCGACCGGCATGACCCGATGATCGCCTTTGCCCACACTGCGCTGAGTGCCAATGGGGCCGCAAGGAAACACGACAGCCGCGCAACCTTCGGCCGGCTGGAAGTGGCGCCAAACGGCACCAATGCGATCCCGTCGGAGGTGCGGGCCTGGCTCGACGCGCGGGCCATGGATCAACGCACCCTCGATGAGATGCTCGAACGCATCAGCACTGATGCGGAGGTGAGTTCCTTGGAGAACGGCACCGAGGTCGATGTAACGGCCGAGTCGGTCACGGCGGTGCTCGACTTTGACGAGGAGCTCCGCGACCGATTAGCTGCTGCGATCGCGATCGCGCAGGGCGTGCCTGCTATTCCCGTTCTCCCCACGGGGGCCGGCCACGACGCGGGCATTCTTGCGTCCGCCGGCGTCAATACCGCCATGCTTTTCGTCCGAAACCCAACGGGCGTATCGCATTCGCCCCATGAGCATGCTGAACGCGACGACTGCCTAGCGGGTGTCGAGGCGCTGACTGCCGTGCTGCGCGAACTCGCCTGATGCAGATCTACCGTTGCTCGTCCGCGTGGATCGATGGCGAGGTGCGCGACAAGGTCGACATCACGGTCGACGAGACCGGGCGCATCGCAAGCATCGAATCCTGGGGTGCGGTGTCACAGGCGAAGGTCGTCCTGCTGCCCGGAGTCGTCCTCCCCGGGTTTGCGAACGCGCATTCGCATGCGTTTCACCGGGCGCTTCGCGGGCGAACTCATGGTGACGGAGGCACGTTCTGGACCTGGCGTGAGCGGATGTACGAGGTGGCGAACGTCCTAGATCCGGACCTCTACTTTCGGCTGGCCCGGGCGGTCTTCTCCGAGATGGCGCTCGCGGGGGTGACCTCCGTCGGCGAGTTCCACTACGTGCATCATGCACCGGACGGCTCTGCGTATGACGATCCCAATGCGATGGGTGAGGCCCTGCGTCATGCCGCCCGCGAGGCCGGCATCCGCTTGACACTCCTCGACACCTGCTATTTGACGGGTGGACTATCCGATGGGGGGCACACGCAACTCCAGCCCCGTCAGCGCAGGTTCGGCGACGGCGACGGCAACCGTTGGGCCGCGAGGTTCGGGTTGCTTGCAGGCGACGGGTCGACGAACATCGGTGCCGCAATCCACTCAGTGCGCGCGGTGCCCCGCGACCAGATCCCGATCGTTGTCCACGCCGCGGCCGGGCGGCCGCTGCACGTGCACCTGTCCGAGCAGCGTGCCGAGAACGAGGCCTGCGAGGCGACGTACGGCCAGTCTCCTACTCAGGTGCTGTCGGAAGCCGGGGCCCTAGGGCCACTCACCACGGCCGTTCACGCGACACATCTCTCGGACGCGGACATCGGGTTGCTCGGCGGAACGCGCACCTCGTCCTGCTTCTGCCCAACAACCGAACGCGATCTCGCCGATGGCATTGGCCCGGCTCGGGAACTCGCCCTTGCCGGGTCACCGCTCTGCCTCGGATCTGACCAGCACGCAGTCATCGACCTCCTCGAGGAGGCAAGAGCGCTTGAGATGCATGAGCGCCTGCACCACCACGAGCGCGGACGGCTCCAGCCCACTGAATTGATCGCCGCCATGGCTACCCACGGGCAGGCATCCCTCGGTTGGCCGGATGCGGGACGGATCGAGATTGGTCAGCGGGCTGATTTCGTTGCGGTGCGCGCCGACACCGTCCGAACTGCTGGAAGTGACCGTTCGCAGATCGTGCTCTCGGCTTTCGCCAGTGATGTCGACACGGTTGTCGTCGATGGCGCGATCGTGGTGTCGGGTGGGAGACACCGATCCCAGGACGTCGAGGCCGAACTCGTATCGGTCATTGGCGAGGTGTGGGATCGCGTCCGATCCTCATCGTGAGTCCGTCCACCGCTCATTGACATCCACCCTTCTCGGACCGGGAGCCATCAGTGAAACTACTTCTTCGATCGCCGGCGGCGTCGCTTGTTGCTGTCGCAGCCGACACGAGCCTTGAGGTGGCCGCCAGCCCTGACAGCCCTGCGCGAGAACGATGGATGTGGGACGTGCGCCTTGAGTCGCGTGCCGCCCCGATGACCGATGCCATGGATGCGGTGAGCCTGGAGGTATCGGGTGCCGGCCGGGGAATCCACTTCGTCAACGTCCGATTCGATGCGACGGCAATCACTGCGGCCATCGATGTTGAGGTGCTCGACGATCCGGCGTCACTGCGTAGGCCGGCTGGTGAATTGTGGATCGCGATCTTCGAGGCGGGGGCCGCTTATAACGGCCCATTCATCGTTCGATGCGGCGATGCGGTGGTGTGGGAGGGCGATGATCCGACGTCGGTAGACCTGCGGCCGATTGATGATGTTCCGGTGCAGATCGCGGTTGTGAAACTCGGCCGACATGACGGGAGTGAGCTCCGTTGGGTGCCGTAGTCGATGGGGTCGGCGAGCTCGTTCGGTCCGATGGGATGAGGCAGATGACCTGGGCGAACGGCTCAGGCGTTACCCACGAGGTCGCCATATGCCCGAGCGGGGCGGGGCTCGCCGGCTTCGACTGGCGCATCAGCCTTGCCGACATCTCGGTCGATGGTGATTTCTCTTCCTTCGTCGGCGTCGAGCGCGTCCTCGTCCTCATCGAAGGCAAGGGGATGAACCTGACCCTCGACGGTCACACCCAACCCATCGAACCCTTCTCGCCGGTGCACTTCGCCGGCGAGTCGGTGGCCTCATGCACCCTGCCGCATGGCCCCACTCGGGATCTCAACGTGATGTTCCGACGCGATCAAGTGGCCTGCGTCGTCGACATTCTTGACGGATCTTCGCCGATACGTGCGGCGGTGGAGCCGGGGGAGACCCTGTGGCTCGGCGTGCTGACGGGCAGTTGGGTCGCCGACACCGAACCGGCGCTCACCCTCGAGCCGCGGGACTTCATCCGAATTGACGGCAAGGCGAGCCTGATCGGTCAGGGGTGCGTGGTCCGGGTCAGTCTGAGAGCCTGACGCTCCACCTCGGCGGCCACGACCTGCCACGCTGGGGAGTTGTTCAGCCACCGCCCCGGACCCGAGGTCGCGCGCGTGGGCATCGTGAAGATCGGTCACCGCTGCGAGGGCGAGGACACCCGCGATGCCCTCCTTCAGCCTCGAGGCAGCGACGAGAGCGTCACGATCGATCGCCTCGTCTGGGACTGATGCGATCGGCACCAGCGTTCCTCCTCAGTCTGCTTGTTTTCAGCCGGTGTTGCGAAGCCCAGTCGCGATGCCGTTCACGGTTACCGACAGGGCGCGCGCGAGCGTAGCGTCCGCCTCCTCGCCTCTCATGCGTGCCGCACGAACTCGCTCAAGCAGGGAGATCTGCAGTGAGTGAAGCGGGAGCAGGTAGGTATCGCGGATTTCAAGGGTGCGGGCGAGCGACGGGTTGCCGGCAAGCAGGCTCGACTGCCCGGTGATGGCAAGGACCTGCGAGACCGTGCGCTGATGCTCGGCGCGAATTTGCTCGAGAAACCGTTGCAAATCCTCAGGAACAAGTGCCTGCACGTACTGCGCTGACACGCCGAGATCAGTCTTCGCAAGGGTCATCTCGACATTGGAGATGAAGTTTCGAAAGAAGTGCCAGGTGGCGTACATCTCATCGAGGGCATCGCCATGGCCTGCCGCGCGCGCGGATGCCAGCCCGGCGCCGACCCCGAACCAGCCCGGGACTACCTGCCTGGACTGGGTCCATCCGAACACCCAGGGAATGGCTCGCAGTCCCGAGATGCCGGCCGCACTGTCAGGCCGACTCGACGGCCTAGAGCCGAGGTGCATCGCCCCGAACTCCTCGACCGG
>CAMDKQ010000200.1 GCA_945901095.1 Bifidobacterium breve
GTCACTGCCACGGCCATCCCTGCATTCCGCTTCAAACTCACGACATCTCCTCAGTCCAAAGTCTCGGTGCCTTCCGAGTTGGCATGAGCCTGCAGCATTCACGCTCAGAACTAATGGGCGCTCGGTAAGCGTCAGGTAAGCGTTCCTGAGCGGGCGCCTCCTGCGCGGTGAAGAACGACCCGGGGTCAGTCCTCCGTCTGGGAGATGTGCTCGGCAATCCTTTCGACGGCGAGCTGAAGCGGGATCGTCAAGGTGTCGGGCACCCCCTTGTCTTTGGCTGTCTGCAGAAGTTGCGAGTAGTAGTCGTGTATCTGCTTCGGAGTGCCGTTGAACTTGGCCAGCGGGTCGATACGCGGCTGCGCCCGAGTGCTCCGGATGATGTCGGTGACGATCGCACGGGCGTTGTGAACCTTGTCGGCGATCGACACGAGGAGTGCGCCTCGGTCGTCGGATGCGCTGACCTTGTTCAGATAGGCCTGTTTGCGCTCCCAGTAGTCCACCGACCTCTTCCATTCCTCGTCGGTGGAGTCGCTGCAGGCCAGCACAATGTCAGCGACGCGGTCTCCGAATTGCGCTCGGATGTTTACCGCTCGCGGCATGCCCCCGGCATCCTCGACGGCGTCGTGCAGCAGCCCAGCGATCGCTTCGTCCTCGCTTCCACCCGCCTCGAGTACCAGTGACGAGACCCCGAGGAGGTGGGACAAGTAAGTGGTGTCGGTCCCCTTGCGGACGTGGGTGCCGTGGATCGCCGCCGCGTAATCAAGTGCCGCGGTGTAGCGCGGTGTGAGCATCACACTCGGTGTTGCAGGTGCAGTTTTCTTTGCCATGTCGTCTCCTATCGATTGATCAGCGAAGGCTTGCCACACCTGACGGGCGAAGGCTTCGATCGATGCATCATCGTCGAAGTCAATCCCCCCAGTGGAGAAGTACCGCCGATTTCCTTTGTCCTTGCCCGCGCTCATCGGCGGACTCCCTTCCGGTCAATTTCGCGCGGGACTTTCCGTGCGACCGCTCTTCCCCCGGAGCCACCGTCACCGGTTGGAGCGGTTGGCCGGCGGTCACGCCGGGGGGCGTTCGACCGCGCATCTTGAGCACCTTCACTATGGCAGCACCCTCTGACATTCCACTGTTCCATGCAAGGGCTGACAGAATCAGAACATCGGGGACTCGACGCAGTAATGGAACCTCAACTTGGCCATCGAAAATGAGGTCCCGTCGCCACAGGAGCGCATCGGGTACACCCAACTGCAGAGAGCAGTTGAAGTCGGGCAGAGGGGACGGGTCGAGCGCGCCTTCAGTGCGCTGTTCGCGCTGAATGTGCCTCAGTGGCAAGGACAGCAGCGCGGCCGAGTTGCTTCGGTGGATCGCCGTCACCTTGCCGCATGGCGGCGATCCACCGAACTATCGTCCTGAAGAAGAACTCAACTGTTCGCGTGCTCCTTCACCCACTGCGCCGGCTTACCGAAAAAGAGAGCAATGAACCCGAGCAGCAGAAGCGCCGACAGCCCAGTGGCCATGTAGTCCGCAAATTCCGAATGCAACGGCGTGCCAGGGGCGGTAGCCGGTAGTCGGTTAAACAGCTGACCCACGACGCCCACCGCGAAGAAGATCGTTCCCGTCAAACGCACCGCCGGCAAGTATTCACCGCGGTAGAGCAAAAATCCAAACATGAAAATCACGACTGCCATGATGGTGAAAATGAACTGTGAATTGGCGAGATAGTCGTCGACGCTCGCAGCGTCAGGACCGGAATCCGATGCGAGAAATCCCATCTCTGCCAAAGCAGAGACACTCGCCGGATTCGCACTTGCCATGAGATTCTCCAGAATCGAAGTCAGCAGGTGAGCTGCTTGGATGAAGCACAGCGTTGCAAGGGCAACAATCTGCCAGGGCTTTATTGTCACAGGGTTAACTCCAATTTATTGCTCGTAGTGATGCCTCGTTGCGAGACGCCTGAAGGTAGCACCCGGCGCTGGGATCACAACCGGACAAAGTGTCGGCTGAAGCCGGTTTCCGTGCCCCTACCGCTGCCTGACCGTTAGGGGCCACACCGCCAACAGGTACGCGAGATTCAAGAGCGTGCACAGGGGTGCCGGATTCGAGAACCGACAGGAAGGCTCGGCTCGACTCGCCAGTCACGCCTTGCCCTCTCATCGCCTCGGCATCGGATTTCGCCTCGCTCCCGAGGGATGCAGTCCAGAGGGCTTTTGCTCTGCGCCAACTCGGTCCTAGTGCTGGCTTCGACTCTTCAGTGCCCCGACTATCCGCATGACAATGCCAACCAAAATCACTCCGTACACGAGTAGTGAAAAAACCCACTTGATCGTTGAAAATGTTGAGGCAAGTACGGCGGTCGACGAAGAAATCGTGCCGTCTGACAGGTACTGGTTTGACAGATTCGCTAAGGAGTAGTTCTCCAACCAATCAAAGACAACTTGACCAAACGGGAGCAGATTCAACACCCCAACCTTTTTCGAATATGGCCTAAACAACAACGACACCCAGACCACGTACATAACTCCGTAGATCAACCCAAATAGAGAGTCCCAAACCTGATTGAAGTTAATGTAGGCATTAATCATCTGTTCAGAACGTTCTGTAAGGAATGCAAGAATCTCTGCCTGACCAAAGCCCAACGAAGTCCCTAGCGATTTAACACTGCCGTTGGCAACTTCAAAAGCCGTGCCCCGCTCCGTGAGGAAAAAGACAAGGTAGCCAACAAAGACCAAGGTGACCAGCAACGCGGTGACCAGGTTTGACTTCTCGTAGAAAAATCGTGACACACGATTTAGGGGTCCGAATACTCTCGACGGATTCTTACTCTCAGTGCCTGTGCTGGACTTCATGGATCATCTACCTCTCTGTTTCTCTCATCAAGCCGTAATTCGCGTTGTTGAACCTAATCGGTAGTTATTTCGAACGGCACCCATGAGTTAACGCACGGACGTCATCGAAAAATCATGTGTCACGGGCCTGACATGGTGAAAGCACAGGCGAATGCTTGGAAAATTGGCGATACAACAACTCAAGCCAAACCGAAGAATGGCACATCCAAAGTTAACGCTACCGTGAAGCATCCGAAGGTCAATTACTGGTTGGACTGATCTGGTGCGGTATCGAATGCGGGGAGGTTGGCCGTTAAGTGGCGAGATCCACACTCGTAGCGCGCTCCAACCCGCCGGGCCAGAAATTCACCTCCCACGTTTAACGTAGCAACAAGAACGGCCTGGTAGCCGATGGCCAACATTCGCTCGATGTCACTGTCGTCGTGATTGAACTCCAACACGATCAGCTTCTCTCGCCCTGATGACGCGCCTTCCGCTCAGAATGTCTCGGCAACAGCGAGCCCTGCTCCGGTCTGCGGGGCGCCGAGCCTGGCGGCGCGCCGCAAGGGTCAAACCGCTCCGCCGGGGTCTCACGGAGAGCAGCAAGACTGCGGCGCAATGGCTGGCCTCCGCGATGACGCGGTCTACAAGCGAGCGGTGCGCCCTCTGGAGAGCCAGTAGTGCGTGTCAAGGATGTCGCGGATGGGGTTCTCCGCGAAGTGCCCACCACCTGCTGCCTCCACCACAATCGCGCCCGGCACGGTCCTTGCGAGGAAGCATCCATGCGACACGGGAAGTGAGGTGTCGTCATCGCGGACTGCTTTGCCTTCGCACGAGAGGCGCGAACCCTCGATATGCAGGCCTCCCCCTACGACCTCACCGAATTCAGTTTCGAAGCCATTCGATTGGAGACAGTGCCAGGGCGTCGGATGTACGCACAACAACAAGCGGCGTTAGCGACCGCGGCCGAACCCCTGCGCAACCGACTGATGCGCTCGCTCACCGACTTGCGGTTCGCCTCGAATTCACCCGTGACGTGACATCCCGAACTCATGCAAGTGATTCGGCGAGAGACCTGCCGTGCCTCGGCGCAAGAAGCCTCATCCAGTAAGCGTGAACACCCCGTTCACGCAGCTCCCGAAGACCGCCGTGCTTAGTGTCCAATTACCCGCGCTGCAGGCCGCCTGCGCCCGCTTCGTCACGTTGGACGGGATGCCCGCCAAGGTTGCCTGCGTCGCCTGCAGTTTGGACGCGTGCGTGGTGCGGGTCAGGAAGCCGCACCGTGCTGGTCTTGACGGGCGCGGGAACCTGGGCCGAGACCACGCGGGTCGATGACGCGCTCGATCCGGGCGCTTGGTATTTCCTGCCGTGCTGAAATGCTTGTCGATGATCGACAGTGCCGGTAACGCGGCAGGAGCAGGGAAGGTCTGCTGCCCCGCGCCGGCCTGAATGCGTTGAGCCACAACGCGCATTGATCGCGTGGCGCTCGAGGCGCATCCCTCGCCGCTGGTATCGGTAGGTCGCCTCGCCGAATTGCGCCGTTCATCGACCCCTGTGGGATATTGCGAGTTTTCTGTGGTGCCTCAAACCAACCAGCGAAAACTCACCCCAAGTTTGTACTGCCATAGTGGATTCATTATGTTTTGATGACGTACGGTGCCGCGCTAAAGTGCTACGCCACACACCGAATTCCGAGACGATCCAGAAGGAACCACCGCCATGGCACCGCCCCGCCCGAAGAAGGTCACCAAAACCCGCAAGGGCCGCTCCGAGTCATCTCTCGTTCCCGCTGCCCCCGCACCAGCCAAGACCTCACGCGGCATCACCAAGTCAAGGAGCGCTTTGGCACTCCAGGCCGAGCGGAGCAGAGATGCCGGCGCCGACTCACTGCGTATCGCCGTCTGGATGCACGACCACCCCGGCTCAACCCTCCAGCAGGCTGCCGACGCTCTCGGCCTCCTCCGCTACCGGGTGAGGCTCCTCCTGCCGATGGCACGGACGTACTTCGACGGGTACCTCATTCCGCCGTCCAAGCCGGGCAAGGCGCGGTTCACCGAGGCAGAAATGTTTGCCGCCCTCAAGACATGCACCAAGCGCCTCGGCATTCGCAAAGGCGAGGCGCTGAGTCGGGCCCAGTACGCCGATTGGCGCGCAGGCCTGCCCCTCACCAGCAGCAACCGCAATGACCTGTCGCAGGCGACGCTACCGTCCCATGTCACGTACCGCCGCCGTTACGGCAAATGGACCAACGCAATCAAGTTGGCGGGGCTGACCGCGAACGAACCTCCGCGAGAGTACGACGGTCTGGAGGAGGAGGACATCATCCTGTGGATCGCGGTCTGGCTGCGATCTCTCACTCAGGCGGGGGAGGGACTCATCGACGCCACGCAAAGGCAGTACCGGATTTGGGAGCGGAGCAATCCACAGGCGCCATGCGAGGAGGTCCTCTCGTTGCGCGGCACGTGGGCGAGCCTTCTCGCCGCCGCCGCAGAACTCGAGAAGAACACCAAGAAACTGCCCAAGCCCAAGGCCGTCGTCGAAGGCGGCCGAAGCAAGACCCCGAAGCGATAGGCCACCCGGCGATCTGCGCCGACAGCAAGCAGCCAGCGGACGTCTGCCGCTTTGTCCCCGCACTCGACATGTGCGGCTCGCCTTCTCACGGTGCGCCAGCCGACACCGTCAAGTCCGTTCAGGCATGTCGAGCGCGGGGTTGGCCTCGGCGCCCTCGGTGATGATGAGGATTGCGATGCTGTCGGCGGCCAAGCCCAGATGGGCTCTCCGCACCGCAAGGCCCAGCGGCGATGCCAAGGCGGTTGAGATCCCGGGCGGCCACCGCGTCTGCCGCGTGTGACACGGCGACGGCGGCGTCAAGTCCGTTGTCGATGTATGGCCACGCGAGACTCAAGGTGGT
>CAMDKQ010000201.1 GCA_945901095.1 Bifidobacterium breve
GCGACATCGGTTGCGACGAGGACATCGACCTTGCCATTGCGGAAGGCGCGTAGCGCCTGCTCGCGGGCTCCCTGGCCGAGATCGCCGTGCACCGTGCCGACAGCGAAGCCGCGCTCGGTGAGGTCATCGCAAATGCGTTGGGCCTTTCGCTTCGTCCGGGTAAAGATCATGACGAGTTTACGGCCATCAGCCTGGAGGATTCGAGCGACGAGCTCGATTTTGTCCATGGGATGAGCGCGCCACACATGCTGCTCGATCGCATCGACCGTTGCACTCTCGTCATCGGGCTCCGAGGCACGGATGTGCATTGGCTGGGTCATGTAGCGGCGCGCAAGATTGACGATCTGCCCTGGCATCGTGGCCGAGAAGAGCATCGTCTGTCGGACCGTCGAGACCTGGGAGACGATCCGCTCGACGTCGGGAAGGAAGCCCATGTCGAGCATCTCGTCGGCCTCGTCGAGGACGAGGATCTTCACCTGCGAGAGGTCGAGGTCGCGACGGTTCGCGAGGTCGATGATGCGTCCGGGCGTGCCGACGACGACATCGACGCCATTTTTCAAGGCGTCGATCTGCGGCTCATATGCGCGGCCGCCGTAGACGGCGAGCACGCGGACACCGCGGAGACGACCAGCCCGCTCGAGGTCAGTTGCAACCTGGAGGCCGAGCTCGCGGGTCGGGCAGATGACGAGGGCCTGGGGGCGATCGCGGTCACCCTCGAGGTCGATTCGCTGCAGCAGTGGAATGCCGAAGCCGAGGGTCTTGCCGGTGCCGGTCTTGGCCTGGCCGATAAGGTCCTGACCCTGGAGGGCCAAGGGAAGGCACATCTCCTGGATTGGAAAGGCGCGCTCGATGCCGTCGGCGAGGAGTGCTGCGGTGATCTGTGGATCGGCGCCGAGTTCAGCAAATGTAGGTGCTGTTGTCGGATCGACGCTTGATGTGGGATTCAGGATTGCTCCAGTATTCGAGGGTGCAGGACGAGGAGAATCTCGCCGGGCTTACCAAGCCTATCTTCCTCCCGCCGAAATCCCCCTACTCGAGGTGATTGTGGGTAGCCTTCGGTCACTATGAATGCACCCTCGCCCGACGCCCTCAAAACCGATGCGGAATATCGAGCGGCGGTCATCGACCTGCTCGGCGTTCTCGCATACGGGGAGCTCATCGCCTTTGAGCGCACGGCCGCTGATGTTGCGATGGCCCCTGCCATCGACGACAAGGCTGCGCTCGCGGCGATTGCAACCCGCGAGTTTCAGCACTTCGCGTCGCTCAACGACCGCCTTAATGAACTTGGGGTGCGGCCCGAGGAAGCGATGGCCCCGTTCCGCCGACCGCTGGAGGAGTTCCACGCCCACACTGCCCCGAGTGATTGGCTCGAGGGGATGGTCAAGGCGTATGTCGGCGACGGAATTGCCATGGACTTCTACCGGGAGATTGCCGTCTACGTGGATGAGCACACGAGGGAACTCGTCGAGCGGGTGTGTGATGATCTTGGGCAATCGGCGTTCATCGTCGACCGAGTTCGTGTTGCCATTGCCGAGGATCCGCGGGTTGCTGGCCGCTTAGCATTGTGGGGCAGGCGACTCGTCGGTGAGGCGCTGTCGCAGGCGCAGCGGGTGGCGGCTGACCGTGACGGCCTCTCGGCACTGCTGGTCGGGGGCGTGGACCGACCAGGAGCAGACCTCGCGGAGATGGGCAGAATGCTCGCGCGATTGACGGAGAATCACACGAGGCGAATGAGCGCTCTCGGGCTCTCCGCCTGATTACCGCAAGGGAACGCGTCACCGTGATGTAGCGGCTGTATCTGTTCAAAGCCGACTCCAAGAGCTGTGGGCGAGACTTAGAATCCCGCGTATGAGCAGCGTCGAAATCGAGCGAACGCTGGGGGCCGCTGACCGGAGAATCGTTCTCGGAGTTGCACTCGCTACCGCAGGCTCGTTGTTCTGCGTCTCCTCGGACAACTTCGTCATCCCCACGATTGTCAGCAGCCTTGACGCCAGTGAGACTCAAAGTGCCATGCTGCGGCAATTACCGGGCGTCGGGGGGCTCCTGGCAATCTTCGTCGCCGGCGTACTTGTCATGAGAATCGGTGCGCAGCGATGCATCATCGGGGCCGGTGCCTTCATGATCGTGGGGTACATAGGAACCTTCCTCGCCCCGAACATTACGACGGTGATGCTTGGGTTGACCTCTGCCTTCATCGGCAAGGCGGCGGCCGTTGTCGCCACGGTGAGTTTGTTGACGTCGTCCCTTCGAGACAAGAACTCGAGGGCAACCGGATTCGCAACGCTGGCAATGGTAAGTCCCGCTGTTTACATGGTTGTCCCAATCGCGGCAGCCTTCGTCGTCGAGTCGTTCGGCTGGCGCTGGGTCGCGATGATTTGGCTGCTGGGCGGGGGGCTGGTCTTGTTCTCGGCCTTCAAGGTTCTCCCCTCTAGCAGGCCAGCAACTGCACAACGTGGTGAACTCTGGACCCCCATCCTCGCCGGCGTCGTCCTTGTCGGACTAACCCAAATTCTCCGCCTCGGAGCAAACGATGGGTTAGCCACCAAGCCCATGGCTGTGGCTCTGGGCGTAACAGCGCTCGGGGCTGGCACGCTGGTTCTTCTCATGCGAAAACATTCCATGCCGAGCATGTCTTTTTCCCTATTGAGAAACAACAGCCTCGTGATGATGCTGGTCGTCGCAATCCTCATATGTTTCGCAAACTTGTGGTTCTACGGAATCGTTGGCGCCCAGTACGTCTACGGAATGACGGTCTTCGAAGTCAGCCTGATATTCATCCCGGTTCAACTCGCGGGTGTCGTGGGTGCCAGATACTCAGGCCGAATCGTCAAGGCACGTGGATTGACGTTCACAGGAGTGTTGAGCCTTCTTGTCTGCGCCGCCGCGTGTTTTCTCTGCTGGTTCCAGACCGTGACGATTCCCATCGTCTTTCCGTTGTTCCTTCTCATCGTCTTCGGCGCATCCGCAGCAGGAGCCGGGGGAACGATTTCGAACGCAATCATGAGTTTGTCCCCGACCGGAGACGAAGGACGTACGTCGGCATTCCGCAGCGCAGCGATGAGCTTGGGCACGTCAATGGGGACAGTGTTCTTGTCTGCAATCGTCTTCTCAACGATGACCGCGTCAATGAGTAACGCGAGCCGTTCAACGGGACTCAGCCTCGACCGGGCTACGCATATCGCCAAGGCCGTTATCCAAGGGACAAGTTCTGAGGACGTCGCCTCGCTTTACGGCGTCCCGGCCGCAGTTGTCAATCTGTTGACCGCGGACGAACGACAGGCCGCTGTTGAGGGATATCGCGCACAAGGCCTTGGTGGCGGTGCCATGCTTTTGTCCGCTGCGGGGCTGTTCTACCTCGCACGAAGGCGCATCGACCGTAACGAAGCAGAGATCAAACGAAACGAGACCGCGTCTGTTTAAGCCTGAATACACCGATGGGGTCGGGGATTGCGGTGAGTTGAAACGCGAAATGTCCTTGCAAATGCTGGATAATTAGACTTATCTAAGGTTCCATTCCGGCAAAAGCGAAGGACATCCCGCGGGTGGAACTTTCTCATACCCAAGCCGCGATCGGTGCGGCATTCGATGACCCGAACCTAATCGCATCCGCGGGACTGGTCCCGCTCATTGCGCTCGCCGAGTTCGCCGGCCTTTTGGACTCGATCCAGGACATGTCGATCCTGTTCACGCGGGCTCTGGGCCATGGCAAGCAGGGCGCGTCGTTCGGCTACTCCGGTGTCCGCGGACTGAACGCATCAGCAGCGACCGTCACCGCTCCCGGCGGCGCACCGGTCATCGCCCGGACCCGCCTACGCAAGGGCTCCGCGAACTCGGCGAAGGGAGCGGAAAGGATCGCCGCCGACCCCCCGGCCCGACCCGACACCAAGTGGAACATCCCGGAAGGAACCGTCATCCGGAACACCGCTACGCCTCCGACCGCACCCGAGCCCGAAACGACAATCAGCGCCGCAACGCCTCACCCATCGGTGCATTCAGGCTAAGCGGGCGTTCATCGGTTTCAGACGGGGGTGGTGATGGACAAATCAAGGGGGTCTAACAACGGTCCTGACCCTCGATCAGTGTGCCGGGCATGGGCTGCGGCACACCGCCGACGACATCGAATGCGATCGCGTCACGCTGAACGCAGCCACATCAATCTGATGTATGCCTTGTCCAGGTGCGATAAGGGCGCACTAAAATCCCGGAAATGGTGAGAGTTGGAGGCAAGACAAGGCTGGGGGCGGCTGACCGGCGAATCGTCCTTGGAGTTGCTCTAGCTACTGCGGGCGCATTATTTTGCCTGTCTTCCTACAATTTCGTCATCCCCACGATCGTCAGCAGCTTTGACGCCAGCGAGACTCAAAGTCAAATGCTGCGGCAACTTCCGGGCATCGGGGGGCTCTTGGCGATCTTTGTTGTGGGCGCACTCGTCATGCGTATCGGTGCGCAGCGGTGCATCGCTTGGGCTGGTGCATTCATGATCGTGGGCTACCTGATCACCTCAATCGCTCCAACCATCATGACGCTCATGCTGGGGTTGATCTTGGCTCACGTCGGGAAGGCCACGACCATTGTGGCCGCGGTGACCTTGTTGACTTCGACCCTTCGGGACAAGAGCTCGAGGGCAACCGGATTCGCAACGCTGGCGATGGCAACTCCCTGTGTCTACTTGGTGATTCCCATCGTGGCGGCTTTTGTCGTCGACTCGTTCGGCTGGCGCTGGGTAGCCTTGGTTTGGCTGCTGGGCGGTGGGTTGGTGTTCGTCTCGGCGGTCAAGCTCCTCCCCCGCAACAGGCCAGCAGTTCCTCAACGTGGTGAACTCTGGACACCGATGCTCGCCGGCGTGGTTCTTGTCGGGCTGACCCAAATTGTTCGCGTCAGTGCCAACGATGGGTTGGCCACCCGACCCATGGTCGTTGCTCTGGCCGTTACGGCGGTGGGCGCTGGCACACTGGCCGTCTTGATGCGAAAACTGTCCCTGCCGAGCATGTCTTTTTCCCCTTTACGAAACGGCAGTCTCGTGTCAATGCTGGTCGTAGCAATCCTCATTTGCTTCGCCAACTTGTGGTTCTACGGAACCCTCGGAGCGCAGTACGTCTACGGCATGACCGTCTTCCAAGTCAGCCTGATTTTCATCCCGGTTCAACTCGCGGGCATCGCTGGTGCCAGATATTCAGGCCGACTTGTCAAGGCGCATGGACTGACCTTCCCAGGATTGTTGAGCATCCTTGTCGGCTCCGCCGTGTGCTTTCTCTGCTGGTTCCAGTCCGTGACAATCTCGATCTTGTTTCCTTTGCTCCTTCTCATCGTCTTCAGCGCATGCGCAGCGGGCGCCGGGGGAACGATTTCGAACGCAATCATGAGTCTGGCCCCGAAGGGGGAGGAGGGGCGTACGTCGGCGTTCCGCACCGCAGCGACGAATTTGGGCACGTCCATGGGGACAGTGTTCTTGGCCACGATCTTTTTCTCAACCGCTACAGCGTCAATGAGTGACGAAAACCGTTCAACGGGTCTCAGTGTAGACCGGGCCACCCACATCGCCAAGGCCGTTATTGAGGGGGCAAGTTCTGAGGAGGTGGCCTCGCAGTACAGCGTGCCGGTGGCATTGGTCGATGAGGTCACCGCGTACGAGCGCCAGGCCGCTGTGGAGGGATTTCGCGCACAAGGTGTCGGCAGCGGGTTCATGCTTCTGGCTGCGGCAGGAATCTTCTATGTCGCACGAAGGCGTATCGA
>CAMDKQ010000202.1 GCA_945901095.1 Bifidobacterium breve
CGGACGAAAGCCCTGCCGCCGGTGCGGGGCGGTGATCCGGGTGGACCGGCAGGCAGATGATCTCGGCGCCGGGCAGGTGAGCCTTCTCGGGCCGGGTGCTGCCGGCGCGCCCCGCCTCACCTACTGGTGCCCCGCCTGCCAACCAGCCCCGTCGTCCGCGTCGCGCACCGCGCGGGAGACACCGTGAACGGCACGTGCCAAGAGACAAGCATGTTGATCTCTACACATCGAATGTGTATTTTGATTTCATGACTCGGACGAACATCGACCTCCCCGATGAGCTGGTCCTGCAGGCAATGGAGCTCTTCGAGTTGCCGACAAAGCGCAGCGCCGTCGAATTCGCGCTACGACGCCTTCTCGAGTCACGAATGTCACTGTCAGACCTCGATGCCATGGTCGGCGTCGGCTGGGATGCCGATATTGATGCCATCCGCACTGATGATCGAATCGTCGAGTGATCCGCTACCTCGTCGATTCGTCGTTGTGGATTCCGATCCTCCGCGGTGATGCTGGCGTGAAGCAGCGACTTTCGATGCTCGCGAATGCACCAGCCTCGTTTGTGACCTGCGGTCCGGTGCAAGCAGAGTTGGCCGCAGGAAGAAACGAGCGAAACTCCCGCGCGATCGACGCAATCGTCCGCGGTCTTCCCGCGCTCGCGCTGCCGTCGGCGGATTCCTTCATCCACGCGGGCGAACTCTTCGCGCAGGCCCGGGCGGCCCGGACTCCAGTTCGGGGCGTCATGGATTGCCTCATTGCGTTGATTGCTGGGTCCCACCGCGATGTCATCCTCATCCACCGGGATAAGGACTTCGATTCCCTCGGCCCGCTCCATGACTTCGGGGCCGAGTCCTGGCATTGAGCTTCCTTGAAGCGACCCCGTTTAGCCAAACTCCAGGGCCTTACGGCAGAGCAGGTCGCAGATCGCGCCGGCATCACGCGCACGACGGCGGACGCTTGCTCATTGCGAAGTTATCCAGCCTGCGCGACGAGTGGGACGTTATTGCATGGGAGAAGACGGCCTTGGACCTCGCCGAGCGCGCATGCATCACGGTGCCCGGTCGGCGCACGTATCCCGTACCTGTCTGCGATGTCGTTATCCACAACACGGATGACCACCTACGCAACCACGGGTTTCTTCGGGCTGATGGTGGCTGGGCGCCATCACCAGTGTTCGACATCAACCCGAATCCCGACATCGGCGTCAGACGAGAGCTTGCCATTGGGGTGGGAATCGACCCAGCTGATGAGATCCTGGCTCTCCGTGAGGTCGCACCGTCCTTCGGCGTAGATCGGTTAGTTGCAGAGGAGATCCTCAATGAGGTGTTCGATGCCACCCGGTCGTGGCGGGAGTGCGCTGGCATTAACGGCCTTCCGGCTCGCGAGTTGCGCCTCATGGAGGACGCCTTTGCGCCTCGCTTCTCCCTACGTTGACTGCGCAAACACTTGTCGCTCAGATCGGCTACTCAATGAACCGCCAAAACTATTGACAGATTGTCATTGTTAAGGAAGGCTCCGGCTGTGCCCACCACCGCGCCTCAAAAACGCGAGCGCACCCGGGCCGATCTACTCATTGCCATTCAGGAACTTTTGCTTGATGGTGGAGTTGAGACCCTGTCCGTTCCTCAGGTCATCGCACGCGCTGGCGTTTCGCAGGGAACCTTCTACAACTACTTCGATTGTCTTGACGCGGCACTCGATGCGGTCGCAGACCTCCTCCTAGCGGAGCATGCGCGTGGTCTCGAGTTCGTGAGGTCCGGTTCGAGTGATTTCGCGGAGGTATTCGCCTGCTCAACCAAGCAGACCCTCCTAGTTGGCCACCACATGCCGGAGGTCGGTCGACTCCTCTTCGATTCCGGGTTGCCCGTTGACCGCCTCGTGGCCGGTCTGCGCGCCCACATGCATCGCGACGTCCTTTTTGGCCTGTCATCGGGCGACTTCACCGCCAACGATTCGCAGGCCACCGCCAGCGTCCTTGGTGGTGCAATCGTCGGTTCGTGGCTCGACATCCATCGAGGCCGGCTATTGATTGATTCGATCCCGCCAGTTGTTGAATACCTCCTGCGAACCCTCGGGGTTGCGCCTCGCAAGGCAGTTCGCCTCGCCAAAGCGCCGCAGCAGTTTCATCGACTTCACCCCTTGCCACTATCACCACTGCTGGAGGTCTAACGATGGGATCGACGACGTCAGGGCCAGCTCGCACCGTTTATCGAGGCGACGTGGGCTACGACGAGGCGCGGCGCGCAACTATGTGGAATGCGAATGTGCCCGATCGATATCCCGGCCGCATCGTGCAAGCCACCTGCGTCGCGGATGTTATGGCCGCCGTGCGAAAAGCGAAGGCATCAGACGAATCAGTTTCCGTGCGCTCAGGGGGCCACAGTTGGTCGGGGAATCATGTTCGCGATGGAGGCGTCCTCATTGATCTTTCGCGCCTGACGTCCTTCTCAATCGACAAGGCCACAATGTCGGCGACGGTCGAACCCGGCCTCGGGGGAAGCGTGCTCCTTGCTGCGCTTATGAGGGAGGGCCTGTTCTTCCCGGTTGGGCACTGTCGTGGTGTCGGCCTCGGCGGCTATTTACTTCAAGGGGGTTTCGGCTGGAACGGCCGAGCGTATGGACCCGCGTGCGCCAGCGTCATGGCTATTGACTACGTCGACGCCGATGGTGAACTCCGTCATGCAAGCGATACTGAGAACTCGGACATGCTGTGGGCCGCGCGTGGATCAGGCCCAGGATTCTTCGGTGTCGTCGTGAAGTTCCACCTGCGACTGTATGCCCGTCCGAGGTTCATCGGAACCGCAGCCGTCCAGTACTCGGTGGATCGACTCGAGGACGTTGTCAGATGGATGGGTGAGATTGGTCCGGATGTTCCATCCGAGGTCGAATTGCAATTCGTGGTGTCCCGCAACCCATCGTTCCCCCCGCGACTGCGCAAGTACAACCGCACCTCGCCAGTGAGGATCGAAATCGCGGCGCCGGTGATGACATCATCCCGCTCGGCGGCAAAGGCTGCTCTGTCCTTTCTCGAGAGTCGGCCGCGAGGTTCACGCCGCCGACTGCCGCTATTGCCGGTGCCCCTGAGTGCTGCCTTCGGGGCCGTCATGCAGCACTACCCCAATTCCACCAACTGGACAACGGACAATCTGTGGACCCACGCAGGCCCGGATGAACTCCTCAGCCATGTCCAGCGGATTGCTGACACCCTGCCTCCACCACCAGCGCACTTCCTGTGGTTGAACTGGGCACCAACCCACACCCTCGGCGACATGGCCTACTCCGTCGAGGACCGCACCTACCTTGCGCTGTACGGAGGATGGAGCGATCCGCGGGACGCGACATCCACACCTGCATGGGCGCGAGACAACGTCGCGGCAATGGAAAGCCTGTCCACCGGCATTCAATTCGCTGATGACCCGGGCCGACCAGCACGGGGCATCTCCCTAGCCGCCCAAGCCCGACTCGATGCTCTGCGGGCCACCCAAGACCCGCAGGGTCGATTCCACCGATGGATCGGAGAGGCATGAAACTCCCCACACCAAGGTCGATTCCCGGACGTGCACTCGGTTGGTCCTCGGAGGAGCTCGCATCCTTGCCCTACGCCCGGTTCTGGAACCCGGTGATGGCTGAGATTCCCGCCCATGCCCTCCGTGCACTTTCGGACAGCCCGGTGGCCGAGGCACTCATGCCTCGAATGCCCGAGGCGGTCAACGACATCGTCGACTCGCGAATCCAAAATGGCTACACCGTTAACCGCGACGGTGCGATCCACGTGAACCTCACCACCGAGATGCCTGACGTGACACCACCGATGATCGACTGGTGGTTCGGGTGGCACGGTGATAGCGCCCCTCGATACAAACTTTGGCATCCCCTTGCCCACATCCATGCCCAGTGGGAGCAGTTGCCGCCGGCCGGATCTACCGGGCGCGCGCGATATGTCGGGAGCACCTCGCAGGTTGACGAGTTCCTTGGCAGCGCGATGATTCGCGGGGCGATCCAGTTCCGCCGACCCGAGGAAATTGGGCTCGCCGACCCCCATCTCGCAACCGGTATCGAGGCGACCGCCGTATGCGCTCGAGTCGGGCTCGTTGACGCGCCGATTGATATGGGCTACCTCGTGCACCATGTGAGCGCCGTCGCCGGTGGTTCAGTGATGCGCTCCCGGTTCTGGATCGGCCCTCCCTACATCGCAGCCCGCAAGCCGGCCTTGCGCCCGTTCATGCCGCTCGCCAGGCGACTGGTAAGCCTCACCGAACTCGACGCGCGCGCCCTGCTCGTGCACTGCGCCCAGGAGATGAACCACCTCGCGACATTCCTGCCGGCCCTCTACGAGCAGGAGTCCTGAACGCCTCCGCAATACGGTGTCTGACCCACGCCTGTGATCCACACCCGCTGCACTACGGTCACCGAACTCGCGATGTCCGATAGTCCGTGGAATCCTAGGTGGTCTCGGTGACACCTCTTGCTCGCAACTCGTGCTTGCGAATCTTGCCGGTGTCGGTCAGGGGAAACTCGGTGACGTAATCGAGTTACCTCGGCACCGCATAACGTGCAAGCCGCGCCTCGCCGAACTCCGATGGAACGGGAATCACGGCAGACCGAAGAACGCCCGGAATCGTGTCGAGGACTTGCTCGAAATCCCACGCGGAACTGTTCTCACCGCGTCTGCGAATGACGTCTTTGATGCGGTCGAGGAAGCGGAACCAACCCTCCTCGAGCACGACGCGGTCCCCTGAATGAAACCAGCCACCGCGATTTGCCTCAGCTGTCACCTCGGGCGTGCGCCAGTAGCCAAGACTAAAGGCGCTTATGACGCTCGTCCGCAGAATGAGTTCACCGGGAGTGCCGTCAGGCACCTCAAGCCCCTGCTCATCCACTGCGACGGCCTCGAATCCTTTGACGACGGTGCCCATGAAGCCGAGCCGCCGTTCCTTTGGTGGCGGTGCGATCGTGAGGTTTGTTTCTGTCATGCCGTGGCCCTCAATGAGTACGGTCCCGAAACGACGCTCGAACTCAGTGACCACCGCGGTCGTCGTGCCGGGGGCGAGAATCCGGGAGACAAGGTGGGAGCGGTCGTCGGCGCTGGGTGGTCGGATGAGGAGCATGCTCACCGTAGCTCCCAGTAGGTAGGTGACGGTTGCCTCGGCGTCTCGGATTCGTTCCCAGAAACGTGAAACTGAGAAGCGTCCACCAACATGGAAACGAGAGCCATGGATGAAGCTCTGAATAACGCCGTTGAGCGCGTTCGTATGAAACAGTGGCAGGCAGGTGTAGGCGACGTCGTTTGGGGTGAGGTTGAGGAGTTCACCCACGGAGTCGCCCCACTGGATGAATTGCCCCTGGGGGCAGACAACTCCCTTCGAAATTCCGGTCGTGCCAGAGGTCATGAGGATTGCGAGGGGACTCAAGGGCTCGGACAACGTCAGGTCATGGACTTGCCCTGGGCCCCAGAGCCAAGCCGAATCGCCGGCGTCTTCGCCGATCTGGCCCACCCGAATCGGGTGATCAGCCAGTGACCTGGCGGCCTCCTTGACGGGATTCAGGCAGGCGGACTCCGCGAGAATTGCTGCTGGCTCGACATAATTCAGGAAGGTCGAGAGCTGCTCGATGGGCGAATCCGGGTTGAGTGGCACAAATATCGCACCGAGCCATGAGCAGCCAAGGAAGATCTCGAGAACCTCGAGCCGATTCGTCGAGACAACGACCACTCGGTCTCCGGGTCTGACGCCC
>CAMDKQ010000203.1 GCA_945901095.1 Bifidobacterium breve
GACGCTGCTCGTCCATGCCGCGGCGGGCGGGGTCGGCAGCGCCGCCGTGCAACTCGGCAAGGCTGCGGGCGCCCGGGTGATCGGGGTCGTCGGTGGCCCTGACAAGGCCCAAGTCGCTCGTTCGCTTGGAGCCGATTTGGTGATCGACAGGTTGAGCGAGGACTTCGTAGCGGTCGTGAAGGAGTTCACGAGCGGACGCGGCGCCGATGTGGTCTTCGACCCGGTGGGCGGAGAGGCCTACCAGCGCTCGACCAAGTGCATTGCATTTGAGGGCCGGATCGTCATCGTCGGATTTGCCGGCGGCGAAGTACAGAGCGCGGCACTCAACCACGCGCTCGTGAAGAACTACTCGATCCTTGGCCTCCACTGGGGCTACTACAACGAGAAGGATCCGGCTGCGGTCGACGCCTGCCAGGTGTTGCTCACGTCGATGGCCGATGCCGGCACCCTTCGCCCTCTTGTGAGCGAGCGTCTCGCGCTCGGTGACGTCGCCGGTGGTATTCAGCGATTGGCCGATGGTTCGACAACCGGACGGGTCGTCTACGTTGCCCATGAGTGGACTGAAGGCTGACAGATGAAGGAGCGACATGAGTGATACCCCCCGTACGGTGATCGTGACGGGCGCCGCCCGCGGGATTGGCGCGAGCGTTGCCCGGCGCCTAAGCCGCGAGGGCCACGCCATCGCGATCATCGACCTCGATGCTGACGCCTGCCAGAGCATCGTCGATGAGATCGTGGCGGAGGGAGGCACCGCGCAGGGCTTTGCAGCCGACGTCTCCGATGAGGTGAGCGTGGAGAACGCCGTCGATGCGATCGCGCTGACGATGGGACCACCCCTCGTCCTCGTGAACAACGCCGGCATCCTTCGCGACAATCTTCTGTTCAAGATGACGGTCGATGACTGGGATGCGGTGATGGGTGTGCACCTTCGTGGGGCCTTCCTCATGAGCCGGGCAGCCCAGCGTCACATGATCGAGGCCCGCTGGGGCCGGATCGTCAACCTGTCGAGCACGTCGGCGCTCGGTAATCGTGGGCAAGCGAATTACGCCGCGGCCAAGGCTGGAATGCAGGGCTTCACCAAGACACTCGCCATCGAACTCGGTCGCTACGGCGTCACTGTCAACGCGATCGCACCCGGCTTCATCGAGTCGGAGATGACCATCGGCACGGCCGCGCGTATCGGTATCTCCTTTGATGACCTGAAGTCGGCGATGGTGAAGGAGATTCCGGTCGGTCGGGCTGGCACGCCTGACGATGTGAGCGCCGCGGTTGCCTTCTTCGTCCGCGAGGATGCGTCCTTCGTCTCCGGCCAGGTGCTCTATGTCGCGGGAGGGCCGCGTGCCTAGCGAGATTCGAGTATTCAGCGGACTCGATGAGTTCGAACTCGCGGTCGGCACCCACCTGGGCTTCAGTGGGTGGCATGTGATCACGCAGGAGCGCATCGATCGATTCGCCGAGGCGACAGGCGACGTCCAGTGGATCCATACTGACCCGGTCCGTGCTGCGTCCGGACCGTTCGGCACGACGATCGCCCACGGCTACTTGTCGCTGTCGCTCATCCCGATGATGTTGGGTGAGATCTACCGAGTCGACGGCATGTCGATGGGCATCAACTATGGGTCGAACCGGGTGCGCTTCCCGGCGATGGTGCCCGTTGACTCCCGGCTCAGAGCTGGCGCGGAACTCGTGGCCCTCGACTGGCGTCCGGTTGGCGTCCAGGTCACGGTCCTCGTCACCGTCGAGCGTGAGGGCGGCGACAAGCCGGTGTGCATCGCGGAACTGCTCGCACTCCTCGTTCCATGACGATTGACCAAGGCTCCCCACCTGGACTTGACCTTGATCGACTCGCCGGGTTCCTTGATCGTGAATGCCCCGGCCTCATCGGGGGCCCGCTGCGCGCCGAGGTGTTCGATGGCGGCAAGTCGAACCTCACCTATCGGGTGACCGACGGGCAGGGGCAGTGGGTCGTTCGACGACCGCCACTCGGACATGTGCTCGCGACAGCCCACGACATGATGCGGGAGAACCGGATCATCACGGCGCTGGAGCCAACCCCGGTTCCGGTGCCCCGCACCCTTGCCCTGTGCTCCGACCCAGCGGTGATCGGCGCTCCGTTCTACGTCATGGAACTCATGCAAGGAATCCCCTACCGCCTGTGCGAGCAACTCGAGCCCCTTGGCCGCGAACGCGTCCGGGCGATCTCAACCCGCATGGTCGAGGTGCTTGCCGACTTGCATGCGGTCGACCCGGGAGAGGTTGGACTGGGCGATTTCGGACGTCCCGAGGGGTTCCTGCCGCGGCAGGTGCAGCGCTGGAAGAAGCAACTCGATGCTTCGAAGAGCAGGGAACAACCGGGGGTCGACGAACTGTTCGACATCCTGGTGAGCAGCGTCCCGCCGGATCGCGCCCCCGCCATCGTCCACGGTGACTTCCGGCTCGACAACCTCCTCATCGATGAAACCGACGCCGTGACCGCGGTGCTCGACTGGGAGATGGCGACCATTGGCGATGCCCTCACCGACCTGGCCCTCCTGCTCGCCTACAACCGAATGTCCCGGCTGGAAGCCGGCGCGCTCATCGCGAACGCCGCTAATGCCGAGGGCTTCATCACGGAGGATGAGATCCTTGAAGCCTACGCACAAAGGAGTGGAAACGATCTTGAGCACGTAGGCTTCTACTTGGGATTGGCCTACTTCAAACTGGCAGGAATCGTAGAGGGGATCTACTTTCGCCACCTCGGAGGCCAGACCGTCGGACCGGGCTTTGACCAGCTCGGTTCCCTTACGGAGCCACTCATCCAAGCGGGGATCGCATCATGCAAGGGGAGTTCTCGATGAACCGGCGTACAATTTTGGCGGCTTCAGCGCTCGTCGCGTTCGGGGCTGCTGCCGCACTCATTGCCGCAGCCACTCCGGTGACAGCTGGTCCGTGGGACGGAGTCCGCTCATGGGAGACCGCCACGGTGCAGCGGGTCGTCGATGGCGACACCCTCATCGTGAATGATGAGGTGACGGGCGCCGAATCTCGGATCAGGCTGCTCGGCATCAACGCGCCCGAGATCACCACCTCCGCGCATGCCGGGCAGTGCGGCGGCGCCCTCGGGCGCAAGATCATGAAGTCGCTCGTCCCGGTCGGCACCAGGGTGCGCCTTGCCGCGGTTGATCAGACGTCAACGGGTAAGTCAGCGCGTCCGCAGCGGGTCGTCCTCGCCTTTAACCAGGCAACTGGGGAGTTCGATCAGGACCTCGCCTGGGCCATGGCAGAGCGAGGCCTCGGGGTTTGGTTCACCGTCCCGAAGGAGGCGGCGATGAGCTCGCTCTACCGGGAGGCCATCGCGGGGGCGCAGTCCCGTGGTGTCGGCATCTGGAACCCGAACCTGTGCCGCCAAGCCCTACAACCTGATGCGGTGCTCTCGTTGCGGCTTGGCCGCACGGCACCGGGTGGCAAGGTTGCCGATGAATGGGTGAGCGTCCGCAACACCGGGGCAAGTACCGTAGACATCTCCGGTTGGCTGCTGCGCGACTCCGGCCTGCAGGGTTGGTACACCTTCCCGGGCGGCTCGATCCTCACCCCCGGCGACTACCGAGTTGTCCACACCGGAACCGGAACCCCGGGCCAGCCTGACGGCCATGATGTCTACGCGGGAGCGAAGGCGCGTCTGTATCAAGACGTCGGCACCGGAACGGCGCTCGTCGGCGACGGTGCCTACCTCCTTGATGCTGCCAAGAACTTCAGGTTCTGGCGCGAGTACCCCTGTACGGTGACCTGCGACGGGGATCCGCTGGCTGCGAGCGTCGTTATCGACGCAGTCTCGGTCGGTCAGGGCAAGGGCGCGGCGCGGGCTCAGACCCAGTGGGTACGACTGGCGAACAAGGGCGCTGCCGAGGCATGCCTCGATGGCGTGCGGCTCGACACGGGAGCCAAGGTCTACCGGTTCGCCCCAGGGACCTGCATCCCAGCCGGCGGCACCTGGACCCTGAACATCCGCAAAGGATCAGCGACCCCGACTGAAGCCTTCTGGGGCTTGACTGAGCCGGCACTCTGGGAATCGGGAACCGCCCGGCTCATCTCGGACCGCGACCAAGTGATCGCTACCGGAACCTGGTGACACCACTGCACGACGACCTCGAGGCGACGCTCCGGGCGAGCGCCGCCTGGAGACTGCTGCGGACTGATCACGCCCCGCTCATCCTCGGCTTCCTCGGTCAAGTGTTTGTCGAGGAGAATGTTCGATCCATCGCCGGCCCCGACCTCGTGAGCCGACTCGACGACCTCCTCTTCGCCCTCAACGACGAACAGGTGCCACCCCGCTACCCGCGCCCCCCTGCGGCCTACCTCGATGAGTGGGCACTGCCGGAGAAGGGCTGGCTGCGCAAGTACTACCCGCAGGGCTCGGACGAACCGCACTTCGATGCCACCCCAGCGCTTGAGAAGGCCTTCGGGTTCGTCCGCAGCCTCCGCAGCCGCTCCTTCATCGGCACGCAGTCCCGGCTCAACACGATCATCGAACTGCTCCGCCAGATGGCGTTCGGCGCTGAGGAGGATCCGGAGGTTCGTCTCACTGAGCTTCATCGCCGACGCGACCTCATCGACCGGGAGATCGCCGAGGTCCGCCGCGGAAACGTCGCGATGCTCGATGACGCAGCGCAACGCGATCGGTACCAGCAGCTTTCATCGATGGCGAGCGACCTGCTCTCGGACTTCAGGGAGGTTGAGGCGAACTTCCGCGCCCTTGACCGGCAACTTCGCGAGCAGATCGCCGGCTGGGAGGGGTCGAAGGCTGACCTCCTCGACGAGGTCATCGGCGACCGCAATGCCATCGCCGAATCGGATCAGGGTCGGAGCTTCCATGCCTTCTACGACTTCCTGCTCTCCGGGGAGCGCCAGCAGGAGTTCACTGACCTGCTCGGGCAGGTGCAGTCGCTCCCATCGATTGACCCAGACCCACGGCTTCGACATGTCCACTACGACTGGCTCGATGCCGGCGAGCGCACCCAGGGCACCGTGCGACTGCTGTCGGAGCAGTTGCGCCGGTTCCTCGATGATCAGGTCTGGCTCGAGAACCGGCGGGTCGTTGAAATCCTCCGCGGTATCGAGCAGCATGCGCTCGTCCTGCGTGAGCAGGATCTCTCCCAGCTGGGCACGAGCATTGATGAGTCGGCTCCCTCGGTTGTCCTGCCCCTTGAGCGTCCGCTTTACCAGCCTCGGGCCAGTCTCACCCTCGACAGTGCACTCGTCGTCGACGACGATGTTGCAGCTGACGCGACCGCCCTTCTCGACCAGGTGTTCGTCGACACCGAGCGACTCTCGGGGCAGGTCCGCCAACTCGTCCGGCAGGATGCGGTCGTGGGCCTCACCGACGTACTCGCAGCGCACCCCCTTGAGCAGGGACTCGCCGAGCTCGTCGCATACCTTGCGCTCAGTGATGCTGACCTCGCCGTCGTGTTCGATGAGACGAGGCCTCAGGAGCACCAGTGGACCGATGAGAATGGACGACGGGTCGTGGCTCGCATACCTGCGGTCACCTTTGCCAGACCTGGGCGCGCGACTTCTCCCGTCGAAGTCGCGCACCCTCCGACGCGCGAACCCGACACGGACGTCGAGGCAACATGACATCAACGCCGACGCCGTCGGGCGAGCTCGACCTACCGCTCGTCATCACCTCACTCATGAAGGGGGTCGTCTACCGCGACGAT
>CAMDKQ010000204.1 GCA_945901095.1 Bifidobacterium breve
GCCGAGCATCTCGTCCACGAACGCATCAGCGCTCCCCATCGGGGTCACCCGCTCAGCGAATCTCCGCGACCGGCCAAGGTACGGCTCGGCCACTATTAGGCCTCGATCGAGCAGGGCAGTCAACTCCGCGTCCAGCTCAGCCATCGAACGCGTGACCGGGCCCGGACCGGCCTCGATGAGGTCAACCACCGTTCCCTTCGTCCGCGAGACGAATCTGTCGAAGTCGGGAGCGAAGACAATCACCGGGCGCCCTGCCGACGCAAAATCCGTCATGACCGGCGAGAAGTCCGTGATCAGCACCTCGGACGCCGCATAGGCGATCTCACGAACTGCGCGCGCCGATACATCCCGCACCGATGATCGCAGTAGCGAGGGGATATCGACAGCGACACCACTTCCCGAGGCAACGAGAAGATGCACACGATCGCCAAACCTCTCGACGAATTCGGGGAGGTCGATGAGGCACTCATCTCGAAGTGGCGCATAGAGCACGTTCACCCGAGATGTTGGCAGGTCCAGTTCGCGACAGGCTGCTTCAGGATTCATTGCTCGTGAACCATCCCAACGACGTGGCAGCGAACCTGCTCCCCGGCGCCGGGCGGGCGCCGTGATGTCCCAGTCAGGATCCTCGGCTCCCATCCGAACGACGGGCACCGCCTCTGCTGTTGCATAGGAGCGTGAGTGCGCTGGTATCCGCATCGAGGCAGGCAGGGTGGTATCGAGGACCCACCACCGGGCACGTGCCAGACGCCATGAGCGACGCACTGACGTTGAAGGGCTGATCGCAGTGCTGTAAACGGCCTGCCATGCCTGCCGGACATCTGGTCTCCGTTCGAGCAGTGCCGCACTGATTGATTGCGCCTGAGCAGAGAATTCGACCGATTGCTCGCCTTGGCCGATGAATACGACGAGTGGTGCGGCCCGAAGTCGCTCGCCAACTCGCCTGGCTACGGCGCCACCCCCTCGGGCAATCGACGCATCGAGTGAGGACTGCCACCGTCTGAGCCGTCCAAGGAATCGTGCGGATCTCGAAAAGCGACCGGCAACCCAACGGACCACGCCGTGCTCTCCCGGGTAGGTCCGCAGACCGACCAAGGAGCGCACCCCCGGTAGCGTACGAACCGGGGCCTTCGACTCACTGACTCGAACGGGCATCACATTGGCGACGCCGTCGATGACCGTGCGGATCGCTAGGAAGCCACGGTCTGGGGGCCGGATGCCGGCGCGGGGGGCCTCGGACCACCGACCATTGCCACGCCACTGCCATTCGGAGGTTCCAAGGCTGAGGTCACCGTGAGACCCCGGATCAGAGCGGGACATGGTGAGCGGCAGCGACGCCATCACCCGAGTTGCGAGCATGAGCACGAGTTCCACGGACGTCGCGCGCCCGAGATCGCCAAAGGCGTCGACAGTGGTCCCCTCCACCGACCATTTGCCGCCAGAGCCATCGATCGAGGAGAGTCGATGGCACCACCTGCGTTGTGAGATGGAGGCACGGTCCAGACCGAGCGCACTCACGTCGAGCCACCAGTCTGGGCCAAGGCCCTGGAATGACGGACCGGCGGCAAGGTGCGCACAGCCCCACCAGGCCCTGGAGTCGCTATCAATCACGAACGGCACGTCGACAACGGATGACCAGCGGATGAACCGCATCGCACGCCGCACACCGTCGAGGTCACCAATGAGGAGATGGTAGGTGGCCACCCGAAGTGCGGGCCGCTGGAACCTCGCCTGTTCGAGGTCGAGGGTCGCCACATACGGCGCGAGTTCACGCGCGACCGCATTGGCGTCATCATCGTCCAACTCGAGGAGGGTCGACAGATACAGGTACAGGTCGTGCCACAGGAACTTGCGAGTCTTCATGCGGGCTAGGTCGGTCAACCCTCGTGAAGTGAGGTATTCATCGATAAGCCGGTTGACCTCGATACGGTCGCGCACATTTCGGAGCTCATGGCGACGCTGGGTGATGGATAGATCGCTGCCGAGACGATCGACGTACCAGTGATAGACCGTTTCGGGAATCACGCAGATTCGCCGGGCCTCCGCGAACGCCTTGAGCGTGAACAACTGGTCCTCGTACAAGACGCCCTCGGGGAAATCGATCCCCCGCCCGATGAGCCATTCACGGCGGTAAATCTTGTTCACACTCACGGTGTCGGCGATGAGTTCGGGCCGATCGTCGATACTCATGAGCACTCCGGGCTCATGTAGATCGGCGCGCCAGCGCTTCGCTAGGCCGCTCTTGACCTCCACCCGCTCGACGACTCCGCAGCCGAGATCAGCATCCGCACGTTCGACCACAAGGAGCAGGTTCTTGGCCGCATGTCGCTCGTACTCGTCATCTGAGTCGCAGAACATCACCCAGGTACCGGTGGCCTCGCGGATTCCCCGGTTGCGAGGTCCGCTGCAGCCGCCGGAGTTCACATCGAGACGGACGTAGCGAATTCGCGGGTCAGTCGACATCGCGGTCTCGACGAGGCCGGCAGTGCCGTCGGTCGATGCGTCATCGACCACGATGATCTCAAGATTGCGCAGGGTCTGGTTGCTCAGTGATGCCAAGGCCCTCGGCAGCCGGACAGCATCGTTGAACGTGATGAGGACGACGCTGACATCGATACCCGAGCTGACCTCTGTCATGTCGTCCTCGCGTCCTCCGCATGTGCAATGAGCTCCCGAGCTCGCGCATCGAAACTATGTTCCCGCGCTATCGTTACCGCGAGCTGAACCCTCGCTGAACGGTCAGCGAACTCAACTGCAGGGGCCCCGCACAGGATCGACCGCAGCTCCTCGGCACCTGCATAGGTCCGGACCACATCACCGAAGACTTCGTGGAGGCCGGTTGCCGGATCACTCACGATCCTCGCCGCCGTCGCGGCAGCGTCGAAGAGCCTGTTCGACAGAAAGCCCTCAGCCGCCATATCCGCCCAGTGGTCGTTGAGGACGACTCCGGCGCTCGCGTATGCGGCTGGCAATTGCGCATTGGGGAGGAACTCGCCCCGGATCCGATGAGCAGGCAGGAACTCCTCCCAGCCGACCCCGTAGATCGCGAGGTCGGCTCCGCTCGCGACTGCGTCACGGACGATTGGCCGATATTCACCTCGGGTCGAACCGACGAATAAGATCCGGTCACCCGAGTCGGGTGAACCTGCCGCCGGTGAAAAGCGTTCAGGGTTCGTCGACTGAAGCAGCGGGATCACGCCCAGTTCCTTCGCCTTGGACCAGTGATTGCTTGCAGCGAAGACTCGGTCGTACGCGGCCGCCTCGTCCGCGTCGACGAGTTCTGGATGGGAGATCACCCAGAGCATCCAGGTGGCCGGCCCCGGCCGCGGGGTCACCTTGCGCAAACCCCGCAGGACGAGGACAACGTCGTCGACGTCGCGTGCCCAGGATTCGGCGCCGCCACGGGCGACGACCTTTGCCTGCTGCCCCTGCGACCTGAGGGCGCGCACCAGGTCACGGGCGAACCAGGTATCGCCCCACTGCTCGCCAGCCTCGCCGGCGGGGGCCGCGGTCACCACCGACCATCGGAGCGCTCGGCGCCGATTCGGGAGCCGTGGCAGCCTCATTTGGAGCGCTCGCTCACGAGCCTGCGCCCCCCCGTAGAAATCCAGAACCCCAGGCACCGTGCATCGTCGCGTAGACGGCCGGAAGGAGTCCCGCCGACCTCCAATGCAACCGCGGCGCCGCGAGGGTCGACTGGGCACTAGCGGCGAGGTTCGCGAGCAGGTAGCAGGTGGGTGCGGCGAAGCCGAGGAGGGCGAGCCATCCGAACCCAGTGAGCAGGCCGACGACCCCGATCACGAGACCGATGGCGATTCCAAGCACGGCCAACGGGGCCGCGAGATAGCGCAGCGAAAGGGTGTCAGGGTGGCGCCGAGCAACCTCTCGGCGCCAGCGCCCATAGTCGTGGTACTGACGGGCGAGGGAGGACAGGGTCGGCCGGGGCCGGTAGGTGACCTGCATGCGGGGGGTGAACCAGACGATGCCACCCGTCTGCCGGATGCGCAGGTTCATCTCCCAGTCCTGTGCGCGTTCCATGCTCTCGTCGTAGCCGCCGACGCGATCGAGGGCCTCGCGCCGGAAGCATCCGAGGTACACGGTGAGGGCGGCACCCGGCTCACCGCCGACGTGGAAGGAGGCACCCCCGACGCCGAACTTCGAGGTCATCGCTCTGGCCACCGCACACTCGAGATCGGTCGTGCCCTCCGCCGCCATGACGCCGCCAACATTGTCGGCTCCGGTCTGCGTGAGCACCTCGACGCCGGTGCTCACGTAGTCGGCGGGGATCATGGCATGGCCGTCGACTCGGACGATGATGTCGCCTGTCGACCTGCTGATCGCCGCGTTGAGGCCCGAGGGAGTCTTGCCCGTCGGATTGTCGACGACGTGCACGTTCGGGTGCTCGCCTGCAATTGCGTCGGCGATCGCGCGGGTGCCGTCCTTCGACGGTCCGACCGCGATGACAATCTCAAGGGCCCCCGTGTAGTCCTGAGCAAGAATCCCGTCGACGGAATGACGCAGGTGCCGTTCCTCATTGATAACGGGCATGATCACCGATACTCGAGCAGGAGTAGCGCTCATGACGAAACCGTCCCGAAAGCTTCGTGGGCGATCAATCCCGGCCACTGCCGAACGTTCTCAGTGAGGAAGTGCTCGTTGCTCACGATGGCGGTGTGTGCATCGCCGTGGCGTACGTAGACGTAGCCGAGGCCGTGCGTCCGGTAGACGAGGCCGCCGATCCTCTTTACCTGCTCGATGAGCGCGCGATCTATGGATTTCGGCACTGGCCGCCAGCCGCCCGCCTCCAGCAGGTCGGCCTTCGAAATGAGCATGGTCCCTCCGGCCACGAAGGTCGCGTACGATTCGGCCGGATAGGTGGGGCGGAATGCCGTGACGTCATCAGCCTCAATATGTATCCAGTCGAGCGCCTTGCCGATGAGCTGCGCTCCCGAGTACATGCGGGCGAGCACGAGATCCCAAACATGCTCCGGCGCATAGTGATCGTCGTCGTCTACCTTCGTGATGAGGAGTCCGTCCGCGCGGTCACACGCCTCCTGCATCGCCTGCCCGAATGGCACGTCATGATCGATTCGATGGACAACGACAGAGCGATGCCCACCCGACCCGAGACCCGCGCGCTCGAGGAGTTCGGTCATCTGACCATCATCGAGATCGACCCCATGCAAGCCGATGACCACCTGCAGGGATGGGTAGTCGAGCCGGGAGATCTGCGAGAGTGCGTGAGAGAGAAATCGGTCGCGGTGGGTGACGAGGACCACGGAAACGGCCGGCCAGGAATCGAGGGCGGCTGCCGGCGAGTGGGATCGAAGTGCGTGGCGACGCGTTCGAACTGAGGCACATTGCCAGGCGAGGTCATCACCCTTCTCGGGGAGGTCCGCGGCCACTGATCCGGTCACCACGACAACTCCCGCAGCCTCGAGTTGAGCACGCCAGCGAACGGGAAGCACGACTTCTGCCCGAACAGCGCTGACCGATCTGAGCCGGTGGACGTCGGCGGGCGAGAGATCCCCCTGTTCGCGGACCTGGCCTCCGGGGGTTTCGATGACGAGGCACTCACTGACAATCGATGCGGTGGCGACGTGGCCGGGAGCTACCGACCGTCGGCCCACCGGGCGGTGTACGGCGGGGTCGACGACGATGT
>CAMDKQ010000205.1 GCA_945901095.1 Bifidobacterium breve
TACAGGTGGGAAGGATGCGTCCGGCATCCGTAGCCTCGGCGCCGATGGCGAGATCGACGTCGTCTCCCCACGACTCGGGGTCGTGCGCGATCATTCGAAGGACCTCGAGTTGGCCTTGCGAGGCAACCCTGTGCGCCTCCAACAGGATCGGCGTGATGGCGGAGATCGCCACCTGCGCCGCCCACGGACCCTCCGACGCGGCAAGGTCAGCGAGAGCACGGGCAGGGTCAATGGCGGATGCGTCCAGTCGGCCCCGGGCATGCAGGCACCCGAGTCCCGCGCGCACAGCAGTGAAGTCGTTGGGCAGCCGGGCCAGGCCTGAGATCTCGCCGCCTATGTCGGAGTCGCTCCGGCGTCGCCAACCGCGATGGCCTGCCCAGGATTCAATGTCGGCCTGCCCGTAGAGGAAGGCGCGACCACGCCGGCCACTCGGCTTGGGAAAGCCCGCGTCCCGTGACCTGAGCGTCTCGATCGTCGCGATCGGCTCACCGTAGACACGAGCGATATCGGCGACTGTCCAGCCGGCTTTCGGATCGTCAGCTCCCATGGCCACACAGTATCATGACTCAATGCAACGATCTCGTAATCATGTAGTGCATAGATCTCAAATCGTGCTATTCTTCTATCAAGGTCATCAGGCAATGGGCACACGTCACTACCGGGGTGATGAGAGTCCAGGGCCCCGGCTTACGCGGAGTCGATCCATTCCGCGGTACATGTCCGACGAGGCGCTCGGGTCTGCTCGCCCGCGCGCCCTGATCAATCCTTGGAGGAACCATGGCAGTGCTCGTCGTCGACGAGGTCACCGAAGTCCGTGACGTCGTCGAACTCATCACCTACCTAGCGTCCTGGCCAGCGGAAACACCGACCCACGACAAGCGGCGCTCCTGGAACCGGCCCGGCATGAAGGGGCCGTTCCCTACGTAACCTGCTCGAACCGAGGCCACCACGCATTGCTCACGGAATGCTGGATGTGCTGGAGCGACGTCCAACGTGGGGCCATCACTGTTGAGCAGGCCCTCCAGGAAAGTACCCACGCTCGGTAGCTCACCCACCGAACCGCGAGCGGCTCAACGCCTGACGACCTCACTTCAGCGCCGGGACTGTTCCCTCGCCGCACACAGCAAATGTCCCACCACGCCTGCACCAGCCGATCACGACGCCAGCGCAAAGCCGCCGCTTGCTGGCACCAACCGAACGCCACGGTGGCCTGCGGAGATCAGCCCGAACGCATCCGCGTCGGGAAAGCCGTTCCTCGACCTCGACCGACACGTCGACGCTCAGGGACTTCGCACAGGGAGTATCAAGTGGACCACGAAACGAACACCTCGACGGAATACGACGACTGGGTCGCGAACCCAGACAACCTCGCCCAGCACTTGGCCGGCATCCTGAAGAATCTCACCCGAGCGACGAAGGAGCCCGAACGCAAGGCCTCCATCAACCGCCGATGGCCATACCTCGTGAATCCTGAGACTGGGCACCTGAACGGGCACGACCTGTGCTGGATCTGCTCCAGTGCCCTCGTTCACAGCGGGCCGACGCTGCCGAAGCTTCGTGCCTGCCGATGGTGCCTTGCTCAGGACCGCCGCCAGGCGGCAAGGCTCGGATTGCGCCACCTGCTGCCGGTCTTCGACTGGCCCGCGCCTCCAGTGCGCGACCGTGTTCGAGCCGATCAGCACGACCAGGCGACAAGGGATGCAACGACCGACGCATGGAGCCAGGTCTCGACACTCGATCGATGGCGACGGGACTGTGTGGCCCTGGCGTACGAGTGGATGGAAGTCGCCGCAGGCGACGTCGTCGACCTCTACGACTGGCAAGCACGCCTCGGCGTCGGTGCCCATCGCTCCTTTGTGTACTGGGCGGCCTACGTAGACGGCTACCACCCCAACCTGCGACGGGCACTCATCGGTGGATTGCCGAGCAAGGCGGGTGGGCGATGAGTGCCTCATCGCCGGTCGAGATATTCCGATGGGTCGTTGTCATCGGAATATCCCTATGAACCTTTACTATCGGAATATTCCTATAGTAGCGTGTAGCTATGGCACTCACCGGCACCGTCTCCAGCCCGCAGGCCCTGGGTCGACTGCTGCAGCAGGCACGCCTGTCCCGGGGGCTCTCCCAGCAGCAGGTGGCCGCCCAGCTCGGGATCAGTCAGGGCTACGTCTCAGAGCTCGAGAGCGGCAAGACGTCCCTTGCACTCACTCGCGTCTTCGACATCATGCGCCTGACCGGGATGACGCTTCAGGCGGAGATTCCCGAGGGCTCGACTGATGCCTAGCCTCGAGGTTCATCTCTACGAGACCCACGTCGGTGATCTCGTCGGAAACTCCTGGCGTGACTTCGACTTCGTCGCGATGGGTGCCGCGATCGACCGGTTCGGGGTGGGCAGCACGGTCCTGTCGGAGTCGGTTCCGCTCGTGCCGCGGCAACCTCGCGGAAAAGCCGCCCGGAGGCGCGTGTTCTTCGACGAGTTGCTTCCGGAGGGCGCTGCCCGACAGCGACTGGCGGATCGAGCTCGGGTTACGCCCATGGACACCCTGGGTCTGCTGGCCGCGTACGGGCGAGACGTCGCCGGCGCCGTGCAGGTGATCGACCCGACAGCTGCGGATGCTGCCGACCCTCCCCGCGCCCGTGCGCTGTCGACGGCCGACATCGTCGACCTGCTGGACGACGTGGCTGCCTTCCCGCTCGGAAACGCGCCGATGTCGGGCAAGGCGTCCCTGGCTGGCGTCCAGGAAAAGGTCCTGCTGGCACGGGTGGGTGATCGCTGGGCGCAGTGCCTCTATGGCTATCCCTCGACCCACATCCTCAAGCCGGTGGCACGGTCTCACTCCGACATGATCTACAACGAGGAGTACGCCTCGCGTTTGGCTCGGGCGCTGGGCCTGGCCCCCTACGCGACATGGATCGAGACCTTCGAAGGCACGGACGCCCTGGTAATTGAGCGGTACGACCGGGACGACGAGATCCCCGGTCGTCGCCTCCACCAGGAGGACTTCAACCAGGCACTTGGGGCTTCCGGTGCCGAGAAGTACCAGGAACACTCAGGCAAGGTGAGTCTCGGGCGAGTGGCTTCGGTCGTCGCTAGTTCGGTGGGGCTCGCTGGGTTGGAGCGACTTTTGACGCTCCTCACCCTCGCCGTCGCTGTCGGCAACCTCGACATGCACGCCAAGAACATCTCGCTGCTGCATCCGCCGGAAGGACCTGCGCGGCTGGCACCTGCCTACGACGTGGTGCCGTTGACCCACTACCCGGGAATCGACGGTCGCATGGCCATGGCGATCAACGACGTCTACGAGCACTCACGTATCCGCCGGAATGACCTCATCGCCGAAGCCGGCCGCTGGGGCCTGGGGGGAGGCCGGGCCGAGGAGGTCATCGATCAGGCGGTGAAGGTCGTCCGGTCTACGGTGAAGCACGAGTCACCCCACGCGCGCGCGGTGCCCGGTCTGCCGGCGCTCATCGATTCGCTCGCGGTCCGGATCGGGTCGCGCGAGTAGGTTGCGCCGTCGCGTGGGGAGCGGCGCTGGGTAGCCGCCACAACCTTGAACAACCAATCTCCCTATTCAAGGTTAGGAGGACAACCTTGAACGCCCTCCCCGGGAGTACGGCTGTCGGTTGTAATGGGTCAGAAGATCACAACGGAGAAGGTTTCCAAGAGCAACCAGTTGCTTGTGCAGTTGACCTTGGCGGACGGCTCGCGGATCGAGTTGTCGACGAAGTCAGGCAGCCCCGCGCCTGGACCAGCATCCCGAACTAAGAGCAGCGTTCGAGGAGACCGAACCCAGTCGTCGTTGGGTCCCGGCACCTCCACGAACATGCCGCTTCGCGCCGCCCGCCGTGCCCAGGCGCTACACCAGGAGCAGGCCGTAGTCGCTGGCGATCCTTGCTAGCGCCGGGGTCATCCGCTGATCGCCGAGACTGACGTTGATAGTCGGGTGCGCGGGAAGGGCAGTGGCTGCCCGCTCGAACAGGACAATCGACGTTCCCGCAGGGAGGGTAGAGGAGGACCAGGCCATGCCGTCGACGGCCGGGTAGGCGTTCCAGACGGCGCGGGCCCAGTCACGTGCCACGCCTCGGGGGCCTGACATGAGCGCGGTGTTGCCGCGCGCGCGAGCCAGCCAAGTGGTCGTGCTCAGGTCAAGGAGATGAAGGTCCCGGGTCGGGGTCCAGGTGACGAGCCGGCGTGTGTGCTGCGACGCGGTGATGGTGCCTGTTTCGCCGAACGTCTCTAGGACGGCGACGTCCAGAGGGTCGGCGGCAGTCCCTGGCAGGCCGGCCGCGGCGTACATCACGGCCCGAACAGGGTGGTGCCGTCTCGGCTTTGGGTGGTGGTCGAACCGCATGGAGCTGACAGGCCCGAAATGGCGGAACTCGTTCCAGGACGCAGCACTGGTCCCCGCGGACCGGAAGATTCGTACGACGTCGAACCGGCCGGGAGTGAACAGGTAGTCGGGATGAAGGGTGGGCAGTCGCCTGGGCGGCGGTGGACATCTGGTGGTCATGGCAGCGCGGGCTAGTAGGTGAGTCCGGCGACCAGGCCGGCGACTTCTTCGACGCTCCCGCCGGACGACAGCCACGCGACGGGAGTGACGGCCTCGTCGTCGATCAGGAGGTCGACGTTGGGCCGGGACATGAACTGGGCAAGCGCCAACGGGTGCAGCTCGCGCGCGGCTTCAGCAAAGGAGGCGATCCCGGGAACGTAGCCATTGGTGGTGAACTGCCATGCAGGAAGCCGCCGCTCGTCTTGTGCACGCACGGCGAGCAGGCTGTTGGCGCCTATCAGCTGCCTGACCCGGGAGGCGCTCACTCCTAGGTGCTTCGCGGCCGCGGCCACGGTCAGAGCCGTGCGGCCGTCCAGATCCTGGCGTACCAGCCCGCGGTACAGCGCCACCGTGCCCCGCGGATCGGTCGCGCTACCCCGGACGTCGATGCCGGCCTGAGCGAAGCCGTCCAGTTCAGCCTGCGTGAATGCCGAAGCGCTCGCTCCTACGGAGGCCTCGACGGCATCGAGGAACCTGTCTGGGTCCCCGTCAGGGTCGCGCTCGAGCCGGGCCACGAGCCGGGCTAGCCGCACTCGTCGCCGCTCCTTGTGCGCCTGATCGGGACGTATGCCGTCAGGCGGCGCCCCCAGCTCAGCCAGCAACTCAAGCGGCAGGTTGTCGTCGGCCCCATCGGTGCCGACCCCCCGTTCGGTGACCTGCTCGACCTTCGTGTGCGCGGATCCTCCCATGGCTCGCACCTCCTAACGCATGATAGTCCACGCAAGTGAGTCGGGCACAAGATGGCTCAGGACCACGGCCAGGCAGGAGACCTGGTGGCCACCATCGAGCTGAACGGGAAGGCGATGGCCAAGAAGCTCGGCGAGGTCGTGAGCGCGAAGGACGACAGTCACTACGGACTTGCGTTGGTGAGCAGCTCGAAAGCCAAGTCAATGGGCACCGAGGCCGAGGCTCTCAAAAAGTGGGCTGTCAAGGTTCTCGCCTCCTGACCAACTACTCGGCCCAGTTCGTCCGTGAAACTCACTCCGCGAACCGCGGATGCGGGCCGTCTGCATGCTCAGGACCCAACCGGGTGCAGAGCCCCGTCTGGGCCCGCGCACCCTATCGATCCCGTGAGGGCGACGGAGTTACGTCACCAC
>CAMDKQ010000206.1 GCA_945901095.1 Bifidobacterium breve
GGCTTGGATGCCATCGACGAGCCCCGGTCGGCGTGCAAGGTGAGCTGGTCCGGATCGATGGAGTGCTTGGTCACCGTGTCGTCGATGAGCAGCTGCGCCAGGGTCGCCCGCTCATTCGGGGCGAGCATCCAGCCGACGACGTACCGCGAGTAGATGTCGAGGATCACATAGAGATAGAAGTACGTCCACTTCGCCGGGCCATGCAGCTTGGTGATATCCCAGCTCTTATGCCGACGTCGGCATAAGAGCTGAGACATCACACGTCATGCCAATGGGCACCAGTTGCGCGCCGCAGGGCCGGGCCTGCTCGTCTCGCAGCGGCAGTCCAGGCTCGCCGGGGGGTTCGTCCGCGTGGCTGGTCTTCTCACTCCGACACCGACGTGCCCGCCTGAACGCCTGACAGAGGCCCGCAATTGGGCGCCAGGAGATCCGCCTCCACAGTCCCGGCGAGGATCCGGCAGCGACCCTGTCTCGCTGCCTCCGCGAGGCGCGAGCCTTGGTCACCTTTGCGGAGGAGCCGGGTCAGGTCATCGGCCCGGAGCTGGCCGATACCGCCGTGGCTCGCGAACTGCATGAGCAGTTCGCCGGCCGCGTTCCTCGGCAGTTCGCCGGGAATCGGGCCTTCATGAAACTGACCAGCGACGCCGTGGAGCACCACGGCTCGACCGAGACGAACGGAATGAGGGCCGCCTGATGAGCGCCGAGACCCTGAACCCGCCAGACGTCCGCACCTCCGCGATCACGGCGGCCCGGACGACCACCCCTCGGGTGATCCGCAGTGAGTGGGTCAAGTTGCGGACCCTGCGCTCCACGTGGGTGACGATCGGGGGGATGTTGTTCGCGCTGATCGCCTTCGGCCTCATCTCCGCCCTCACCGCAAGCGGGCAGGTTGACGCGACCGCGGGGCAGGGACGCCCGCCGGGGTTCATCGGGACCGACCCCGTCTCGACGGTGCTCGCCGGCGCTACCTTCGCGGTGCTGATCGTGGCCGTGCTCGGGGCGATCATCGGGGCCCGCGAGTACTCCACGGGGATGATTCGCACGACGCTGGCTGCGGTCCCCAAGCGGCTTCCAGTCCTGTGGGGCAAACTCACGACGTTCGTGGTCCTGGTTGCTCCTGTCGCCTTCGTCGGAGTCCTGGTCTCGTTCTTCGAGGGCATGGCCATCCTCGACTCGGGAGGCGCTGCGACCGTCGCCTGGTCCGACGACGGCGTGGCCGCGGCTGTCCTCGGGATGGTCGCCTACCTGGTCGGGCTAGGTGTCATCGGGCTGGCCCTGGGCATCCTGCTACGCAGCACGGCCGGCGGGATCGGCACCATTCTCGGGGCGGTTCTGTTCGTGCCGACCCTGGCCTCCGCACTGCTGCCCGACAGCTGGGACGACATCCTGAAGTACCTGCCCTCCAACGCCGGGCAGGCCTTCACGTCCCTCAATCCCAGCGACACCCTGCTCAGCCCCGGAGTGGGCATGGTGGTCTTCGCCGCCTGGGTGCTGCTCGCCATCGTTGGCGCCGTCGTCGCCCTCAAGCGCCGCGACGCATAGGGGACCAGGATGCGACGAAGAACCAAGATCGTTCTGGCTGCAACACTCTTCGCGGCCCTTGGGGCACTCGCTATCGGCGAAGGCATGGCGCGGGCATCTCTATACGCGAGGCTTGCAGCATCGGCGCCCGATGGAATCGCCGTAGCTCCCGCCGGGATCGTGCTCTGGGGGCTTGCGGCCGGGTCGATGCCGGTGACCCTCACGGTAGGCGCAGACGCAATGGCCACAGCCGTCGCCGAGAACGTGCCAGAAGGACGGGATGCCCAAGTCCTAGGCATCCGCATCGATGACTACGTCTACGTCGATCTGATGGTCGCGACTCCAATCGGGGACGTGCCGATCGAGGTAGCGGTAATCCCAACCGTCAGCGATGGAGCCTTGACGACTCAGGTCGTGTCCGTGACTGCCAACGGGTTCGAGCTTCCCGTATCGCTAGTGGACGGCTTCTCCGTCTCACCCGGGTCGGGGCTGGTCGACTCAAGATGCCTCACCCTTCGGGACGCACGCGTCGAAGGCGACACCGTGGTGCTGTCCGCGGACGCTGCAACCGGCTGCCAGTGACCTGCTTGCGGCCGGCATCGACCTCGTGGCGCTCCATTCACCGGGCCCGCGCGCTCATCGAGTCGGCGGCGCGTGACATCGAATGAAACGCCGAAGTGCAGTCCCGAGATGCGCACGTCGACCACCTCCCGTTTCGGGTCCCCCGGCCGCCCGCGGCGGCCTGCCTTTGCAACCGGCGCTGTCGGTGCTTTCTGCTCCTGATCGCCTGGCTCGCCGGTGTCCGCCGGATCGAGTGCCTTCGCCCAGCGCCCATGAGCGGCTTGCCGCGTCATCCCGGCGGAGCGCCCGATGGCGTCCCACGAGTCGCCTCGCGTGCGCGCTCCGGCGACTGCCTCGTCGAGGCCCTCATCGATCCGCTCTCGAAGGGCCCTCCACAACTCGATTCGCTCAAGCGGCCCGGCCACCGAGATCACCTCGTTCATCGCGTCGATCGCGCTCGCGAGGGCCTCGATGGCTGTCAGGTGTTCTTGACATCTGTCAGGTTCGCCTGACAACTGCGCCTCGGTCATGGCTGGCTCACCTCCACCCGTGCCAGCCGTCCGGGGGCGCCGTCGCACGGGTACGGGTTGAGGTCTGCGGCCGGGATGCTCAATCGGTGCCTTCGCCGGCGTCCGAATGCCCGGCCAGATCGGCGACCTCCAGGATCGTCGCCACACGGTCGAGCAGCCACCTGCCTGCGCTTGCCACGCTTGGGCAGCGTGGAGTCCGGGAATCCGTGCCGGCGAACCAGTTCATCGGCGGTGCGACAGGTTACGCCCCAGTGCTCGGACAGGTCATCTATCGCGTAGTAATGAGTGGTCACGCGCGCAGACCGTTACGCGGTCGCTCTTCGGCGCATTCAACCTCGACACTTCGCCGTCCGTCCATGGCCATCGTCAAGCGTGGTTGAGCGTTCCCACTTGAATCGGACCGAGGAACGCCCCTTCGTACGCACGCCCTCGCATCCGCATCTGACGCCACCCCTGCAGTGCCGTGCGCCGGACGTGCGGTGCTCCCAGTTGAGGATCGTCCAGAACGCCATGTCGGCGTCGTACCGGTTCCAGTCGCTGAGGGGGTGGCTGCGCAGAGTGCGTCAATGCGGGTGACAGCCTTACGGCCGCACTCGCGGACGAGCTCGGGCTGGACCATCGCCCACAGGCCCCGGCCGAAGGGCCGTGGGGGCCAGCAACTGAGCAACACTGACCGCGACTGGCAGCTGCTGAATGTCACTGTCTAGGGGTAGCCTGAACCTCACAAATCAAGTACGGCCATGGGCGTTCGGGGCCCTCTTCAAGTCCCGTCACTCACCCCACGAAAAGTTGTTGCAGTGCAACAACTTTTAGAGAATTGATCCTCCCTGTGTCAACGGTGCGGCAGCATACATAAGAGGTGGGATTGAGGTCGAGGGTTTCCATACGGCGACACTGTTGCTTTGACGGATCGCCGTCTCGCGGTATCCGGCACGCAATGAGACGTAACCGCCGCACTGGGCTGCCCGTTCAGGATCCTTCGGCTTTCACCGGTCTGTGGGCGATGACGACGACGTCGGTCTCGAAGAGCGCCCCGGCCGAGGCATATGGCCGTGACCACATGATGTCGGTTCCCGTACCCGGCAGGGCGTCACGCTCGATCGGCCCCAGGCTCCGGGCTAGCAATACGGCCAGCTGCTTGAGGGCTAGCTCCGGGCCCGAGTAGTCGCGATGCGACTCCCGAGATAAGACCACCTGCCCGTACGGCGGATCAGCGGCGGCCACCGCGCGAAGGTCGACTGCAGGCAGCGCAAGCTCGCCTGCTTGGAGGTCCCATTCGGGCTCCTGATGTTCGGGAACGATGCCGAAACGGGGAGGTTCATTGATCGCGCCGACCTTGGGCCGCCTCGAGCGCTCGTGGAAGAGCAGGTCGTGGAACTCCCACGTCTGCGGGATGGTGTCATCCTCCTCGCAGTCAGGTTCGGCGCCGGTGACGAGGTGGACGGCCCGGAGCGCATCTGCCAGTCGCAGACAAGCCTCCGCAGAGAGCCGGCTCAAGGCTGCCAGCGTGGTCGGGCGCCGCGCTACCCCGAGGCCGGCAATGAAGGCGGCGACCCGCTGATCGCGGATCACCGCGGTCACCCGGCTGCGCGGCGTGCCCAGGACCATGTCTGCGCCATCTCGGTGCAGGTAGGCAAACCGCGACAGTCGAATCGGCGAGTCTGCGGAGCTGTCCGCCGGCTGCCACTCCAGCGCCCCGGCAGTGATCGGCTCGATCACGAGCAGGAGGGTCCATCGTCGTCGGCCACGGCGATCTGCCGGGTCCGGCCATCGGAGTAGCGGCCGCGGTCGGCGATGCGTGCCTCCTGCGCGGTCTTGTTATCGCTCATCGCGGTGCCGCCCAGCGCCGCACTCGGCCGACGGTTACCGGCTGCGCATCGGACACGTCGACGCATATCCGGTATTCCCGGGCCGATCGCGTGGTCTGCTGCGGATCGGCAAAGCACACGATGACGTCCCAGCACTCCCCGCAGAACCGGGCGAACGGGCTGAACTCGACCCGGCCTGGCCGACCCCCGGCCATCGGACCTCGGCTACCTGCTCGGCGCGAGCAGGGGCCAGGCGGTGTGGGCGTCGGTCGAGCGCGGCATCCTCGTCGTCGGCCCGCCCGGCTCCGGCAAGGGCCTCCACCTCGCGATCAACGCGATCCTCGACGCCCCCGGCCCGGTCGTCACGACATCGACGAAACCCGACAACCTCAAGACCACCCTCACCGCCCGCGACGCGCTCGGCCCAGTCGGCGTGTTCGACCCGCAGGGGATGCTCAGCCCGGGCTTCGCCCACCACGTCGCGTGGGACGCGGTCGCCGGATGCGACGACCCGATGCGCGCCGCCACCAGGGCCGACGCCCTCGCGTCGAACACCGGGATCACCGACGGCAGCGAGAACCGGATCTGGCGCGGCCACGCGAAGACCGTCATCGAGACGACGCTGCACGCCGCCGCCCTCACCGGGGCCACGATCGAGACGGCCTACCGGTGGCTGCAGTCCGAGCACGCCCTCCAGATCCCCCTCGACACCCTCGAACGCCACCCGGGCGCCTGCCCGACCTGGGCGCGCGACTGCGCGGCATCATCAACATCCCCGACCCCCGGTTCGTCAGCTCCGTCAAGAGCGTCGCCGCCGCCATCGCCCCCCCCCTCGCCCTGCCCACCGTCCGCGCTCATCGAGGACATCGCCTACATCGCCCGCCATGCCGCCGCCCGCTCCCCCGGCGGGCGGATGGACCCACCCGTGCTGTTCCTCCTCGACGAATGCGCGAACGTCGCACCCATCCCGTCGCTGCCCGCGCTCCTCGCCGACGGCCGCGGCCAGAACCTCACCGTCATCCCGATCTTCCAAGCCCTCGCCCAGGTCCGCTCCCGCAACGGCACCGACGACGCCGGCGACCTGCGCGACCTGTCCGCGCTCAACGGCGAACGGGACGAGAGGTTCGCCACCACGAGCCGCTCCGCCCACGCCCTCGCCATCCCCTTCGGCTCCGCCGTCAT
>CAMDKQ010000207.1 GCA_945901095.1 Bifidobacterium breve
CGGAACTCAGAGATGAATCTCCTTGTCACCCGAATCGAGGCGTCGGAGTCGTCGATGCAACAGACTCAGGATGAGCTTGCCGTGGTCTTCGACGAGTACGACAACGCCGAGACTCTCAGCGAACCCGAGAAGGAAGAGTTCGCCAGCAAACTGAAGGCTGCGGCCGCTGCGGGCAACGAGCGGGTCGCGGCAGCGGGCGCTGGTGTCCGCGAGGTTGTCGTCATGCCGTGGCACGGGCACATTGCTGCAGGAAAGCAGGCGTACCTCATTCACAATCAGACTTGGCAGGACTACCTGAGCGCATCTGCGAAGGACCCTGCCGAACTCCTCGTCGATCAGCCCAAGATCGATTCGACGTTCATGGCATCGGAGCCGCTGTTGAATAGGGCCGTCCCCGAGCCCCCGCTGTTCAACCTTGCCCAGCGGGTTGATCGCATCTTCATCGAGGGCCAGCCCCAACCCGAGGGCCCGACCCAGGAGGCGTCCCTACGGGGCGACCGCTGACTTCTCGCTCATCGGGTCATCAACTACTGAATCCTCGGCTGGCCGGCCCAGCTTGCTCGGCCACCAGATCCGGGCACCGATGTCGTAGGCCAAGGCAGGCACGAGCGTTGATCGGATGACGAACGTATCGAGCAGGACCCCGATCGCCACCGCGAACCCAAGCTCGCGCAGGAAGACGAGCGGCAGCACGCCTAGGACGAGGAAGGTCGCGGCGAGCACGATGCCGGCCGAAGTGATGACCCCACCGGTCACGGTGAGGCCCCGCAGGATGCCGGGTCGAGTGCCGAGCTTGATCGATTCCTCGCGAACCCTGGTCATGAGGAAGATGTTGTAGTCAACCCCGAGTGCGACGAGGAAGACGAAGGCGAAGAGCGGGAAGGACGTGTCGGCGCCCGCGAACCCGAACACATTGTCGAAGAAAATGGCGCATACTCCGAGCGTTGCAAAGAACGACAGCAGCACCGTCGTGATGAGGAGCACGGGCGCGAGTATTGAGCGAAGCAGCAGCATCAGGACGATGAAGATCACGATGAGGACGACGGGGATGATGAGGTTGCGGTCCCGAATCGAGGCATTGTCGATGTCGAGCGATGCAGCCGTCTGCCCTCCGACGAGGGCATCGGCGCCCTCGACGGCCTGCACGTTTAATCGCAGATTGTTGATGACCTGCTCAGCTTCAGGGCTGTCGGCGGCGTCGGCCAGCGTCACGAGAATCTGAGCCCGTCCATCGACGATCTTCGTCGGCGCAGTAGATGCGGCCGGATCCTGCTGGGGGAGGCCGGTGAATCGCACCGCGGCGGCAACTCCCGGGGTGGCGGTCACGGTGCTGAGGACATCGGCGAGGGCAGCCTCGTTCGTCATGACGATTGCCGGGGTGCCGAGGCCTCCAGCGAAGTGAGTGGCGAGCCGTTCCTGGCCGACAACCGAGTCTGTTTCGTTGACGAAGGCCTGCGTTGTGGTGATGCCCTCAGCCTTGAGGGTGGTGGCGAAGCCGGCGAAAACGAGCATGACGATTGCGGTGACAACCCAGGTGAGTCGCGGACGGCGTCCAACCCCGCCTGCGACCTTGGACCAAGCGCCGGAGAGTCGCTCGTCGGTGTCGTCATCTCGCGGGACCTTCGGCCAGAACGCCCAGCGGCCGGCAGGGATTCGCTTGCGTGAGAAGGGGCCCCAGTTCGGATTTGTCACCCGCAGAATGCCGAAGAGGATCCACCCGATGATGGTGACGCCCGCGAGCAGCCCGCCAACCGCGACGAAGGGACCGATCTGCAGGTCGGTGAAGAAGCTGAGGACCAAGCCGATGATGGTCGGTACAAGGAAGGCGAGGATTGGCAGGACGACGCTCGGGATGATGAGGAGCGCTGGCAGGAATGTGAGCATGACGATGAGGGCGGCGATGATGCCGGTCGCGCCGACAGGCCCGGTTGACCTGTTGGAGTTGAGCTCGCTCAGCAGTAGGCACATGAGACCGATGACGACGGTTGCGGCGCTCGCGACGATGGGCTCGACGACGCCACGTAGCGCGGCACGCATGGCTTGTATGTGCGTTGGAAAATGGTGGAGTTCTTCCCGGTATCGCGCGACAAGGAGTAGGGCGTAGTCCGTGCCAGCGCCGAAGACGAGAACCGTGAGGATCCCTTGGCTCTGGCCGTTGAGGACGACGATGTCGTTCTTCGCGAGAACGTAGACCGCCGCACTGGCAGCGGCGAGTGCCATACCAGCCGCGAGGAGGGGGATGAGCCATAGGAAGGGGCTTCGGTAGACGAGGATGAGGATGAGTGCGACGACGACCGCAGTAGCGCCGAGCAGCGTGCTGTCGATCGCCCCGAAGACCTTGATGAGGTCCGCGAGGATGCCTGCGGGGCCAGTCACATTGATGCTCAGGTCGGTGACCTGCTCGGCGGCCCCCCGCACTGCCTCGGTGATGCCGGCTATCGCGAGCTCGCCATTCGCGAGATTCACGCTCGCCTTGTCGCCGTCGAGTGAGACGTTGATGAGGACGGCCTTGCCGTCCTGCGAGGGGATCGGGATGATCGGCCCCGGCTGGAGGTAGTCGGTGATCGTCGTGCCCGGCTCCACCTCGATCTCTGGGATCTCCCCGGTGAAGGTTGCAGCCTCCGCGAGGTCGCCGGGAGTGAGGGCTGCGCCGTCCGGCCGGGTGATGACGACAAGGAGTGGGAAGGCATTGTCATCGCTGAAGAGTGCCTGCTCATTGGCCACGAGGGTTGACTCGGCTGACGCGGGCAGGAACGACGCATTGTCGTTCGTCTGGACCTCATTCAGCTTGCCGGCGAGGGGACCGGCGACGCTCCCGAAGACCAGCCATAGGACGGCGACACCGATCGCAATCCAGACGGCCTTTCGACCGGGGGTGGGGGCATTCGTGCGTTCGCGGTTCCCGTTGGGCGTCGAGGTCATACCGCTACCGTGCCAGATGGGCTTGCGGCTGCCAAGCACCACCGCCGTGAGGGCCATGGCACGGGTCGGTTCGACCTGTTCGGATAGCCTCGTCCACGTGTTTAAGGAAACGCTGCCCAGCCTGGTTAACCGGATGTCGCAGGATTGGTGTCGCGGTGAATGACACGCTGTCCTGGTTCGCGGTCTCGGCGGCCCTTGCGATCGGGGTCGCCCTGTTCACGAGGCAGCGCGGCTGGGGCATGGCCCTACCCGTACTCGCCGCGGGAGCGATCACCGGGCTCCTGCCATTCGCTCCGAGTGCGCCGCTCAATCCCGAACTAGCGCTCGTCGCAGTACTCGCCCCCCTCGTTTTCGGCGAGGCGCTCGGCTCCTCGTACCTGGACATCAGGCGCGTACGACGTCCGGTTCTCATCCTCGCGATCGGTCTCGTCCTCGCGACGACAGCGGCGATCGGGTTGACCGTCGCCGCAATTTCTACCATTCCACTGGCACTCGCCCTAGCCCTCGGTGCCATCCTTGCGCCGACGGATGCCGTGGCGGTGAGCGCGGTAGCCCGTCGCGCGTCATTGCCCCGAAGGCTCGTCTCGGTCCTCGAGGGCGAGAGCCTAGTGAATGACGGCACCGGACTCACCGTCCTGCGTGTCGCCCTCGTCGCAGCGGTGGCCGGCAGCGTAACCGTCATGGAGGTGAGCGCGACCTTCGTCCTCGCGGTCGCCGGCGGAATTATCGTCGGTTTGATCGGCGGGTGGGGGTTGAGTTGGGTGACGTCACGGAGCAGGGACGCTGTGGCGGCGAACAGTCTTACCCTCATCGCGCCCTTCGTGCTGTACCTCGCGGCGGAAGCAATCGAGGGCTCCGGGATCCTCGCGGTGGTCGCAGCGGCGCTCTACCTCGCCCATGCCCAGACCTCCGACGCTGGCAGCGCGGCGCGTCTCCAGAGCGCAACGCTGTGGCGTCACCTCACCTTCGCCCTGCAGGCCATGGCCTTTTTTCTCGTTGGGTTGGAGCTCGTCGCGACCCTCCTACAACTCGACCGCGGGCAACTCGAGCTCGTCGGGTTGCTCGTCGTCGTCGTGACCTTCGTCCTCGTCCTCACGAGGGTCTTGTTCATCTACGTGTCGATCCGAATCGAAGGCCTGCGAAGGGGCGAACGGCAGAACATGCGGCTGGCGATGCTCGCCGCATGGGCGGGAGCTAGGGGTCCCGTGTCTGGCATGGCGGCGTTCTCGATACCGCTTGTCCTCGCCGACGGGTCGGCCCTGCCCTACCGCGAGGAGTTACTCGCGACGACATTCGTCATCATTCTCGTGACGCTCCTCCTCTCCCAGACGCTCGCGCCGCTCGCTCGCCGGCTGGGCGTGCAGGCGCCCGACGACACCGATCAGTTCAGGCGCATCGACGCAACCCTCTCCCGCGCGGCTTTGCGCCGACTCGACGCCATTGAGGAGGAGGCTGCGTTGCGCGGCCGGCCCATCCCAAGTGACGTTGTCGGTCTATTGCGCGGCGTCGTCGATCAGCGACTGCTGTCGTTGCAGGTTGAAACAGGCATCGATGCTCCCGATGTCCTAGCGCTCCAGAGGGAACTGCGAAGTCTCATGATTCGCGCGGAGCAGGAGGAGCTCCTGCGGATCCGCGACGAGGAGGGCCTCCCCGATTCGATGGTGCGACCCATTCAGCAGGCCCTCGATGTTCGACTCCTCGGCTTAGGCAAGATCGCCGAAGGTGAACACTGAGCCAGGAAGGAGGTCACGTCATGGGCCATGATCCGCGAGAGACCTCGGCACCACTCGTCGACGCATGGCACCGGGCCCGCGCCCGACGGATGCGGCCCCTGCAGGTGCCCGGTCACAAGGGCCGGTTCGCCGATGGCCGCGACGATCTGGGCAGCGACAACTTGCCCAGCGACGTCTTCGGCAGCGACCTCCTAGGCGACCTCGTTCGTGATGACCTCCCGATGCAGGGGGGCGCCGACGATAACGCCTACACCGGTGGCTATCTGGAGCAGGCCGAGGCCCTGTGGGCGTCAGCCGTTGGCGGCGACCATGCCCGGTTCCTCGTCGGCGGGTCGACGCAGGGCAACATCACATCGCTCATCGCGGCGGGCGGTCCCGAGCGTCGGGTTGCCGTCGACCGCACGTCGCATCGCAGTGCGCTCGCCGGCTTGGTTATCAGCGGGAGCGACCCCGTCTGGGTCTTTCCTGAGATCCACCCCGAGTTTGGGCTGCCGCTCGGGGTCCGCCCGGAGTCGCTCGCAGAGCTTTCAGGTGATGTGGTGGCGTTGTTCGTCACGTCACCGACCTATGTGGGGACGATCTCGGATGTCCGCGGGCTGGCGAGGCAATGCCATGCCGATGACCGAACGCTCATCGTCGATCAGGCGTGGGGCGCCCACCTCGGGTTCATGCCCAGTTGCGGGGCGATCGAGCAGGGTGCTGACATCGTCACGACGAGTGTGCACAAAGCCCTCATGGGCTACTCCCAAACAGCGGTCGTCACCGTGCGAGGTGACCGGATCAACGCGTCGAGACTTGATCGCGCAGTCGATCTCACTGCGACCACATCACCCTCCGCGACCCTCATGGCTTCGATCGATGCGGCGCGTGCGGTCATGGACCGACACGGCGAGGATGCTCTGGCGTCCGCGATCGAGTCGACGAGCCGCATGCGCGCGGCCCT
>CAMDKQ010000208.1 GCA_945901095.1 Bifidobacterium breve
AGTGAATGCCCCGTAGTCGGCTTGGAGAGCATCGACAAACTCCTGCGGAGTGATCTCTCCGGCCATCAGTGACGTGGACGACTTCGCGATCGTGTCGTACCACGTCGGGGTCGCCCAGTCCGGGAAGGGCTCGGTGGTTCCATTGGTAACCAGATTCGCCCACTGCAGGATCGCATCGGCCGAAACTCCCACGAGGCCGTTCGCCTCCACCTCCTGAGCTTCGTTCCCGGAAACACTCGCCGGAACCTGTCCATTCTTGATCCAGATGGTGTTGGCCTCCGGTCCGGTGATGAAGTCGATGTACTTCTTCGCCAGATCAGGATTCTTTGCCTTCGAGGGAACTGCCCATGGAAGATCGCCGGTGGCGATGGCTGCCAGTTCGGTCGCACTGCCGAGGGGGAAGGGGACGAGGCGGAAATTTTCCGGGGTGTCCGACTGGAACACATTCCAGGAACCGTTCAAGCTGAATAGGCCGTCACCCTCAGCGAACATCCCGAGCACGTCAGTGCTCGTCAACGCCGCCCAACCTTCGGTGAAGTACCCGGCCTCAGCCCAGTCCTGCATGGTGTTCGCGACGTCGAGCATTTCCGGCGGCAGTTGCTCGCTCGTGCCATTGATCACGTCGGTGAGCACCTGTGGCGAGGTGTCTGCCATGAGGAGGTCGGCCATGAGCCAGATCTGCTCGCCGCCATCGCTTGCCCCGAACATGAAGGGGGTGACGCCGCCGGCCTTGGCCGTCTCCATCTGCGCGACAAGTTCATCGACGGTCGTGGGTGGCCCGCTGATGCCGAGTTCAGCAGCCTTTGCGACGTTCATGAAGAGCCCGACCCAGGCGCCTCGATCTGCAACGGCATACAGGTCGCCGGAGCCCATCGTCTTGCCATCAGGGGAGAATCGACCGTTCACGGCGAGCAGAGACTCACCCTGACGGCCAGCCCAGTCCTGCGCCGTTGCAGCATCATCGAGCGGCGTCAGGAGCCCGGCTCCCACGAGCTGCCCAAGTGACCCATACCCCTGGTTCACCTGTGTCACATCCGGAACATCATCGCCGGAGAGCTGCAGCTTGAGGGTGTCAACGAGGTCGGTGAAGCCCTTCACCTCGAACTTGATCGAGACACCGGGATTCGCTGCCTCGAATGCGGCGTTGATTTCCTCGTACGCCTTCAAGACCGCGTCGGATCCCCCGTTGCCGCTTTGCACCCACAGGGTGGTCGGCTCAGCTGCCGCGGATGCCGGCGCAGAAGCGGCTGCCTCGGTGGCCGGTGCGCTGGCGCTGGACGAGCTACTGGTACTCGACCCGCACGCGGCGAGGGCGAGCGCGACGATACCGATCGCTGGAGCAGCGAACCAATGTGTTCGCCGATGACGGCCGGGGCCGTTGCGCCAACTGTTTTCAGGATGATCACTCATGGTGGGACCTCGATTCTCTTGGTTGAACCCCTTGGGGCGGGTGGATGGCTTTACGAATGAACTCCCAACACGTCCGTGTATAGAGCCGGCTCGCGGCAACATACGAGAACAGATGCTGGCCATTGGGGGTCGTACGCCGTGGACTGGCTGATCCGGCGGACCGCGGTTTGCTTTGATGCACCCGGAGCGACAAGCACGGCCCGGTGGGTGTGAGTGAGGATCGTGCCGACCCCAACGGTGACGCCGAACGTCGGCACCTCGTCGAGGGAGCGAAAGTCGGGAAAGGTGCCTAGGTTGTCCAGTCGAGTGGAAAGGGGAATCTCGACCACGCGTGTTCTCGACGCGAGTTCCGAGCCCGGGGGGTTGAATGCGATATGACCGTCGGTATCGCCCGAGGCAAGGATGAAGAGGTCGACGCCCCCTCGCGATTCGAGGAGCCGCTCGTATCCATCGACGTTGGACGGGTCGGGGAAGTGGACTCGATCAGGGGTGAGCCCCCGATCTGCACCGGCAGCCTTGTTCCAAGGGCGGACGATATCCTCGTTGGCGACTGCTTCGACGCTGAAGTGAGCGTCGGTCGGGACTCTGCGAAATCCTTCGTCTTCGGTTACGACGTAGTCGTCCATCATGAAGATCTCCAGCGACGAAAGATCAAGTGATCGCTCGCGGATGATCTCAGCAAACTGGGCGTATGTTGAGCGAGGACTGCGCCCGCCCGGGCACCCAAGGGTGAACGTACGGCCCTCGTGGGCTGCGGCAGCGAGACCATCTGCGATCTCGGTGGCGAGCGCCCGGCCGAGTTGCACTGCGTCTGGAAAGACGGTCGGGGTGATCACGACCGCTGGCTCTCGCTCGCACGTTGCCAGTGCTGTCGAAGCCAGACGCCATTGGCGGCCTGCTCGCGGGCAACCTCCGGGTACTCGTGCTTGAGCGTTGGTCCACGATCCTGCTCGACGACAAGCCACCCTTGGTAGTCCAGAGCGGCAAGCGCCTCCAGCACGCCGGGGATGTCGACGTCCCCTTCGCCGAGAGGTACGCAGACATCTGCCCACCAGACGTCGAAATCAGTTCGCTGCTGGGCACGGGCGGCCAGCAGGATTTCAACGCTCACGTCCTTGATGTGCACATGGTTGATTCGGTGTCCCCAATCGCGGACGCACTTCACAGGGTCCGCGCCAGCGAGGGCCATGTGCCCGATGTCGAGCGTGAGATGTATGTCGGTGCGCTCGAGGAGGATTTCGACTTCCCAGGGGGATTCGACGTAGGTTGAGATGTGCGGATGGAAGGAGGCGGTGAGTCCGGCTTGCTCGACCCGCGACTGGGCATCTCGCACCCGTGCCGCGAGTCGGTCCCAACTCTCGGCGTTGAGTGACAAGGACCTGTCCAGCCAATCGCGCGCGGGGTTGATGAGCAACTCAGGTGATCCCTCATCGGCGAGGATCGCCAGCCCGCCGCCGCACTCGAGCAATTCCGAGCAGGTGGCCGCCATGCCCGCGAGATCGTGCGCCATCGCGGCGTCCGTGCCCGCGAGGTGCAAGGGGACGTAGCTTCCCACTGCCGAGAGGTCGACCTCCTGGTACGCCTCGGCAGTCTGGACGGCGCTTCCGAAGAATCCGGGTGGTCCGAGTTCGCAACCGTCGTAGCCTGCGTCGGCAACGCTTCGGAGCAGATCGCGCGGAGCGGCTCCCTGTGTCGTCGCTCCAAAGACGCCGTAGCTCACCGGGGCATTGCCGAAGCGTGGACTGGTCATGAGTCGGTGCCCTGTCCTGCTTCGCCGCCCACGGGCAGCCCGGCTTGTTTCGCTGCAGCACGGGCAACCTGCTGGAGGAACGTGAGGTCTTCGCCGGCGCCCTCGATCGTGCACACGTTGGGCGCGCCACTCCTCACGCTCGCTGCGAATGCGCGCAGCTCCTCGACGAATGCCGTGCTGTGGTGCGGCTGGGTTGTCGTGACCGTGCGTTGTCCGTCAACCATGAACTCCACCGTGAGGGACGACCGGTGGGCAGCCAGATAAGGGCCCGGCATCGTGAGCCGCATGCGCCCGGCGCTACCGATGACCATGACCTCCTCGAAGTATTCCGGGAAGTCGGGGGCCCAAGTCCACGAAAGTTGCAGTTGGGCGCCGCCTGGGAGCTCTCCGACGGCGAGGAGTCGAGGTGGCTCAGTTGCAGGGCTCTTGGACAGCACGGGATCAACTGAAGCGAAGTCAATACGTTGCGGCAGGCCAAGACCGAGAGCCCTCAGCAGGGCGGCCTCATGGATCACGGACCCGAGAAGTACATCCGTGTAGAGGTCTCGAGGGCCTGCAGGGCCTTGGCCCAGGGCCTCTTCGGCGCGCTTCATCGAGTACGCCTGTGCCTCGTCCACGACCGCTGAGTCGGGCGTGGGTGCGTCGAGAAGACTGATGTGCTCAAACTGACACTCGTCATTCGGGTGGATCACGGTCACGCGAACAAGGCGCAACGGGCCGATTCGACCAAGTGCGTCGCGTGCGACCGGCACCAATGGGTCATGGGCCTTCATCGTGCCTACCTGAACCACCCGCCCCGACGCTGCTTGGGCGCGTTGCAATTCATTGATCTCGGCTCGGGAGTAGGCCAGTGGCTTCTCGACGAAGACATCCTTTCCCTGCGCAAGAGCGGCGAGAACGATGTTTCCGTGGCTGCCGGGGGTCAAGATGAGGACGGCGTCGACATCGGGATCGGCCATGACATCGTCGAATCTGGTGCTTGCCCGAACCGATCCGGGCAGCCGATCTGCAACGGAGACTGCCCGCTCCCGGGACGCGTCGCACACGTGCGTCACAGTGAATTGGTCGCGTAAGGTCTCGAGGTTGGGGAGGTGCACACCCTGTGCAATGAGCCCAAGGCCCACCACTCCAATACGGATCGGTGGTTCTGACACTCACTACCTCCCTTGGCTAACACACAAAGAGTGACTAACTGGACTATAAATGTCAATGCTGGTCCAGAAATAGTCATCAAAATGTTAAGGTGGCACCAATGGCACCCACTGTCCCATCCCTGTCAGGCGGACGAAGTCCGTCTCTCGTGGCCTACCGTTCGCTTGCCGACGACCTGGCAAGCGGCAAGTGGGCAACCGGATCGCGACTCCCGAGCGAGCGATCTTTATCCGAGGAGCTCGGGGTGAGCCGCACCATCCTTCGACATGCACTTCGCGAACTTGCTGACGCGGGCCTTCTTGAGCCTGCCGCCCAACGCGGTTGGTTTGTGACCCGGCAACGACTGAGTGAGGGTCCGAACACCTTGGCGGGCTTCACCGAGAATGCCCGGGAACGCGGCCTCAACCCAGGCGCCCGGATCATCTCCCAGTTTGTGCGGCCGGCGACATTCGAGGAAGCCGAGGCACTGGGTCTGTCTCCGGCCGCCGAAATCGTCGAGATTGAGCGAGTGCGGACCCTCGACATGCTGCCAACGGCGGTACAGACCCTCTGTCTTCCCGCGCGATTGGTGCCAGGTTTGGTTCGGGCACCGCTGGAGGATGCCTCCCTGTATGCCGTACTTCTTTCCGAGTACGGCATCAAGCCCTCACGATGTGATTACACGTTACAGGCGGAGCGAGCGGAGGGCCTCGTTGCCAAGCACCTCGAGATCAGCGAGGGCGCCCCGGTGCTTGTCGGAAGGGAGCGCACCGTCGACAGCGAGGAGCGTGTCATCTGCGTGGGGCGCATCGTGCATCGTGGAGACGCCTATCGCTTCACCGCTTCGCTCTATCGTTTTTGACCCGAGCAGCGAAAGGAACACCATGAATCGTCGCGCCACTCCCCGTCCGGAGTACGACACTCCGACACTCGTTTCCCGCGACAACGTCACTCGTCATCTTTGGGGTGATGACGAGTCAGGGCGCGTGGGTGATGAGGTTCTCTTGTCCAGCCACGAGCTGCACGCGCTGGTGTTCACGCTGGCGCCCGGCGGCCGATTCGGCCATTCGCCTGACAACCGAACGGTTTTCGCCGCGGATGAGGTGTATGCCGTCCTCGAAGGGACGATAGCCGTCATCAACCCGGCGACAGGCGAGACGCAGCGGGCCGAGACCGGTGACTTCATTTTCTTCCGACGCGACACCTGGCACCATGGCATCAACTGGGGTGAAGGCCCCGTCCGGGTCCTGGAGTTCTTCTCGCCCCCGCCTGCGGCGGGGGCGGCATCGGC
>CAMDKQ010000209.1 GCA_945901095.1 Bifidobacterium breve
CATCGTCAGGGGCATATGGCATCGTGAGCAACTCGTTCATGACTCCTCCATCCGCCGGGGCTCACTGCCCCGACACCTGTTCGACGCGCGAGGGGCCAGAAAGGTAAACATCGCCCGCGCAAGCAGGCACAGACGCACGACAAGCGAGACGGGGAGCACGAGCAGATGAGCACACTGGAGTACCAACAGGTCCACGAGGCAGCCACCATCCGGGCCCGCAGCCACCCCACGCGGCCCTCGCCCCAGGACGTCGAGGACATCGCCCAAGAAACGGTCGCCCGGTTCGCCAAGCAGGAACCCGGCAGCATCGAGAACCCCGCCGCCTGGGCCAACATCGTCGCAGGCAACCTCTGCGTCAACCTCGCCCGGTCACCCGGCCGCCGGCAAGCCGAAATGGATGAGGACGACGGTCCAAGAGCCCTCAATCGGTTCCTCGTCGGAAGCAGTTCGAGCTGGGGCGCCATCGTCCGAGAACAGGCGGGGGTCCTGCTCGCGATGCTCACCCCGAGGGAGCGCGAGCTCGTCCAACTCATCGCCGAGGACACCCCGCAGTCGGAGATCGCCGAGATCATGGGCTACGCCAACGCCGACAGTGTCAAGGTCACCCTCAACCGAATACGAAAGAAGATCAAGGACGGAGCCGACTCAGCCGGCCTTGCAACGCACTGGGAGGAGCACTCCAGGCCCTACTGAGCCTGAATGCGCCGATGGGGTCGGCTCGCTACCGTCGCCCCAGGAGTTCAAGGAGGTCATGGTTGATGAAGAGCCTTTCCCGTCCTACCCTGACGTCGGTCAAGGCCCCCGCACTGACGAGTGCGTCAAGCCATTTGACGGCAGTCGGCCGCGAAACCTCACATCGAGCCATCACCGTCGATATCCGGGAGTACGGCTGCTCGAATAGCACCGACTGAAGTTCACTGTCGGCGCTTCCCCTCGATGTCGCACGAGCGGTGTTGGCGAAGCGATCTTGTACCGACTTGATGTCTGCGATCTTCCTCGTTGTCTCGAGAGATGACTGCGCGACGCCCTTGAGAACGTATCGAATCCAGTCATCCCAGGCATTCTCCGCCGTTACCTTCAGCAGCAGTCGGTAGTAGTCCGCCTTCGTCTCGATGAAGTAGCGCGACAAGTACAAAAGCGGCTGACCGAGCAGGCCTGCGTCGGTGAGCATCAAGATATTGAGGATGCGACCCGTCCGGCCGTTGCCGTCCATAAATGGGTGGATCGCCTCGAACTGGTAATGGGCAGCCGCCATGCGCACGACCGGATCCATTCCGTCGTCGGCATGGATGAATCGCTCCCAGTCCGCGAGCTTCGAGGCGATGACGTCCCGCCCCTCGGGCGGGCTGTAGGTCACCTCCCCCGTGAAGGGATTGCCGATTCGTGTTCCCGGCAGCAAGCGGAGGTCCATGTCATGGCCCGTAATCGTCGAGCACACCTGCATGGCGACCGACGCCGAAAGACCACGCGACCAAACATGGTCGAACCCCGCGCGCAGCGCGGCCCGGTAGCGCAGCGCCTCCTTGGTCGCCAGGTCGGCATGCGCGTCATCCTCAGCATGACGGAACAGCGCATCGGTGATGGTGACGATGTTCTCGATCTCCGAGCTTGACTGGGCTTCCAGTAGGGGAATCGCGTCGATGAGGACGGCGGGGTTGGGGATCAACCCAGAAGCCTCATCGCGACGGGCCAGCGCTGCGCGCGCCTCCACTGCCTCCTTCAACACCGCACGAGTCTCGAGTCGCTCCGCATCCGGCGGCATCGGCAACGCGTTTTACGGGAGATCCCGACGCCAGCCCACGCTCATGGGGAAACCGTGCCCCACATCGCACCAATATGTAAATAACTCCCTAGTTTCTTTCTACGTCGATCAATCGTGTTCATTTCCTTGTCATGTCCGCGAGACGGTGTCACCTGCGACCACCTGAACTTGGGAGATACCGGGACACCAGACGCCGCTGAGCGCGTTGAATGCAGCCGATCGCGGGCCCAACACGGAGGATCGATCGGTGACCGGGAACGGCAGGCAGGCCCTTATGCAGGAGCCCAACAGCATCAGGAACCCCGCATGCGGAGATCGTCGAGATCACGGCTACGCCGACGCCGACAGCGTCAGGGTCAAGCTCAACCGAACACGAAAGGAGATCAAGGACGAAGCCGACGCAATGCCGATCGAACTGGGCCGCTGCCAGTGACGCCAGCGGTGGGGCAAGCTGCCAGTACCCCGTTAGCGCCTGCAGAGCATTGACGCCCACCACCAATGCCATTCAGTTGCGACGCTCCGAATTTCTAGCCGCGACACTCCGCCTGTCCGGGCTCGGCAAAGTCGGGACCCGCTTCCGGACGGTGACAGCGCGTAGAGAGCAGTCGGGCTGCTGACTGTGCTGCCTGTTTGCGACATCGTGTGCCCTTGTGGCCGGCGCTTATCGCCCTGGTGCGGAAGCGAGCCCGCACCCTTCTTGGCCCGAGCACAAGACGAGGTCATCCCGAGCGGTCAAGGCCGCGCGCTAGGGGTGCACCGCTACCGGATCACCGCGATGCAGTTCCTGACCCACGCCAATGGTCGGAACACAGCCCGATCATCCTCGAAGCGAGCCACGACGCGGGCGTCGACAGCGATGATGAAGTCCGGGTCCCAGTACTGAACAACGCCGCCGAAAGTCGCAGACCTGTCGTCGGGGGCGGGTTCGATCGTCGGGCCAAGCCGCCGCCGCAGGGACAACTCGAACGCAGCCACTTCGGCGAGGCGAGGTGCCGCTGCCCCGGATCGCAGTTGCTTCAACGCTTGGGTCAGCGTGCGTTCGTTTAGCACCATTCGAAAGCCAGTATCGTCTACTCGGTGCGAGGACCCCGTTGACAACGCGACTGCCCTCTCACCGACGCTGAGGCGATAGAGCATTCGTTCGAGTGCATAGCGCGTGAGGATGGATCCGAAATCGACGCGATCACGCTCCGCGAGATTCCTGAGTCGACCACGGACGGACGCGGGCAGATTCGTGGCGCTCATGACAGTGACTCCAGGTACGGGCGCATCACGATGGTCATGCGCGTCTGCGCGGCCGCCTGCCACAGTTCGTCCATCGTGACAGCGCGGGAATCCCATGCTGCACGCAGTGCTTCGATCGCTACGTCGAGGCCGACGCGGCGACGAAACTTGAAGCAGTCAGCAATCGTGCGCGCAGGCGAGGTCGCCCGCACCGTCACGCCATCGAGAGTTGTCTCGTGCACACCATCGCGCAGGTTCACCTCGTTCATGCGCACGACCTGCAGCGGCGGATAGTCGATTCGAGGGACCGCTGCCTTGTTGCCGATGGCGATCCATGCCTCGCGAGGCGATTGCGCCGTCAGGCCGTGCATGGCCAGCGCGGACAGCAGGCAGACCACGACACCTGGATGCGTTGCACTCAGGATCGCCACCGGGTCGGCCCGCTGGGCCTGCGGCAGCTGATAGACCCCACGCCCGACCCACACCAGGTCACCGCGAGCAGTCAGACGAGACAGGGCCGTACGGCTCACCCCCGCCGCCACGGCATCAGAGCTCCGCAGCAGCCCAGACTCCCGACCCAGCCGCAGAGCAAGCTCAGCCTCCGTTCCCATGCCTGCATGTTACAGAAAGTCGGTAGATACCCACAAGTACCGCTAATTAGGCACGTACACCGGACCCAGTGAGGGAACCGACCTGGTGTGTGGCGAGAAAATGCGAGGTACCGAACCGCCTCACACCGTTGAAGTAGATGGCCATCCGACGACGATCAGCTGGAGGCGCCTACTTTTCGCCTACTTTCACCTGACCCGATCCCTCATGGCGAAAAGTAAAACGGGCACATCATGTCCGATGTGTCCGTTTTGTCTGGTAACGGGGGAAAGTGAGGATGCACGATCACCGGGTTGCGTGCCCTGCAAGTTACCCTCACAAACAGCCACTTCTGCACCCCCCTCTGCACCCCACTGGGGGTGCAAGCCTGCACCCACCCCGCACACTTTCCCGGCGAGGATCAAGCGACTGCCTTGGGCTTGAGTTGGACCGAGAGCGTGCTGTCGAACGCGTTGGCGATGCGCTCGAGGATCGGCAGGGTCGGTGTGGTGCCGCCGGCCTCGAGGCGGGCGATGGCGGGCTGGGTCATGCCGGTGAGCTTGGCCAGGTCGCGCTGGCTCCAGCCGCGCTTCTCGCGTAGCCCACGAACCTCCTCCCCCAACTCGAAGGCGAGTTTTGCCGCGGCGTAGACGGCCTCGACTGCCGAGTCACCCGCACGCGCGGCCTTCACGTCGTCCCACGATGACCGTGCCATCATTCCTCCTCTTCCACATAGTGCTCTGCTCGCATACAAGCGAGCATCGCCTTCTTCGCCCGTGCCACCTGTGCGCGATCCCTGTCCTGGGTCTTCGGGAAGACCGTAAGCAGGATGATGCGTCGGCCGGTGGCGATCCAGTAGGTGATCCGGATTGCCTGTCGACCGAGGTCGAACCGAAGCTCCGCAACTTTCCGTCCAGCTGCTTGGTGTACGGCTCGGAGAGCAGGACTCCTCGCTCGGCCAGGAGATCGACGTAGCACGCCGCATGACCGAACTCGCTGCCCGCGAGCCCTTCGAGCCAGTCCCGGACCTCCGGCTCAAGTTCAACCGAACCCCATGACATACCAACGATGGTATCACTGTTTTATACTGCCGAGCCCATACTCCGCGAATCAGCCGAACTCGGGGCAGTCCCCTCAGCGCGCGGTGCACTCCGTTGTCGATGTGCGGAGCGCATGCGGATCGCTCACAAGCGGCTCATCGGCGCGAGCTCGTTCCACTCGGGCGAGCCCTAGAGCACGACGTCGACTATCTCGTCTGGCCGCGCCAGGTCTACGTGTGCGCACTGTTGCGTTACGCGATCGTAGGGCGTGCGGGATCGTGGGCGGAGGTTGAACTATTCAGATCGCGGGTTGGAGTTCGTCGAAGGCAGCCGCCAGCCGGAACACCGGCGAGGCTTCGACACCAAGCTCGTAGTGACCGCGGCGGACGTTCTGGACGAAGGCGTGCCCTCGGATCACGATGCTGGCCGCTCGGTCGGTTTTGAGTCCGCGCATCGCCAGATGCCGTTGACCTTCCCGTCGGTCTCATCGACGAACCACCGGTCACCGACGGCGTGCCGGCACGGCCGGGCCGCGTCGATCAACAGCGGCGTGAACCGCTGCACCCACCGGAACAAGTCACGTGGTCCACGTCGATACCGCGCTCGGCGAGGAGATCTTCCAGGTCCCGGTAGGACAGGCCGTAGCGCAGGTACCAGCGGACCGCCAGCAGGATCACCTCAGGAGGGAAACGGAACCCGGTGAAGGCTGACGGAACCTGAACGAGCGGCCCGGCGCGGCGGTTGCGTCTGATCACGTCACCCTGCCGCATGACGGCGATCCAACAAAGCAACAGTGCCGTTGCGAGAACATCCTTGACTTCGCTGAGCCCACAGGCCGGTCACGAATGGTCGCCTGCCTCGCCACCTCGACAACTCCCGCGCCAAATCCTGCGACAGCACGTGCCAACGCCAGCATCGTCAATGAAGGCGATAGCGAACCGAGGAGCATCGCGACCGAA
>CAMDKQ010000210.1 GCA_945901095.1 Bifidobacterium breve
CCAGCTCCCGGCCCGGTCCGAGACCAACATGGCCGGGCTTCTCCTCACCATCCCGGACCTCCTCGCCCTAGACCTGCCTGCACTGGTCGCTGCAGGCGGCTACCCCGGCACCCAGGTCATCCCGGCAATCAACTACCTGCTCAGTCTGCGGGCGTTGAAGCTCATCGCGACCCACCGGGTCAGCCACGCCGTCATGCACTGGGGCACCGACCCGGCGCCCGAAAAGCACTACGTACCAAGCAGATCCCAACGCACCCGCTCAGTGCTGACGTTCTTCGCCGAAGACGCCGACAGTCACACCCTGCCCTACGCCAACGCTGATCTGTTCAAAGCCACCAGGCAGGCGAAGTCATGTCCTTTGCAGATCATTGGCGCAACGTGACCGGTCACGACCCGAAACTGCTCATCATGGACAGCAACGTCATCACCCAACCCGAACTCGCCAAACTCCTCGCACGCGGCATCACCTTCATCACCCTGCGAGCCCGCACCCCCAAACTCACCGCCGCCACCTTGAGCAAATACCCCGGCACACTGCGGCAGATCGCCGTCGCCGGCCTCGGGCATGACGAACCCACCATCTTGATCACCAACGACCTGAACAGCCCTGCAAAGAACATCATCGAGCGCTACGCCCGCAGAATGAACATCGAACAGCGCCTCGCCGGATCGATTCGCTCCTTCGGCCCAGGCGCCCTCGCCGGCGCCGTCCCACTCAACGTCGACCTCGACGTCGTGCTGACCGTGCTCGCCCACACCGTCTGCGCCGCGATGCGACGCCGCCTCCCCGGCTACGCCACGCCGAACTCCCCGCCGTTCCCTGGTGGGGCAACCGACGACTCAGTTACCAATTCGCCTGAAACTAGGGTCAAACTCGCTACGTGAATATTGGCGCTAGCGATTGTCACAACCGGCACCCTCGGGACTGCCGCTGTGCGCGGTTAAGCCCGCGTCGTCGCGAGATTCACGGACGTGGATTGGCCCGTCAGGCTGGGGTGTGATGCAGTGCAGCCATTCTCCTGCGCCAGCGTACAGGAACCCTAATTAGCGCAGGTTCATGTCTAAAATAGCTATTCTGCGTATGGCAGCAGTACCCTACTTTTATGCAGGCGAAGAATTTGGAACGGGAGGCGCTCTTTCGACTGCCGGCATTGCTGGCCGCCCTTTTAGAAATCAGTGTGACCGAGGTCCGATCCTTGGCTCCTGAGAAAAGCGGGCTTGACGCTGTGCTGGAGGCTGGAGCCCGCGTCTGGCTCGTCGAGGTGACGTCGTCGAGCAATCCGCGGACTGTGGCGGCAGCGGCCGAGCATCTGCATCGCTCAGTCTCTGCTGCTGAGCCGGGTGCGCTGGGTGTGCTGGTCGTGCCGTACATGACCAAGGCCGGTGCGCGCACGGCAACCGAGCACGCACTGAACTGGATCGACTTAGCGGGAAACGGCCATATTCGTGACCGGGGCTTGCACGTACGAGTGGAGGGCGTGCCGAATCCGTTTCCTGCACGTGGGCGGCCGTCGACACCGTTTGCACCCAAGAGCGCTCGTGTCAGCCGCCTGATGCTGCTGGAGCCGTGGAAGTGGTGGCGTCAGAAGAACTTGGCAGCGGAGACCGGTTTGGATGACGGTCAGGTCTCACGGGTGGTGCGCCGCCTCGATGAGGACCTCCTACTGGACCGTCAGGGAGCCGAGTTCAGGCCGCGCGATCCGTACGCGCTGCTGGATGCCTGGGCAGACGGCTACCGGTTCGACCGGCACGATGTCGTGACCGGGCACGTCACGGGCTCGGGCATGGAAGTGGTCGACCGTTTGCATCGCCAGCTCGTCGACAACAACATTGATCACGCTTTCACAGGGCTGCCTGCGGCCTGGGCGCTAGGGCAGCACGCTAGATTCCGGCTAGTCAGTATTTACGTCACCGGCGATCCCCGCGTCGCAGCGGATGCGCTGGGCTTAAGGCGAGGTGACAGGGGTGCGAACGTGCAGGTGATCGGTCCTGATGACGAGGGCGTGTTCGCGGGCGCGAGGGACTTGGGCGGCCGCCCGTGTGTGAGTCCGCCACAGGTCTACCTCGATCTGCTTCACCTACCTGAGCGGGCCAAAGAGGCAGCGGAGCAGCTTCGAAGCGACAAACTCCTTTGGGCAACGCATGCCTGACAAGCCACGGCACCGGTCCGGGTACAACGCGGCGGACACCGAGCTGGTCCGCTCCGCTTGTCTTACTGTCGCCGCGACGCTCGGCGCCTTCATGGAGGACCTCGTCGTCGTTGGCGGCCTCGTACCCAGCCTCCTCGTTGACACTCAACTGGAAGCCGAGGCCGATGAATGGGAGCCGCATCCAGGCACGAACGATCTTGACCTGGGCCTTTCGCTCGCACTGCTCGATGAGCAACGCTACGCGGAATTGAGTGCCCGGCTGCGGTCCGAAGGCTTCAAGTCGGACGTGAATAGTGCCGGCAATCCCACCGTGCAGCGCTGGCTTCTTGACGGGCTCAAGGTCGACTTCCTCATCCCGTCACCGCCGGGCAGCGCGCCGCAGTTACGACTGCAGAATCTCGAAGCTGATTTCGGGGCGCTTGTCACGCCGGGGTTGGAACTGGCGTTCGACGAACGGGTCTGGATCGCTGTCTATGGCTCTACGCTTCAGGGGCAACTCATCGAACGTCAAGTTCCCGTATGCGGACCGGGTGCGTTCGTCGTGCTGAAGGCGCTGGCATTCGGTGACCGGATCGAACCCAAAGACGCCTACGATCTTGTCTACGTCGTGCGAGGGACGACCGGTGGAGTGGAGGCGGTTGCCGCGCGACGTCGGGAGCACGCTGCACGGCACGCCGAGATCGTCAAGCGAGCACTCGGCATTCTGCGTCGCGACTTCGCGACCATCGACCACATCGGTCCCCAGCGTGCCGCAGAATTCGCGTACCTCGACCAATCAGACCGTGACAACGCTGCCGCAGATGCTCACGGTGTCGTCGACGATCTACTTCGCGCGTTCGCGGAGTAGTGCCGGGATGTCTCGCCACCCACTTCTCGGCCGCGCGAGACCTCCCGATGATTGGGAGAGAAACTCGCAGTTCGGTCAGTGTGCTGACCGGCCAATGCCGTCATCGAAGCATCGCTGGTGCGTGGGTCCAAGGACGGGGACGGGCGTCTGACTGGTCGAAAGCTAGCGCCACGGCTAGTCCTATCTCCAGCGGTCTGGGTGGGTCTCAGTTGGTCTATAGGGGACGAAAACCGTTGGTACGGTTGGAATTCCTTCACGGCCATGAGGGTGGGAAGTTGTCTCGTTACGCGTAGGTCCGGGGTTCAAATCCCCGAGGCGGCTCCAATCGAAATGTGTTGATAGTAAACAACGCTGAGGTTTTCCCACTTCACTTGCTATGAGCCAAATGGAGCTTTCGCCCTTTCTTCCCCGGACGTAGAGCTCGCGGACGAAGTGGAAAGGGTGAGGAGAGGGCGAAGGCGCCTGTCGGGATACGAAAGCAGGCACGTGCGGGGATGGGCGGCCTCGACACCAGCATCGCTTGCGGCGATGCTTGCCATCACGAAGTCCCGCACCCGAACATCGCCCATTGCGACATGGAGTCGGGCGCGCATGAGCGCCGCCGCATCACCGGGGACCGGCGGGGTTGCGGCGAGGATGCGAACCTCATCCCAGCACTGCCTCGCCCGCTCCGCCACCGGCACCGCAAGGATCGCTGCCGCCTCCGCGAGCAGCTCGGGGGACGCCGTGAGGTCGGGGCGCGGCCGGTACCGCTCGATCACTGCGTCCCGGCTCTCCGCTACGGCAGGCATGCCCGCACCGACGCGCTCGGCCTCCAGCGCGTGGTCCTCGGGAACGTGGACGCCCTCGGGTGGGCAGCACTGCGGCGACTGGCACCCATACGACCAGTACCGGCCCGAGTCGATGAGGAGCGCATCCTTCACCGCAACCCCGTCGTCCTCAAGTGCGCCGATCAACGTATCAACGCCAGGATGGTGCGGCAGCGCGCCAACGCCCCTCGGGCAGCACACGGCGAGGACGACTGCGTCCGCACCGACCCGACACGCGACCCCTGTCGCATGCTCGGTGAAGTCCTCAAGGTCCTCGGGCAGGTCGACCCGCATCGTGACAATGACGCGACCCTCGCCAAGGAACACCGCAACGAGCGATGCTTCCGGGCTGAATCCCAGCAGCGCAGGGATCGCGGCAGCGAACTCCGCAGGGGTACGCAGCACGACATTCGAACGTTCATGAACAACAGACATGAGGTACTCCTTCGATTCAGGCACGGAACCCCCGGGCATGCAAAAGGCCCGCCACCGAGTGCAGTGACGGGCCAGGTTCCGACCATCGTGGCCTGAGACAGGAAAGGCCCCGACCAGGTAGTCAGGGCCTCAACATGCACCTCTCGCAGTCACTCTGGACTGGTCCTCAAGGCAATTCGTCGGGACATAGTTCGTCCGACAGGACTTATTGTCTCACATAAAGTGATTGCAGCGCAACAACTATTCGGCGTTACCGCACATCGTCGGTATTGCCGATGCGAGCCGGTGGCCGGCGAGGCGTGAACGATGCGCGGTGTGGGATCACTGCTTGGCGTGCCGCGATGCAGGAGGTCGTGGGCTCCGTGCACCCCGAGGGGACGGCCTGTTCGCCGGGATCTCGAAGGCGCTCGCCGCCCGCTACGGCATCCCCACAGCCTGAGTGGCAGGAAACTCTCCAGTTGCTACCACGGAGATGTGGGGCTCCGGGTACGGTCAACTTCGTAGTTCAGGTTGTTCGGGGGAGACTTACATGTTCAGGATTGCACCATGACTGGCCCCACGCTCGCGCGGGGCGGCTGGTCGCGACGGAATCTGGCCGCATTTGCTGTGATGTTCGCGCTGCTTACCGCGCTTCCGTTAGCCAATGGCCGGATGTCGAGCGCTCATGCAGCGGGCCGGGCTGCCGTGAGCGCGGACGCGGCTGATCGGGCGTTTCTGAACAAGGCGCTTCAGCGCTCTTGGTCCAAGCAGAACGAGTCGGCCCGGTACAAGGTCTGCTACATGTGGGTTATGTACCCGGAAGTTTTCGAGAGGGACCTTCTTCGAAGCTTCCGGAGCTACTACTTCTCGGACAGGGACGTCCTCTCCGTGGCGAATAGCTTCTTCTACGACCGCTGCTAGGCGCGGGGCGCCCTCCGGGCTGGACGCGCGACGGCCAGCGGTTCGGGGCCCCGACTCCTGAACGGCGAGACACGTGTTCGGCCGCCGATTTGTTTGACCTCGTGCCCGCGGTCAAGCGGTCCGTCGCCGTCCGCTGGACGTTCCAGGCCCCGTTCCCGTCCTGCTTCACCAGTAGTGGCGGATGGGGCGTGCCACGATCCAACTACGTGTCGAGGTCGCAGCGCGAACTCACCTACGGCCCTGGCGAACCAGTGCTCCTGGCGGTGGGGAGGTGCGGATGGTCGAGGAGGGGATGAACCCGTATGTCATCAGTTGATGGGGTGCAGCATGGCGCGTGCACGGCGTTGGTGGTCGACTCGGTGAGCACGCTCCAACGAAGTGAACATCGGGGATACCGAGAAAGTGGGGTAAAATCGA
>CAMDKQ010000211.1 GCA_945901095.1 Bifidobacterium breve
ATCGTCCGACTCGACCGGCGCGCCTACTCACCCGTGCTCCGCCAAGCCGAACTCCCCACCGTCACCGTCCCCTGGTGGGGCAACCGACGACTCAGCTACCAATTCGCCTGAAACTAGGGTCAAACTCGCTGCGTGAAAATCGGCGTTAGACACCGCCAAACTTAGGTCACCAAACGTGCGCGTCACCCAATAGACCCCCTGAACCACGAAACCCCTGCAACACAGGGGCTTTCAGCCCGAGCACTAGATCCTGACCCACATTCATGCCGGGAGAGCCAGAATTTCGCGGTCACTTCTCGTGAGTCTCACTTCCCTCCTGCATGGCAGCCGAAGACGGCTCACCTAACCGTCACATGGTCGAGAACTCCAACAGCATTTCATGTCGATAGGTCTCGCCCTCCCTGACCGTGGTCGTTGGAAAGTGAAGGAACCGCGGGGAATCTGGGAACTTCTGGGTCTCCAACGTGAAGCCCGCGTACTTGCAGTACGGCTGGGCACCCTTGCCGAACATCTGATCATGAAGATAGCCACCCGTGTACATCTGCACTCCGGGCTCAGTTGACGACAGCTTCATCCTTCGGCCGGAAACAGGGTCATGTAGTTCGGCTGCCGCGACCAAACCTGCCGACCCACCCTCGAGGCACCAGTTGTGGTCGTATCCGCTACCTCCTTGAAAGACATCTACTCCCAATGGTGGAAGGTCATCGAAGGCAGCGCCGATTGGTCGCAGTTCGCGGAAGTCGTACGGGGTGCCGTTGACCTTTAGGACCTCGCCGGTTGGCATGAGCTGACCGTCGACAGGAATATAGAACTCCGAGGGTAGTTGCATCAATTGGTCCACGACGGATCCTGAAGCATGGCCCGCGAGGTTGTAGTAGCTGTGGTGCACCATGTTGATGATGGTGGTGGCACTCGGAGTTGCCTGCATGATGATGCGCAGTTTGCCGTCTTCGACCTGATAGGTCGACTCGACCTCGCAGGTTCCAGGAAAGCCCATCTCGCCGTCAGGGCTGGTCGTTCGAAAGGTGATGGAGTTTCCCCCCTCATTGACGTCAGCCGACCAGATCCGACTATCCCATCCGTTCCTGCCTCCATGTAGGTGGTTTTGCCCCTCGTTGCAATCCAACTGATAGTCCCTGCCCAGCAGTTGGAACTGTCCTTTGCTGATTCGGTTGCCGTATCTACCGACTGTTGCACCGAAGTAGGCCGGTGATGCGATATACGATTCGACGTCGTCGAAGCCAAGGACGATGTCGGCGGTTTCGCCGCTGCTATCGGGAACGTGCAGTTCGGTCAGTCGCGCACCGTAGTCGCTGACGCGGATGCTGAGCCCATCACCGCTATCCAAACGCCAGGCGTGCGCAGGCTTGCCGTGAACCTCGCCGAATTCCTCCACGATGATCATGATCACTACCTCCTGAATCGCCGGACGCGGATGCCCGCGCAGCACCAGATGCTATTCTCTGGAACGTTCAAGAAGAATAGGCAGGGAGGCTCTTCTTGTCAAGACACGGACGATTTCTCAAGGCAGGATCGACGGAGGTCGCAGTCAGGTCGAACCGCGGAGGACGAGCTCGGTGGGAAACACTGCGGTTTGCTCCGAAGGCGTGCGGTCCTCGATGGCGGAGATGAGCATCGTCGCTGCGGTGCGTCCCATCTCGTAGGCAGGGACGCGGACGGTGGTGAGGGGAGGCTGCAAATACTCCGAGAACTCGAAGTCGTTGAATCCGGTGACCGCTACATCCCTGGGAACGTCTAGACCCAAGGTGCGGGCGGCGCGCATTGCTCCTGCCGCGAGCAGGTCAGTGGCGCACATGATCGCGGTCGGTGGATTCTTGGACTCGAGTAATCGTCGGGCGGGTATCTCGCCGTCGCGGGCCTGGTAGGTCGCTTCCAGCAGGATCAGATCGGGGTCGACCCGTAATCCCGCTCGGCGCATTGCCGTCCGGAAGCCGGCGAGGCGCTGCTCGACCACGGCCCATGGAACGGCTGCGCCGATGAAGCCGATACGAACATGCCCGGCCTCGATGAGGAACTCGGCTAGGCGCCGCGCACCGGTCTCCTGCTGCGCCCGAACACCCATCACGTCAGCGCCCAGTCCCGTCTCGTCTACGACCACGATCGATAGACCAGCAGAAGACGCCATCTCGATGGTTTCGCGACGCACGGCGCGCGGTCCGGACAGTTGAATGACCGCGCCGTCGGCGCGACCTTCAAAGAGTGGCGAGAGGAAATCGCCATTGAGTTGGTCCGGGCGGCCACCTTGCACCAGCACGCTGTAACCATGATCGCGGGCCACGTCGCCGGCTCCAGCCAAAAGCAGGACGGTGAGTGGGTCGGCAAGGAAAGCGACGTGCTCATCCAAGACCAGGAATGCGATCGTGCGCACTCGCTGAGAGCGCAGGGATGCCGCAGCCACGTTCGTCCGGTACTGGAGTGTCTCCATTGCGGCCGCGACCTTTGCGAGAGTGTCCTCGCTCATCTGATCGTGTCGGCCATTGACAAAGTTGGAAACGGTCTGGATCGACACGCTAGCGAGGTGGGCAACGTCACGCATCTTTGGTCGGTCAGACGCGCGACCTCGTCCGTCGGACGGCCCTGATTGAGTCCTGACCACCTGTCCTCTTCGTTCTCACGCTTTATCCAGTGAGCAGAATGCCCTACTCGGTGCGCTCGTGCTTAACGAATTCCGTCAGCGCCATCTTCATCCTAACCAAGGTCGCATCATTGGTCGCGTCATCATGAGCCCCGGATACGTACCAGATGCCCCGACCCGTCAGCCAGACCCCTGCCTCAATGGTGTGGGGCACAAGGCGTCGATAGCGATCAGCGTCAGCTCTTTGGAGCTCTGCGAAGGACGTGACCGGTTCGGCAGTGTCGAAGGCGACGTGGAATGCAGCCGGGACGCCGCGGACCTGTAATGGCAGGTTGAACTCCGCAAAAAGCCCGCGCAGGGAAGCCATCAATTGCTCCCCAGTTCGCTCGACATCGTCATAGATTGTTGTGGTGTGCATGATGGTGAGGGCGTGAACGATGGCGGCGCAGGACAGCACACTGGCGTTGAATGTCCCGGAGTGGTTGGTCCCCTTGGCGAACTGAGACATGAGTTGGGTGCTGCCGGCGAGGACTGAAGCAGGGAAGCCGCCGGCCACCGCCTTGCCATAGACGGCCAGGTCTGGCTCAACACCGAAGCGGCCAATGGCTCCCCGTAGACCGAGTCGAAAGCCCGTGATCGTCTCGTCAAAGATAAGGACGATTCCGTGTTCCTTGCTGATCTCGCGCAGGCCCTCAAGGAAACCAGGTTGCGGCAGGATTGCCCCGGCATTGAGCATCATGGGCTCAGTGATGATTGCGGCGATCTGCTCGGGGTGCACCGCGACTGCCTCGCGAACGGCCTCAAGATCGTTCCACTCAATCGTGATGCTCTCGTCGAGACTGCTCGCGAGTTGTCCGTCGCTCGCGACACGCGGCCATGGTTCCTGTGCGTTGACCAGGACGTTGTCGAGCCAGCCGTGGTACTGACCGCGGAAACGGAGGAAGAGGCGGCGTCCGGTTGCCGCGCGGGCAAGCCTGAACGCTGCCTGCACAGACTCCGTTGAGGTCATCCCGATACGAACCATTTGCGCCCAGCCCAGGGTATTTACCAGACTCTCCGCTGCCTCCAACTCGATTTCAGTTTGGGCGGCAAAAGTCATTCCGGTGGCGATCGATTCAGTAACTCCGGCGAGCATTCGAGGGTGCGCGTGTCCGAGGAAGGCAGGCCCCTGCCCGAGGACGTAGTCGATGTAGTCCCGTCCCTCCGAATCCCACAGCCAAGGGCCAGAGCCGTGGGAGAAATAGCGTTGGGCAACTTCAAGTCGAACGTTGGAGTTCACTCCCCCCGGCACGACGCGTGCCATACGCTCATAAAGCTGTGCCCCGGTTCGTTCCAATGATGAGACCACGTGATTTGACCCTTCTTGAACGATCTAGAAGATGCGACTATAGGTGGCAACTCCGGGGGAGTCAACGTCTGACGAAGCGACGGCACACCGAGACTTGCGCGACTGTTGACGACTGATGAGCAGAGGCATATATTTTGCTGGAACGTTCAAGTCGCTCCATGGCTTCACCTCGATCGCATGTTGCAAGTGGTCGAACATCACATGGCTCATTCGCGCAATGATGTGAACCACCACATCTCGTCTCTTCAGGAGGATTGATGCCCGCATACCGCGCTATCGTCACGGGCGCCTCGTCGGGCATCGGCCTGGCGACCGCACGACGCATTCACGCTGATGGTGGAACTGTGGCCTTGTTGGCAACACGTGCAGTGGTTCTCGACGGCATTGCTGCTGATCTTGGCGAGCGGGCATTCGCTATTCCGGTGGATGTGTCTGACCCGGTGCAGGTGAGCGCAGCCATCCTTCGATGCTTCGAACTACTTGGCGAGGTTGACCTCGTGGTGAACTCAGCCGGTGTCGACGGCCCATCGGCTTTGCTCGACATCACCGATGACAAGTGGGCGCGCAGCATCGGAGTCAACCTCTCGGGGCCGTTCTACGTCAGCCGCGAAAGCGCGCGACGGCTCAAGGAGGGCAGTTGCATCATCAACATTGGATCTGAGCTGTCCTTCATGGGCATGGGGCTTTATGTGGACTATTGCGCCTCGAAAGCGGGCCTGATTGGGCTTACGCAGGCCTTGGCTGCTGAGCTTGCTCAACGCCAGATTCGGGTGAACGCCATCTGCCCCGGTCCCGTCGACACTCCCATGATGGAGGCAGAGATCGCCTGGTTCCCCAACCCGGATGAGGTCCGGAAGATGGCTGTGGACCGGGTACCACTCAAGCGTTGGGCGACACCGGATGAGATCGCCGATGCCGTTGTGTACATGGCCGGAGCGAAGTTCGCGACCGGTGCAGCTTGGTCGCTCGATGGCGGCACGACCGCCTGCTGAACATCACGAAATCATCCACACGACACTAACGGAAGGACTCACTAATGCGCGTTGAGGGAAAGATGGGCTTGGTAACGGGAGCGGCCTCTGGGCTGGGCTACGAGACGGCCAAATTGCTGGCGGTCGAAGGCGCCAAGGTCCTCCTTGTCGACATTGATGTCGAGGGCGGCGAGAAGGCAGCCGAGGAGATCCGTGCCAGTGGCGGTGATGCGGTGTTTCGTAGGGTTGACGTCACCGTCGAGCAAGACATCATCGATGCGATTGCCGATGTGCGTGCCCGATGGGGCGGGTTCAATTACATGCACAACAACGCCGGCACCCAACTTGAAGTGCCTCTACATGAGACCACGAACGAGGGCTGGGATCACATCAACAATGTCAATCTGAAAGCCGTGTTCTGGGGTATGAAGCATGGTGTGCTCGCGATGAAGGAAACGGGCGGTGGCTCCATCGTCAACACCGCATCGGCGCTGTCACTTGTCGGCGATCCCTTCCTGCCCGCTTACACCGCTACGAAGCACGGAGTACTCGGTCTCACTCGGGCTGCCGGTGCGGCATACGCCCTCGATGGCATCAGGGTGAACTGCGTCTGCCCGGGCGACATGGA
>CAMDKQ010000212.1 GCA_945901095.1 Bifidobacterium breve
GCATCGCCGAGCTCTCGGGCGATCTGCGCGACCTCGAGGGTGTGGGTGAGCCGGGTCCGGGGGAAGTCGGCAACCCCGGCGAGCATCACCTGCGTCTTCGCCGCGAGTCGTCGCAGGCCGACCGAATGCAGGACTCGCGCACGGTCGCGAGCAAACGGACTTCGAACCGTCTCCTTGACTGGCTCGACAACGAATCGTGCTGCGTCATCAGTGTCGTAGCCCGGTGTCATGCCCACTCGACAGACCCTAGTGGTGGCGGCCAGTTCGGAGGGAGTTCTCAACCGGCAAGGAGCCCCAGCGCATCGCTGATGACCATCCCGTCGGCCCGAATCGCAAGGGACGAGTAGCCCTCATGTTGGCCAACCCAGTCAATCCCCTGCTGCCCCATCGCGAATCCGATGGTCGCGTAGGCATCGGCGGTCGCGATGTCTGGTCCGGTGACGGTGAAGGACAGCAGGCTCGTTGACGGGCGGCGGTTCCAAATGTGCGAGCCGCGCTCGGCCGCGCCCGATGTGGCCACCGCACCATCGCGCACCTCAAGAACAGCCACGACGCGTCGCTTTCGACTCGGGTCAGCGACTCCTATGGTCCAGGTGCGCTTGGGGTCCGGACGTCCGCTAGAGAAGGTATCGCCCCCGACGTTGATACTGAAGTCTTGGACTCCCGTGGATCGCACGGCCTCGACAGCCTTGCCGATGGCGTGCCCCTTCGCATAGCCCGCCGTGTCCAATCGCCCCGTCACCGGATCCACGGCCGAGAAGACGCCCTCGGACGCAATCTCGAGCAGGACGCACTGATCCATCACGAACTGAATGTCCCTGCGGGCAGCCTCGCCGATCGGCGCGCCGTTCATCCAACGCGTGATCTCGCTTCGTTCGTCGTAGTGGCTGAAGCGATGGTCATCACCGGCAAGGGAGGCCTCGCCTGCAATGGCGGCGTAACCCGCCAGTTCGGCATCGACATTCGAGGCGATCGTCAGTGTTGCCATCGTGCCCATCGTCTCGAACACGACCATGTGGCGGGGGCGAATCCCCGCGAGGCTGGCGTTCACAGTGAGTCCAACAGCTGCTGAAGTGATTCGCGGTAGCCATCGGTGGTGTAGGTCGCACCCGAGACGCCGTCGAGGATGACCCCTTGCTGGGTGGCCTGGGCATCGAGCTCGGGCACCGCGTAGGTACTGATCTGACGCGACTGCCGTTCGCCGGTCGGCCACACCACGGCGTGGGCCTCGCAGAGGGTGTCCCCCGCGATCGTCGCTGCGACCTGCACGGGACCCCACCTCGTCGTGACGATCGGGCCCATCACAGTCTCGGCCGTGTCGCAGGTGGCGGTGGACGCGGCGCCTTGCTGCGCGGCGGTATCAGTCGGGGCCATGGCCGTCATGTCGTCACCAGCGGGCGATCTGCCAGCCGCGAGGGCTGGATCAAGCAGGCCCACGATGGCAATGGCGAGCCCGCCAAGCGCAGCGGCTGGTGCGAGGCGTCGTGCGAGGGTTCCCATGGTCAGACTCCGAATCTCTCGAGATGGATGGATGACGACTGCATGCCCGCCTTGCGCAGGCCTTTGACGACTGCGGACTCAAGCGACGCCGGTCCGCAGATGAAGGCGTGCCTGCCGGTGATGTCGGGGATCATGGTGGTCAGGCTCTGGACCGAGAAGGGATCCCGCGCCGCAAACCACTCGCGTGGGCCAACGATGAGGTGGAGCTGACCGCCCCTGGTCCTGATGAGATCCTCAATCTCGGCGCGATGAGCGAAGTCGCCCTCGTGGCGCAGACGGACGATGAGGATCGGCTGCTGCTCGGGACCGCAGTCCTCGAGGATCGCCCGGATCGGGGCGATCCCAACACCCCCTGCGATAAGAACGATCGGACTGCCGGCCGCCCGATCGGCTGTGAACACCCCATACGGGCCCTCGAGGAGGACACGTGTACCGGGCTTGACGTTGAGAAGGTTGGGGGTATCGTCGCCAAGTTCCTTGATCGTGAACCGGATGCCAGCAGTGGTCGGCGCCGCCGAGACCGAGAACGGATGCGCCTGCCACCACAGTCCCTTGGCCAGTGGCCGAATGATGAAGAACTGCCCGCCTGAGATGCGCACCCTTCGAAGGCTGGGTCCGTTGACGTGGATTGAGCCGATGCCAGTGGCCTCGCCAGAAACTGCGGTGACGTACACGCGCCGACCGAGCGATCGCACGATGACACCGATGCGAGACCAGAGGACGATCGCGAGCGTTGCAACCGCAAGACCGATCCACCACCAGCGGGCGATCCGGTCGACGAGGAAGTCAGAGCCGAGGGTGAGCTGGTGGCCGAAGCCGAGGAGCACCGCGAGGTAGCCGGTGAGGTGGAGGAAGTACCAAGTCTCGTAGGCGAGCGCATTCTTGACGCGCCGATACGACGAAAGTCCGATGATGACGAACAGCGTGGTCGATACGAGGGCCGCCACCATCCACGCCTCATTCGCAAGCAGGTCCACGAGGCCACTGGTAACACTCAATTGCGCGAGTGCGGCCCACGCCAGAGTGCCGATGACACTGTGCGCCACCACGAAGACGACCGTCGTGATACCGATCCAGCGGTGGGCAACCAGCAAGCGGTCGAACCCGTACGCTCTCTCGAGGAAGGCCGGACGGGCCGTGAGGATGATCGCCCCGAGTGATGCCAGTGCCGCGATGAGCCCGGTGAGCTGACCGAACGCACGGAGTCGGTCGGTACCGCCATCCATGATCGCGGTGACGCCGCCATGCTGCCACCACAGTCCAATGGTCACGACCAGGACGAAGAGGCACAGGGCTGTGACGTCACTGCTCTCGGCTCGTGCCCGCTTGGGTCGGCGCAGTCTCGTGACCGGGTTGGACGGCTCAGCCAATGTGCTGGTGCGGCTCGTAGCGGCTCGGGTGTCAGTCAGCTCGCCCTGCCCTGTTTCCTGCAACTCGATGATGGCCATGCCCACACGATGGCGCAGCCCAGAGCCCCGGTCAGCCAATAACGGCCGTCCTCACCGAACCCGAACATGACCCCAACACACCACTTGCGTTGGAGGCAAAAAACGCCGACGGTGGCTCTTTTCGGCCTCCGCGCAAGACCAGCGATTACAACCGGCGTCGCTCGATCGCACGCTCAATGCGGCGAATCATGATGCTCGGATCGGTGACGGCCTCAGCCCAATTCCAGCGGATGACCAACCAACCAGCGCGTTCGAGCGCTTCTTGCCGCTCCTTCTCGCGAATGAGATCGTCTCGGGTGGCGTACTTCAGCGCACCATCTGCTTCCCCGATGATCTTCAAGCCCCACCACACGAAATCTGCCCAGTAGGTTCGCCCGTCATCCCCGGTGATCAGCATCCCGCACTGCGGCATCGGGATTCGGTGCCGGTGCATCTGCCAGCGCGAAATGGATTCGAGGACGGATTCCGAAGCCGGATCGACGAGGGCCAGTGCCCGACGTGCCGCGTCGATGCCGGTTCGATGCGCGCAGGTATCGAGGACGGTACTGACCGCGCGGTAGGCGGCGGCGCGGCAACGGTCATCCTGCGCGGCGTGGCGCTGATCTGCACGGGGGTCGATCATTCCCACGATCTTGCGAACAGCCGCATCTGCGAGCGCCAGAGCGGGCCCGGGCTTGAGCAAGGATGCCGTGTCCGCAAGGGTCCGGGAGTAGCCGGTCACCGGGACAGCGCCAACGGTCGTCCAGTGCGCTGCCGGGAGAGGCGACCCGTGGATGCGCAGCCACGCACCGGTACGGCGGCGACCTAGGATCGTTAGATGCACGGTTGGAATCCCCAACAGTGCAGAGGAATTCCCGATTCGTCCACTGGTACGGGCATCGGAACTGCCATCAGGTCGCTCGCTATGGCGAGGTACCACCCTTGGCGTCCAGCCAGCGAGCGGGAGGCCAAGAATCTGTGCTGCCGAGGTGTGACTGACGACGGCGGTCGGGTAGGCGATCAGCGCAGCATGAACTGCGAGTCGGTGACGCTCGGCGGGTTCAGCTTCAGCCCATGTCGAGGTGGGGAGCACCGACCCGCGGCGCAGGCGCAAGAGTTCCCCGCGGGTGACAGCGGTCTCGATCCTCGTGTCGGTGATCCCCAGGGCGATGAGTTCTCTCGTTGACGTCACCCCGGGACCGGCCAGGTCGATGATCGCGTGGACCGTCGCGACAACCTGGGCATGACGCTGCATTCGCCCACCCTGCAGGGTCCGATGCCTTTGGTCCACGTTGTCCACAGGCAGGGCGACTCCCCCTGCTCCAAACGCACCCCGAATCCGCCCCAGTTGGCCCCCAGACTGCAACTCGGCGGGATTCGGGGTGCGTTTGTCCGAGGTCGGCGCACTCGCTGCGCCCAGTGGGGCTGGTGATGTCGGTGTGGTCCAGCGGGGTAGCGGGGTGTCAGCGGGTGTCGCTGCTCGCCGTCTGCCGCGCCACGATCGCTCGGCCCGCCTCGAGTCGGGCGACCGGCACCCGGAACGGCGAGCACGAGACGTAGTCAAGGCCGACCTCCTCGAAAAAGTGGATGGACTCCGGGTCTCCGCCGTGCTCCCCGCATACCCCGCAGTGCAGGTCGGGCCGGGTGGCGCGACCCTTCTCGACCGCGATGCGCACGAGTTCGCCGACGCCCTCGCGATCGATTGATTCAAAGGGCGACACCCCGAACACCCCCTTCTCGAGGTAGGCCGAGAAGAAGGCCGCCTCGACATCGTCGCGGCTGAAGCCCCAGGTGGTCTGGGTGAGGTCGTTCGTGCCGAACGAGAAGAACTCCGCTGCCTCGGCGATCTGGCCGGCAGTAAGGGCTGCGCGCGGCAGTTCGATCATGGTGCCGATCGGGAAACGCAGGGTGCAGTCATGTGCCGCTGCAACCTCAGCGAGCACCCCGGCCGCCTCGTCGGTCACGAGTTCAAGTTCCTGGATGGAGCCGACGAGCGGGATCATGATCTCAGCCTGCGGGTTGCCGCCGAGCTTTTGGCGCAAGCACGCCGCCTCAGCGATCGCGCGCACCTGAAGGGCGAAGAGGCCCGGCAGCACGAGCCCGAGTCGCACTCCGCGCAGGCCGAGCATCGGGTTCTGCTCGTGCAGCCGATGCACCGCTTGGAGCAGGCGAACGTCCGCCTCGACCGGCTCACCCCTCTCCTCTGCCAGCGCCACGCGAACCGAGAGCTCGGTGAAGTCGGGCAGGAATTCGTGAAGGGGAGGGTCGATAAGTCGGATGGTAACCGGCAGGCCGTCCATCGCCTCGAGGATCCGAATAAAGTCCTTGCGCTGCAACGGAAGGAGTGCCTCAAGCGCCTCCTCGCGCTCCTCCTTCGACTCCGACAGGATGAGTCGTTCGACGTAGGTACGCCGCTCGCCAAGGAACATATGCTCGGTTCGGAGGAGTCCGATGCCCTCCGCGCCCATCCGACGTCCGCGAGCCGCGTCCTCCGGTGTGTCGGCGTTCGCTCGGACGCGAAGACGCCGCTTCACGTCGGCGTGACGAATGATGCGCTCGACCGCCCTCACCAGCTCGGCTGTTTCGTCATCGACGTCCGATACCGCATCG
>CAMDKQ010000213.1 GCA_945901095.1 Bifidobacterium breve
CTCCATCCGCAGGCTCGCGAGCGCCTTCAAGCCGACATGGCGCAGGTCGAGGGGTGCACCGGCCTCGAGGAGGCGCCCGTACACGTGCATCGCCTGCTCGGTCGACGGGTAGAGCTCGTAGCCGAGCTCACCGAGATAGGTGATGCGCACGCACAGGACCCGGGCAAATCCGAGATCGATCATTCGCGCGGTTCGAAACGGGAACGCGTCGTTTGAGAGGTCGACGGTCGTCAGGCTTTGGAGGAGCTGACGTGAGTGGGGGCCCTGCACGTTGATCTGGGCGTAGGCGGCGGTGACGTCGCTCACGAAGGCATGCGAGTCGCCAATATGACGACGCAGCCAGCCAAGGGCGTGCTGGCGCGCATTGTCGGATGCCACCACCATGAAGGTCTCGTCATCGATTTTCGTTACGGTGAGATCGGCCTCGATGAGCCCGGCCGCATTGAGCCACTGGGTATAGGTAATCACGCCGGGCGCGCCATCGACCCGGTTCGCGGAGACCCGTTCGAGCACCGCGCCTGCATCGCGGCCCTGCACAAGGAACTTCGACATGAAGGACATGTCCATGAGGCCGACTCCCTCACGAACGGCCCGGTGCTCATCCGCCCAGTAGTCGAACCAGTGCTCCCGGCCCCACGACAGGGTTGCTTCACGCGGCTCGATGCCCGCCGGGGTGAACCAGTCGGCGCCCTCCCAGCCGCTGACCTCGCGGAAGAACGCCTGATGTTCAACGAGACCAGCGTGAATGGGGGAGAGCCCCACCCCGCGAGCGGTGAGCATCGACCGGTTCGGGAAGTGTGACGCGTAGACCATCCCGAGTGACTCGACGGTTCGCGCAGCACGGTAGTCGGGGGTGGCCTGGCCGGGCTGGAGCCGGTTGATCGTGAACCCGGTGACGTCGACATCCGGCTGGCCGCTGACGATCCAGTTCGCGAGCACCCGGCCAAGCCCACCACCGGTGAGGATGCCGATGGAGTTCAGGCCGGCGGCTACGAAGTAGTTCGCTACCTCGGGCGACTCCCCAACGATCGGCTGAAGGTCAGGGGTGAAGGATTCCGGGCCGCAGAAGAACTTTCTGACGCCGACCTCATGGGAGACCGGGACCCGGTCCATCGCGCGTTCGAGGTAGGGCGCCATCCGCTCCCAGTCCGGCGGAATCTCGCCGAACGAGAACGTCTCGGGGATCCGATCGACGTGCCACGGTGCGCAGACTGACTCGAATAGACCGATCATGAGGCCGTCGCCCTCGGGGCGGTAGTAGCCGTAGGAGGACGGGTCCTCGAACACGGGCAGGCCGGTGTCGAGGCCGGGGATGGTGTCGGTGATGAGGTAGTAGTGCTCGGCCGCCTGCAGGGGGATGCCCACCCCGGACTTTTCGCCGAGTTGCCTCGCCCACATGCCCGCGCAGTTCACGACGAACTCGCATTCGATATCGCCCTGGTCGGTGGTGACGGCCGCGACGCGTCCGCGCTTCACGACCACCCCGGTTGCGGGCACCCCCTCGATGATCTGGACCCCCTGCATGCGGGCGCCCTTTGCCATCGACATCGTGACGTCGACAGGATTCACTCGTCCGTCGCCGGGGACATAGAACCCGGCCTTGAGATCGTCGGTCCGGGCGAGGGGGAAGAGTTCGGCGATCTCCTTCGGCGTGATCTCATGGACGTCGACGCCAAAGACCCGGTTGAGCGCCGCGACCCGCCGGTACTCCTCAAGTCGTGCCTCATCAGCCGCGGCCTCGATGAATCCAACCGGGCTGAAGCCGGTGGCGAGGCCGGTCTCAGCCTCGAGCCGCCCATAGAGGTCGCGGCTGTACATGCGCATTGACGTTGACGTTTCTGACATTGATCCGTAGCAGACCATGAGGCCGGCGGCGTGCCAGGTGGTGCCAGAGGTGAGGCGATCGCGTTCGAGGAGCACGACATCGCTCCAGCCGAGGTGACCGAGATGGTAGGCGATAGAAGTGCCGATGATGCCCCCACCGATGATGACGACGCGGGCGCGCCCCGGTAGGTCCTTCGAAGTCGCGTCGGAATTCACCCTCCCATCCTCGCATGTACGTCCGCCGACGAGGCGAGGGTTACGGAACCGCAGGGCACTGCGTGGGCTTGGGGTGTCCTGAGTCAAAGCACGGGTGCCCGACGATGGGCTTGATCTCCATCGCCGGGCACTCGTGCGTCAATGCGCGAACCGCTCCTTGGTCTCGCTACTACATGCGATACGTGATGGTGACGTGGACGCGCCGGGCCTTTGCGCCCGCCTCTGGTGCGACGCCCTCTCCTCTTACGGTGCGCCCCTTTACTCCCTGGCCCCGCAGATACGCTGCGACGGCGCGGGCGCGTTCGGTGCTGAGTTCGAGATCGTTGTCCGTGAAGCTCGTACCCTGGACGTACCCGACGACCACCGTGGCAGATGTTTTCGCGCCCACCGTCTTTACGAGGGTGTTCAAGGTTGCCTTGCTCTCGGTGCTCAACTCCGACGACAGTGGTCCGAAGTAGACCGTCGCCCGGGCGTTCGAGTGCTTTGTCGCCTTCACAGCCCGGAGCAGCACTCCGACCGAGACCGACCGAACCTTGCCGTCGGGAGTGAAACCATTGCTTTGCAGGGTGTGCCGGCCGGGCTTGATGTCGGCCGGAAGTAGGACCGTGCCGGTGAACGTCCCATCGGCATTCGCCATCACCGTGCCCAGGAATCGCGGCGTGCTCATGATGTACACCTGAACGGGCCCATTTGCTTGGAATCCGGTGCATTCCGTTCGAGCCAGGTTGCGCTGCTGCAAAATCAGCGCGCCATCATCGGACAGGGGCAGGCCCTGACCAGCGGAGTTCAGTCCAGCGATCCGCATCGTGAAGTCGCCCCTCGAGACCACCAGGCGGTACCGGCCGCGTGATCACGGTCTAGCCGAGAACATAGGGGATCGGTTTCTCGGTGGGCTGGTCATCCATACCGGCCCGTCGACTTTCGATCTGGGCAATGGGGTCTGGGCCGCACCGATTTCCAGCCTTTGGAGCGAAAGCCGTGAGCCCGGATCGCGGATCACATCCCGAAAACCCCTACGTTTGAGTGTTGTCCGCGGGTTGTGGGTTAGCCCTCCGGACGTGGCGCTCCGCGATATCGAGTGCCTCGGTGGTGTCGCCCGTCAGGTCGGCTCCGAGGAAGGCCGACGTCTCCGGAATAGCGAGACGGACGTCATTGACGTCATTCAATTCAACGAAGAGTGCATCGGTCGACAGGTCGAGCACATGACCACCGTGCTGGCGGTCGGCACTGATGAAGTGCATGTGATGGCCGGGAATGGCGATGGACTTGCTGTAGGCAGGGCTCCAGAATCCGACGAGGGTGCCCGCGATGTCCGCGAAGTCGAACAGTGCCTGCCCGGCGGTAGCCGCAACGAGGTCGACCCCCGACTCGCTCTTGCAGGCGGCGCGCAGGCTCAGGGAGGTGAAAGTGCCCGTGGCGCGGATCGATACGAATCCATTGTCGGACTTCCGCATGCGGTCGATCTCTGCCGTCAAGGCGTCATATGTCGGGACGGCCGCGAGATTTTCTTCGTAATCGGCCGCAAAGTTCACGACGGACGCGAATGGCGTGAGCTCTGAGTCGTCGGCCTCGATGACCGATCCATCGGACCGGGCCTGGTAGCAGTGCCCGTCGAGGAGGATCATCTCTCCGTCGAGGTCCTCAAAGGTCCCAAGCCCGAGATCGCCATGCCGGCGCAGATCAGCAACCGAAACGCAGCCCTGGTAGAGCCCCTGAACGAGCGCACCCGAGGTCGAGACCTGAAAGATGGAGTGGTGCTCAATATCGAGCGACTCGGCGAGTGCTGCCTGAACGATGTGACTCACGCTCTGACCACTCGTCCGTGATCGTTCGGTGAGGGCCTGCCAGATGCTGTCGGAGACTCGGGTCTGAAGTAGGTGCGACATAGCGGAGAGTATGGAGGACTGGAGCAGGGGCGACACACCGGGACCGAGTTCGAAGCCGTCCGTGAGCGGACGAGTTGGCGTCCACACAACGGCAGATCCCTGCAGAAATATGCTAATCTGCAGGGATGCGCACAACCCTTAATATCGACGATGCGCTTTACCGGCTCGCGAAGTCGACCGCAGCCAACCGCGGGTGCACGGTCACCTCGATCATTGAGGAATCCCTGCGGGTGGCGCTCCAGTCGGCCTCCGCCCCCGGGAGTTTGCCCCCGCTGCTCGTGTCGAGCAAGCCCTTCGGGCTCGCTGCAGATGTAGACCTGTCGGACAACAGCGCCGTTCGTGATTTTCTGGACGAAGAAGATGGCAGTAATGCTCTGCCTTGACGTCAACGTGCTGGTCTACGCGATTCGACCGGATACCTCCCACCACAAGGTTGCGCTGACCGCCATCGAAGTGATGCGGCACGGCACCGAGCCAGTCGCCCTCCTCCCCGAAGTTGCCGTGGGCTTTCTGAGGGTGGTCACGAACCGGCGAATCTTCACGAGCCCACAGACGCTCGACGAGGCAATGGAGGCATTGAACAGCGTCCTCGCCTCACCGGTCATCAGGATTACCGAGGCAGGGCCAAGCCGCTGGGCAGTATTCGAGGGCCTCGTCCGCGGGAAGAATTTCCGGGGCGGCGACATCCACGATGCGCTACTGGCGAGCGCGAGCATTGACATGAATGCAACGCTGGTGACCGCTGATCAGGGATTTGCGCGGTTTCCCGGCCTGAGGACACGCCTGATCGTCAATCCCTGAGGCTAGGTGATCGAGGCCCGGTAGATGCTCTCGATCGAGGCGTCGAGCGCTGCATTGAACTCGGCATCGCTTTGCTGCGCAGTAAGTCCCTCGGTGAGCGCCCGGGAGAAACTGGCGACGACGCCGTGGTTGCGGGCGAGCAGCGCGTTGGCGTCATCGCGCGAGTAGCCGCCGGAGAGCGCGACGACCCGCAGGACTCGGGGATGGCTAACGAGGTCAGCGTAGAAGTCGTCCTCTTCTGGCAGGGTCAACTTGAGCATGACGACCTCGTCGTCGATGAGGCTTGCGAGCCGATCGAGGAGGGCTTCCTTGAGCAGGGTCTCGGCGCCCGCCTTCTCGGGACTGTGGATGTCGACCTCCGGCTCGATGATCGGGACGAGGCCGGCGGCGAGGATCTGGCGTCCGACCTCGAACTGCTGGTCGACGACGGCTTTAATGCCAGCCTTGTTGGCGAGCTTGATGACCGAACGCATCTTCGTCCCGAACACGCCCTTGTCCTTCGCCCGAGAAAGGAGGGCATCGAGATCGGACATCGGCTTCATCACCTGAGCGCCATCAACCTCGTCGGCGAGGCCCTTGTCGACCTTCAGAAATGGCACAACCCTCTTGACGTCCCAAAGGTAGGCGGCGGACCCGAGGCCCTCGATCTCGCGATCCATGGTCATCTCGAACAGGATCGCACCGAGGACACGATCGCCGGTGAACGCCGGGCTCGTAACAATGCGACTGCGCATCTGGTGGACGAGGTCGAACATCTGCTCGTCTCCTGAGTAGGAGCCCTCATCGATGCCGTAGAGGCCCA
>CAMDKQ010000214.1 GCA_945901095.1 Bifidobacterium breve
GACGATCCGACCCTGCTGTTCGTCAATGCCGGCATGGTCCCGTTCAAGCCGTACTTCCTCGGCGAGGCGCCTCCTCCTTACCCGCGTGCAACGAGCGTCCAAAAGGTGGTGCGCACCCTCGACATCGAGGAGGTCGGAAAGACAACCCGACACGCGTCCTTTTTCCAGATGGCGGGGAACTTCTCCTTCGGTGACTACTTCAAGAAGGAGGCGATCCCATTTGCCTGGGAACTCCTCACCAAATCTGTTGCCGATGGTGGATACGGGTTTCCCGAGGAGCGGCTGTGGGCAACGGTCTATGCCGACGATGACGAGGCCATCGAGATCTGGCACCGTGCGGCGGGCCTGCCCTACGAGCGCATCCAGCGCCGGGGGCCCAAGGACAACTACTGGTCGATGGGTGTGCCAGGTCCTGGGGGTCCATGTTCTGAGATCTACTATGACCGCGGTCCGGAGCACGGGCGTGAGGGCGGTCCGGTCGAGGACGAGGATCGCTACCTCGAGGTCTGGAATCTAGTGTTCATGCAGGATGAGCTTTCCGCGGTGCGCTCGAAGGAGGATTTTGATATCCGCCGGCCGCTGCCGGCGCGCAATATCGACACCGGAATGGGCCTTGAGCGAATGGCAGCGCTGCTCCAGGGTGTCGACAATATCTACGAGATTGACACGACTCGAGGAATCCTCGATCGGGCGTGCGAACTTTCCGGTGCGGTGTATGGCCAAACTGAAAAGGACGACATCGCCCTGCGGATCGTCGCGGACCACGCACGGACCTGCGTCTTCCTCATCGGAGACGGTGTGCTGCCCGGAAATGAGGGCCGCGGCTACGTGCTCCGGCGCATCATGCGGCGCACGATTCGGATGATGCGGTTGCTTGGCGCTGGCGAGCCGTCTATGCGTGAACTTGTCGAGGCGACTGTGCTCACAATGGCGCCGCAGTACCCGGAGCTCAAGGACGAGGTGAATCGGGTTCGTCAGATTGCCGAGGGTGAGGAGGCAGCGTTTTTGCAGACCCTACGCACCGGAACCACGATCTTTGATACAGCGGTGCAAACGGTGAAATCCAGCGGCGGTACGACCCTTCCGAGCAGCCAGGCCTTCGCACTTCATGACACCTACGGCTTTCCGATCGACCTGACCTTGGAGATGGCCGCTGAGCAGGGGCTCTCCGTCGACGAGGAGGGGTTCCGGCGCCTCATGGGGCAGCAGCGCGAGCGGGCCAAGGCTGATTCACGCGAGCGGAAGGTGGGAGTTGTCGCGACAACTGCCTACCGGGAGATCCTTGATGTGGGCGGAACCACCGAATTCGTCGGTTACCGAGAGTCTTCCACCGATTCGCTCGTCATCGGGCTCGTTCGGGATGGCGAGACGGTGCATGTAGCGAAAGCGGGGGAGCATGTCGAGATCATCTTGAACCGCTCGCCGTTCTACGCTGAATCCGGCGGCCAACTCGGTGACCACGGCCGGCTACTGACGGGCCAAGGCGCCGTCATCGAGGTTTTCGATGTGCAGTCCCCAGTGCCTGGGCTGTTCGTCCACCGCGGCGAGGTTACAAACGGTGAGATCGCTGCTGGCGAGGCAGTTGTGGCCGAGGTCGACATCCAGCGACGTCGCGCCATCTCTCGAGCGCACACGGCGACCCACCTCATCCACCGCGCCTTCCGCGAGCGTCTCGGCGACACCGCGACCCAGATGGGTTCGGAAAACGCGCCCGGCCGACTGAGGTTTGACTTTCCGAGCCCCACCGCGGTTGCCCCCGGAATTCTGCAGGAGGTTGAGGCCAGGGTGAACGAGGTTCTCCTCGACGACCTCGTCGTATCGGCCCACCTCATGAGCCAGGCTGAGGCCCGCGCCATGGGGGCGATGGCGCTCTTTGGTGAGAAGTACGGCGACAAGGTGCGGGTGGTGTCGGTCGGCGACTGGGCCCACGAGCTCTGCGGGGGCACGCACGCCCAGCGCTCCGGCCAGCTCGGGGTCGTGACCTTCCTTTCGGAGGGCTCGATCGGTGCGGGGGTTCGAAGGGTTGAGGCCCTCGTTGGGGCTGACGCCTACCGATTCCTCGCGCGGGAGCATTTGCTCGTGAACCGGTTGAGTGAACTGTTGAAGGCACCAGGCGATGAGCTCGTCGAGCGGATAGAGCGGACCATCACCTCGCTTAAGGACGTCGAGCGCGACCTAGCGAGGACGCGAAGTGCCCAACTGATCGCGAGCATGGACAGCATCATCGGAGTGGGCAAGGACATCGGGCCAGTGCGGGTGTGGGCATTCGAGGCACCCGAAGGAACGTCGTCAGCTGATCTCCGCGAAATGGTGATGAAAGCGAAGGGCAGAAGTCGACCGGAGCTTCCAGTCGTCCTTGTTGGGGCGGCTATCGCTGATGGCAAGGCATCGATCATTGCGGCCTCGAGTCAGACCGCCATCGATCTCGGCGTCACGGCGAATAACCTCCTCGCGACGGCACTGCCATCGATCGACGGACGAGGTGGTGGCAAGGATGACCTCGCCCAAGGCGGTGGAACCCGGCCTGAAGGCGTGACCGCCGCGCTTGCAGCGGTCGAGTCGATGATCCTCGCGCGATTCGCGACCTGACTGCGTGCGAAACGGAGTACGCCTCGCGTGCGATGTCGGGAGCGTTCGCATCGGCATCGCCCGTAGTGATCCTGAGGGCTTGATGGCCGTCCCGCTCCAAGCAGTTCCGGCGGATGAGCGAGCGATCGCGGCCTTGGCTGCGCTCGTCGACGAGTACGAGGCCATCGAGGTACTTGTCGGCTTACCGTTGTCCATGGACGGATCGGAGGGGCGCGCGGCCGGCCTCGCCCGCAACTGGAGTGACGCCTTATCCGCCGGAATCACCGTGCCTGTGAGAATGGTCGATGAACGGCTTACCACGGTCCAGGCCCAGCGCGGCTTGCATGCAGCCGGTCGCTCGGTCAAGTCATCGAGATCCGTCATCGATAGCGCGTCGGCGGTTATCCTTCTTCAGTCTGATCTAGACACTGAGCGAGCAAAGGGATCACGATGAGTCAGCTCGACACTTTCATGACATCGGCGGATCTTCCGCCTTCACGCCATCGCGGAAGCGTCGCGCGCCGAATCGTTGCCGTCGTCCTCGTCATTGCCTTCGCGCTTCTCGCGATCGCCCTGTATCGCTGGGCCAGTGCGAGCCTCGAGGTCGATGACTACCCCGGTGCAGGCAGTGGCGAGGTCGTCATCACGGTCAATCGCGGTGAATCGTTGACGAAGATCGCCCGGACGCTGCAGGGCGCTGATGTCGTGAAAAGCACTGATGCATTCGTCGCCGCAGCCGCAGCGGACGATCGGGCGGCGAGCCTCGGTCCGGGTCGCTACACCATGCGTTTGCAGATGAGCGGCCGCGAGGCACTGCAGCTCATGCTGGACCCCATCTCACGGGCGGAGAGCCGAGTGGTCCTGCCTGAGGGTCTTCGCATCGGCGAATCCGTCGACGCAATCGCTGCGGCCACCGACATCACAAAGAAGTCCATGCTCTCGGTACTCGAGAAGCCGAACACGCTCGGCCTCCCAGACTGGGCCGAGGACAACGCTGAAGGATTCCTCTTTCCAGCGACCTACGAGGTTGCGGGCGATGAAGATGCCGAGACGATCCTTGGCACCCTCGTCACCCGATTCAATCAGGCGAGCACCGACATCGGTCTTGAGGACCGAGCTGATGAACTCGGTATCACGCCCTATCAGGCCCTCATCATCGCGTCTCTCGTGCAGGCGGAGGGCGTGCCAAGCGACTTCGCGAAGGTCGCGCGAGTCATCTACAACAGGCTTGAAGCAGACATGCCGCTGCAGTTCGATTCGACGGTCTCATACGCCCTTGGTATAGACGAGATCAGCCTCGACGCCGATCAACTCGCTACTGATTCCCCGTACAACACCTACGAGAACACTGGGCTCCCTCCGACGCCGATCAACTCCCCGGGCGAGGCCGCGATCGAAGCGGCGTTGTCTCCGGCCCCCGGCAATTGGCTGTACTTCGTCGCCGTGAATCCGGACACCAAAGAAACGAAGTTCACGAAGAGCTACGAGAAGTTTCTGGAGTACAAGGCACAGTTCCAGCAGTACCTCGCCGACAAGGGCAAGGGCTGAGGGACGGTGAAGCGCGCGGGGGTCCTCGGGTCACCGATTACGCATAGCCTGTCGCCCGCTCTGCACCGAGCTGCCTACTCGGCGCTGCAACTCGATTGGGCCTATGAGTCCTATGAGGTCGACGAGGACGAGTTGCCCTCGTTCCTCGCAGAACTCGATGAGTGCTGGGCTGGGCTGTCGCTCACGATGCCGTTGAAGTCCGCGGTGATCCCACTCCTCGAGACCGTGGATGAGGTGGCTGGCCTCATCACGTCGGTCAACACTGTTCTCCCTGACCCACATGGGTGGCGCGGCACCAACACCGACGTATTCGGGATCGTTCAGAGCCTCACGGATCGAGGCGTTTCGGCTCCCCGCCAAGCCACCGTCCTCGGCGCCGGCGCAACTGCTCGCAGTGCGATCGCTGCGCTCGCCGAACTCGGGGTGCGCGAGGTTCTCATCGTGGCCAGACGCCCGGAGGCCGCCGACGATCTCGTTCGACTCGCTGGTCAGTTCGGGCTCAGCAGTCGCGCCGAGTCGTTCGCGCCTTGCTCCGAGCTCCTCCGCACCGACATCGTGATCAGCACCCTGCCGGGATCGGCGGCGGAGCCGTGGGCTAGTTGTGCGGATGGCGCCACTGGAACGCTGCTTGATGCCTCGTACCATCCTTGGCCGACTCCGCTGGTCGAGGCGTGGCCGAGTGACCGGGTGGCGAGTGGTCGAGACATGCTCCTATGGCAGGCGGTTCGGCAGGTTGAATTGATGACGGGACAGCCGGCGCCATTCGAGGCCATGGCTGCGGCGCTACCAGCGTTGTCCACAGGCACGGATTGATCCAAGACATCGAGGCTCCTCGGCGCATATGGTCGCTCCGTGGTCTTCGAGGTTCTTGCATGGCTGTCCCTGGTGGGCTTCGGTGCCCGGCTTTGCGTCATCGACATTGCCGAACACCGGCTGCCCAATCGACTTGTGCTCCTTCTCGCGATCCTGTCGACCACTTTTCTAGCAGGGGCGGCTGCCCTTGCTTCGGATCCCGGCCGGTTCGTTCGGGCGTCGGTGTCGGGAGCCCTGTGCATCGCTGCGCTGCTTGCCCTAGCCCTCTTCGTCCCGTCCGGACTGGGTATGGGCGATGTGAAACTTGGTTTCGTCACGGGGTTGTTCCTTGGCTGGTTGGGCTGGGGATGGGTGTACTGGGGCACCTTTATCGGATTCGCTCTCGGGGCTTCGGTCGCGCTGTTCGTCATGATCCGCCGCCGCGGAACTTGGTTTACAGCCATTCCTTTCGGACCCTGCATGCTCCTCGGTGTCCTCGTCTGCGCGGTCATCGCTGCAGTCTGAGAGGATGTGGGGCATGGTGCGTTGGCTAACCGCGGGTGAATCGCACGGACCGGCTCTCGTCGCGATTGCAGAGGGGTTGCC
>CAMDKQ010000215.1 GCA_945901095.1 Bifidobacterium breve
CGTCGCCGACGGACTCACCTGCGCTACTGGGGGGCAAGAGCAACCCGTATTGCAATTCGGGCTTGGAGTACTCGTGCGGTGAGGTTGGCCCAGGTGGTGGCATCGTTTTCCTTGCAGTGTCGACACCGTTCTCGTTGAGTAACGGATACTCGGCGGCATGCAGCAACAACTGCCAGTTCATGGAAGCACAAACAGCGCTGCTGTCACCGATGCCTTGGTGCGAGGGACCGGGTGCGACGACGTCCGTATCACCGGGTACTGGAGCAGCAATCGGAACCGGTTACTCGAACACCCAGACAATGGCCACGCTAGGCGGTTACTGCTCATCCGGTGCGGCAAACGCAGCAATTGCATCAACAAGCGGGGGGTACACAGACTGGTTTGTACCCTCATACAACGAGGCTTCGGCGCTAAACGACGTCCTGAACAATGATCTGGGATACGGCTACTGCTGGACTTCCTCCCAGTCGAACGCGAAGCAGGCCTACACCCAGCCAATCCAGGGATCAAAAAACGAGCAGAATATGGCTAAGTCGTACAACATTGCTGTGTGTTTGGCGCGGGCCTTCTAACCAGTAATCTATTGATTTCTCCTCTTCGTGTGGGGGTTGGGTGTGACATCGTCATTGCCCACCCCCACTTCGATTTTGCTGGCAGTGTCCTCCTGTGTTCGCGTTCTCACACCATCACATGCGAGCGGACGGTCGTCCAGCCTCGACAAGGAGTAGGAAACGGAGGCGACGGAGCCTGCTCGCCTACGTGGGCGACGAAGCGTGCAAGGAGACCAGCCAACGAGTGCGCCCTGCGTCCCAAGACGACAACGTTAACTTCATTGCTACCAATGAGGGTGGTGTCACCACCGATAGTGGTGAAGCCGACTTGGTTCGCCGAGTGCCCCCGACGACTTCGATGAACCCAACTGCCAGCACGGACCGGGCACCCCCAACGAGCACGCTCAGTCGCCCAAAGCACGCCAGCCAGCCCAGGAAGACAGCGCATTTCAGGAAACAGACACTCGACAGCATGAGAAGGGAAAGTCAACGAGCGCACCCCGCGCTCCCCCGCCGACCAAAAAGAGGCACCCGGAAGGAGTGCCCAACCACCCCCGGAACACAAAGTCAGCGGACTTTCCGATACGGGACCCCTCCCTGGACCAGAACCGGATTGCCAACTCGGCTCCACGGATGCGGCTGCGCCGCAACGAAATCAATCCAGACCGATACCGGCACCGGCGCGTACTCGTACAACGACCCATCTTTGAACTCGACGAGCATCGTGCTCGTCGCATCGTCGTAGCCCGCAGCAGCAACGTTGTCCGACTGGATCGCGATGAGTTGACCGCCGGTGCCAGAGATCGTGGCACCGGCGCTCGTGCCCGCAGTCGGCACTGGGGCCTGCACGTCGCCCTCAGTGCTGCTGGAAGCGCATCCCGCAAGCAAAATCCCCGACACTGCCAGTACCCCTGCTGCCATCAGCGGCATGCGGCCAAAAGCCCTCATACTCATGCACTCCCCCGTACTCCTCGGCCGAAGCCGGCCTACCTGAGAATCTACCGGCCAGTGGAACATCGAGTCGGATCGTGTCGCTGCCGGGAATCCAGCCACTAACGGGGGAGATAGCGACGGCACCTCCACGGCAGCGACACACCCCACGATACGCCTCCGGCTGAGGAGGTCAGAGCGACTGCACGGATACCGGGCAGCGAAGGGCGCGAAGTGATCAATGCCACGAAATCGTCAGGCGTCGACGTGTCGAGGGACCTCCACGCATCGCCCCCAGCGGGTCACTCGGAACACCCCGTCGGACGCCGAGGACGTATCTCACGAGTTATGTCAGACCCCTGAACGACAGTGTTACAGGAGGGACGAAACACGAGACGAAACGGGGGACCCAGAAATGCGTCGAATCGCCTATGCATGAGTCAGCAGCGGGTCACAAGACCTCGCCACACAGCACGCACTCCTGACCACCGAAGGCATCACCGACATCCGCGTCGAGATCGGGTCGGGAGCGAAATCCGACCGCGCCGTGTTCGTGTCCCTCGTCGAGGAGGCCATCACCGCCGCCGCAGCGGGTGAGGACATCGAGGTCGTCGTCGTTCGCCTCGACCGCTGGGGCAGGAGCCTCCCCGATGTCATCTCCACACTCACCCGACTTCAGGAGAGTGGCATACGATTCAGGTCGCTCACGGAGGCCGGGGTCACCCTCGATGGCTCGGCTTCGTCAATGCTGGTTATAGCCGTGCTTTCCGCAGCGGCGAGTTATGAACGCACCTTGATGATGAATCGGGTTGCCGAGGCGAAGAAGGCGAAGGACAAGTCAGCAATCGGGGGGCGCCCCCGCGTCCTTACTTCCACGATGGTGGCCCGAGCCCGTGCCTATACAGTCCTCCCATGGGAAGACCTCATGGACGGGCTCGTCAAATTACGGCGCGAGGGACTGTCATACGCCGATCTCGCTGATTACCTTTATGACGAATTCCAGGTTCTCGTGAACCCCCAAACCGTGAGGACCAGGGTCGCGCCGTTCATGACCACCGAGGCCGAGGCTGCCGGGTCCAAGGCCGCAGAAGCGATCCGGCTGGAGAGCGACGAGGCTGACACGCTGCGCATCGCACGCTGGCTGGTCGCGAATCCAGGGTCGACCCGCCGCGACACCGCGACGGGTCTGGACCTTCCCCTCTACCGGGTTGAGGACCTGACACCTCTCGCGCTCATCCAGTTCGGCGGCTATGTCGTACCGCCGGCCAAGCCGGGCAAGCAGCAGATTACCGACCAGGAGATGGTCACGGCCCTCCGAGACTGCGCACGCGACTTGGGCATCGCTGACAGGGAGCCGTTTGCTCAAGTTCGCTACGAAGCGTGGCGCCGGCAGCAGACCGAGAGTCGACGCGCCAGCCTGCCGTCCCCCATCGCGTACAGGCGACGGTTTATGACCTGGACCGCTGCGTGCGAGACCGCCGGACTCACGGCGAACGAACTCCCTCGGGTGTATACGGGATTGACCGTTGATGACATCATTCTGCACTTGGCGGTGTGGTTGCGGTCTCTCACGGAGCGCAACGCCGGCCTCATCGAAGCGAACCAGTCCGAATACCGCCAGTGGCTCCGCCTTCACCCAGAGGCGCCCAGCGAGGAACTGATACGCCTACGAGGCACATGGCACGAGATGCTTGGAGCCGCGTGCGTGTTGGAGAAGTCTAAAAAGAAGTTGGCGGTTCCGAAGCCCGTCGGCGTCGATGGTCGGCGCAAGAAGCCTTCACGTGCCCTGCCTGTTCGTTGATGTTTCCCAGACTCTTTCGCTGCTGAATGCGCTCCTTGGGGCGCACTTGGCCGGCGCTGGGCTGCTTGAGTCGAGCGCTTTGCAGGGCGATTACGCGGTGAGGTCAGGGTGGGCGGGGGCGAACGTCGTGCGCTTGAGTCGACTCGCTTGTCGAGCGAGTTGCTCTTCTGCTCAGCGGCTTACTTCGCAAACTGCGTGCTGACGAGGGGTTGGGGGCAGGCGAGGTGCGCGGTGACGACGAGGCCGACGGGGACACTTGGCAGCCTCAGCCGGCTTCGCAGAGCACGCTCCGTTGACCACGTGCGCGAGACGACTCAAAGGGATCGCACGATCATGCACGGATCGTGAAGTCTCGAAGGAGCACGCCTGTTTGCTTTGGCTGGCCGAGGTCGGCACCTGTGCAAGCGGGAACCGACGATTGATAGCGCGGTCACCGGCTGGTGGGGGCTCAGGTTTGCTCGGCAGTCGACATCGGCCACTGGCTAACTTCGTCACCCCTAGGTTCGCAGGGCTAACCAGAGTCGCCCGAGTTGACCGGTCCAATTCAGAGTTGAGATCGCGCAAGGTGTCAGTCCGCCGCCCTCCGAGTTGCCCCGCCATCCCCGCCGGCTGGCGCCGCCGTGTCGGGACATCGACGGGTGGCTCCAACATTCACGAGTCATACACAGCACACGAACGAGCGCCCGTCGATGTCCCCCGACACGGGTGTTGACGGAACGGCAACGACCGGAGTTGGCGGGGGGCTCGGAGGAAGCGTTAGCGGCACACGAGCGAGAAGTTAGCCCGTCGGCAAGCAAGCCTGCAGGCTCACAGACCAACACCGCACATACCGCGCCAAGAGAGCCAAATAGAGCGCCAAACAAGCGTATTCCCAGCAAACGGTGAGGCGGCGGTTTACCCGTGGAAAATGTGAGCGGGCTACACGCGGAAGTTACACGCCTACACCGGTCAGTCCGTGCCGATTACCTGAATATGGCCACTAATCGAGTTATACGCAGGAACCCCACATCAGACTTTCAACCGGTCATCGCCTACGTGCCCGCGACGGTGGAAATCAAGCCGGCAGAGGCGACAGTGGTTAGCGTGGCGGCGGAAATCGTGGCGGCAACACGCGCAGCGGCGACGGTCGAAACCTCCTCCAATCGCTACCGGAAGCAAACAGTCGCCCCTCGGAAAGACCTCATTAGATTCTCCAGCGGTGAGCGGAAAGCCACCAATCGGAAACGCCGAGCCAGCCTCAATCGTGGGGGGATGCTTTTTACAGACCGCGACAGGGATTTGCTCCAACTCGTGGTTGCTTTTGGCTGGCTGTCCAAACGAAATCTGGGCCTCCTGGTCGGCACGAAACCCCGCAATCTCGAACGCCGGCTCGCGCAGTTGGTGGCTTTCGGCTTACTCAATGACCGCAGCCGAGGCTTCGCATCGGAGACGCTCTACACGGTCACCCGACTCACGCTCAGGTGGTCAGGTATGGGCACGGCCGAAGGCTTTCGCATGAGCCGTCCATCGGCACAGGTCATCACCCATTCGGACGCATTGGTGGCGTGCTGCCTCAGATTTCAGGAAGGCAACAGTGGCAGCGTTTTCGTGACCGAGAGGGAGGTGGCGGCGGCAGCAGCCTCGGGGATTCTTTCCGCCCGCATTCAGTCACAGGCACCTTGGGCTCAGCAGCAATTCGCCGGTCATTTCAAGTCGTGGATTCTCGACGCGGGAACCATCGCGGGCAAGGAAAGCGGAGGAGTCAAGCGTCCCGACGGCTTACTGCTCACTCAAGGAAAACTACCGCAAGCCATCGAAATGGAGGTCACAAAAAAGACGACGCTCGAGAGTTACCGACGTTTTCTACTCGCCTACGACGACGCCATTCTCAAGAGTCATCTCCAGCCGACGGTTTACGTGATAACGGGCGAAGTGACCGACGCGACAGCGGCCATTAGGACCTCCATCACCAATGCGCTCAAGATTCTTACCCAGACCCGCAAGCCGACGGTGAAGATTCAGTTCGCCGTCCTCGACACAGCGAGGTGGAGCCCGACAGCCGCGAAAGCGGGATGGTTTCCACCGGCCAAATAACGCCCGAACGGGGCAATCGGACATTCAGGAAAACGTCGACTCACGCCGGTCGGCGCGGGTTTGGGTGTTGGTGTCGAAGTCGACGAGTTGGCTGGTCCAGTCGGCGAGGTCGGCGTTGGTCGGCTCGTAGCCGGCCACG
>CAMDKQ010000216.1 GCA_945901095.1 Bifidobacterium breve
GTGCCAGGCCTGGCATCGGCGAGCAACTGCAGTGGCTTCTCGTCCATCACGACCACCGGATAGGCCGAATCGTAAGGCCGGGCGTAGACAGCCAGGACGTCTTCCATCGCCGCGACGAACGCGGCGTTGGCGTGCGGCGGGATCGTCCAGCATGCTTTCAGGTGAGGTTTAAGCGCCCCCTTTTTAGGACCCGTCCGATCGTGGAGTGGTCCATCGGAGGTATCCCCTCCGTCAAGAGCACATGCTTTTCCAGCAGTCGCAGCGTCCACCGCTGACGCCCCGGCGGCGGCTGGCTGCACGCCAGCGCGATCAGCCTGGCCTCGACATCGCCCGTCACCTTCGGCTCCACCGGAGGCGTCGCCCGCTTCTTACGACCGATCACCTCCTCGACCCCGCCGCCCTGAGTCGCGAACGCCTTCGCCAACAGGTACACGGTGCTCTCCGACGTACCGACACGCTCGGCCACCACCCGACGATCAGGCGCGTCGCCCTGCGACTCGTCCAACGCCAGCAGCACCCGGGCCCTCGTGATCATCCGGGCAGGATGAGTCCCGGACGAGACCACCTTGGTCAACTTCACACGATCAGCCGCCTTCAAGCGGACCGTGAACTCCTTCGGACGAGGCACGACATCAACTCCCTCTGGTCAAGTATCAACCAGAGGAGCGGACCACAAATAACCATCAAATTAAAGGCGACACGCTACTAGTCGTCGTCCGGTCAGCTCATGCCCGTGGGGAGAGGGGCGTTCCGTTCGACGTCACTCTCCCCACGCGCTCGTGACGCGGCTTCCCTGCCCGTCAGGTCGTGAGCTGCGGCTCAGGGTTCGTCGGCGCGGGCGGCACGATCGGCGTGACCTGCACCGCGGGCGCGGCCGGCTCCGCCGGCTTCCGATCGAGGAGGGTCATTCCGATGACCGCCACCGAGAGGATGAGGAGCGCACCGAGCGCGATGAGCCCGCGGGTCTGATTCTGTGATTCGTTCTGATTGTCGATGATCATCGCGTTCTGGTCGATGACGACGGCGTTCTGCTTGCCGATGACCATGAGCAGGTCCTTCGCAGCCCATGCTGCCGTCACCTGCTGCTGGTAGACGTTCTCGCTCGTCGCAGCGTTGGCCTCGTAATCCGCCATCGCGGCGGTGACGAGGCTCTCGTAGTTGTTCGGCGAGCTGGCAGTTGGTGCAGACCCGAGCGAACCGGCCGTGACGACGAGCGCCCCGAGAATGATGATGCCGAGCAGGATGACCCTGAAAACCTTCATGACTTCTCCCCCTAAGTGCAAGGCCACAGCGACCCGCCCGGCCAACGATAACGTCACTCTTGGCATGCACGCGTGATGAGGCAACCGCTATGGGAGTGCTCAAACCGACCGCACCAATTGGTCGACACACGACCAGCGGGTGTTGAGGCGCTAACACGAACGATGGCGTCTGAAGGGACTCGAAAGGGAATCCGGGTGAACTGCGCACGCCCCGGCGCAACTCACAGCGCAACTCACAGCGCACTGAGCAAGCCCCACTGCACCAAGGAAGTGGTCGAAGGATGGATGGTGATGGAGGGCAGCCCCGTCTGTGAACGTGACCGTTCTCAGAGTGGCGCCATTGCCATGAGCAGCGCACGCAGCGTGTCGAGGTTCACGTCCAGCGCTCGCAGGACCTTGAGGGCGGAGTTCTGGTTTCCGTCGATGATTGCGAGCAGGATGTGCTCGGTGTTGATCCAGGGGTCTGCGAACGTCCCGGCCAGTCGTGGCGAACGTTGAAGCGCTGCTTCCGCGTTGGGCGTGAAGGGGATACGGCCGGAAGGTCGTTGGTCACCCTCACCGACGATTACCTTGACCTGAACACGCACGGAATCGAGGTGGATATCGACGGTTTCGAGCACTTGTGCAGCGACTCCTCGCTCCTCGCGGATCAGGCCCAGGAGCAGGTGCTCCGTCCCGAGGTACTGGTGGCACAGGAGACGGGCTTCCTCCTGTGCCAGGACCATCACGCTGCGAGCATCGTCGGACAATCGCTCAAACATGGGCGAACAACGTGATTGGCCGACCCCTGTCCCGGCCGTCAATCTGCGGGAGGTTGCCAACAGCACCCGCGATTCGCTCCAGGGCAGCCAGGTCCTGTGCGGCTGCTTCACAGAAGTGTTCGGCTTCGGTCATCTCATCCCCGTTCAAAGCCGTTGGAGCATGACCCAGTTTCCCGGACAGCTACGGTTCGGTGACCAGGTCGCGGACGGCGCCCGGTCGTTCACCGGTCTGGATGGACCAGCGCCAGGACCTCGTCCCGCAGTCGGGTGTCGGTGTCGGGCAGGCCCTCGAGGACGTCCAGCATCGAGACCTTCGACTGGCGGATCTCCCCGTTCCAGGTGAGGAAGAGGCGCGTGTAGTCCGCCTCGTCCGGAGGAACGTTCTTCGGGAAGGACTTGCGTCCCTCAGGTGATTCGTTGGCGAACCAGGCAGACGGTCCGAACTTCACCTGCAACCGTCCCGCACCTCCGTCCACGGGCTGGGTTGGCGCGCCCTCTCCGGTGCCCATGGCGTGTTCCTCTGGGTTTTGCACGGCAGGCAGGAAGTTGATGGTCCACTCGTAGATCCCTTGGTACGTCGCAGAGACCTGACCGAAGGGTCTCGTCTGCGTCGCCGTCTCGATCTGGTTCAGCAATGGACCAGTCGAATAGGTCCGCAAGGCGCTCTTGACTCGCGAGAGAACCCCTCGACTTTCGATGAAGCGCTGCCTAGCCAGCTCGCTGAAGGTCTGGGCGAAACGATCAGCCTCACCGGCTTGGTCCTTGACGCGGTAGCGCTCGGCTTCGCCGGTGTCGCACATCCCAGCGACGAATGCGATCAAGTCCTCGTTCACTGGGGTCCCCTTCACGAAGTAGCTCACCAACTGGTCGATGAACCAGGCAGGCTTCGGATTGCGAGCTCGGTAAGGATCCTCCCCGGAGAGCTCAGCGGAAAGCGCCGAGAGCAGCGTCGTGTAAGTAACGACGGGAGCGCTTTGCCAGTCCTTGTTATGGTCCTCAGCCCACGCGTTTTCGTTCACGTATCCGCACAGCATGACGACCACACATGTCGCGGAGGCGCCGCCACGCCGCTTCCCGTAATCCAGGTACGTCTGGTAGTTGTGAAAGTGCGCGTCAGACATGTAGTAGTTCTCGATCACCACGACCGCATCGTCACCGACCAGGACGATGTCGGAGATGTCCTTAGAGATGCCATCCTCGGCGGTGTTTCGCTCCTGCTCAACCGTGAAAGCTCCGAATGGGACCGATGCAGCAGGGTGACGGTTGACCTCATTCAGGAAGATCCGCAGGAAGCGGTCGCCCAGATTGTGGCTCCCTTCAGCGTCCAGAAGCCAAGTGAAGATGTTCGACAGCTGCTTTTCGTGCGTCCCGTGGTGCATGACGTTGAAAATGTTGAACTCCTCGCGCCACGGCTGCGTCAGCGCCGGAAGGAGCGTCGTGACTACGTCGGTCGACACCGCGTACCTCCCCCGTAGGCCATGTTACGAACCTAGCGTGGGCGGGCGTCTCTAGCAGCCCGTTGGAGGAAATCGGCGCATCACGAATCCGGCGGCGATGTCGCGGATCCAGGCTCGTCAAGCAGTGACCAACGAGACCGAGGTCGTGGCCACGTCCACTGTCATACCGTGGTGCCATCGTGGGATCGGAAGTCGACACGGACACACGCAGAGGACCACTCATGATTGAGGGACGGATCACCCGGAACGACCTCGACTGGTGGCTGGCCTTTGCCGCCATGCGCGAGTGGACCTTCGCGAAGACCTACGCCGAGACAGCGCCTCACCACTACGTGGTCCAGAATCGAACGCCGGGTGTGACTCACGACGACATCGTTCGTGCTGCGCGCGTGATCCACGCCTTCGGCAGACCAGGCAAGTACTACTCGCTCACCAAAATCTACCTCGTCAGCCCCGACGGCCAGTACCGGTGGTGGACCGAAGACCGACACTTCACGGATGCGACGCTCGTGAACCGAGCAACCACCGAGTTGAACTACGGCATCCAGAATGCGCCTTCGACTACCAGTGGCATTGAGACGCCGTACGACGAGGTCGCAACTACGTGGGATGTTGAGCATCCGGGTAAAACTGGCGAGGCCGACCGCGTCAGGCGCATCCTGGCCAAGGTGCACGGTAAGTACCCGCCCCACGTCCTCGACCTGGGATGCGGCACGGGTCGCGTCCTCGACCTGGGGCTGGTCGGTCCGGAGCGCTACGCCGCTATTGACTTCAGTCAGGCAATGCTCAACATGCTCGTCCGCAAGCACCCGAAGGTTGCAGCGGTCTACCCGATGGATGTCAGGAACGCGCTCGCCACTGGCAGGTTCACCCAGGGGCAGTTCGACTGGGTCTTTCTCGACGATGCTGTCGAGCTCGATGCCCTGCAGCGTGCCCAGGTGGAGCAGATCGCTCGGCTCGCCGTCATCATCATCAACGGAGACGAGTGGACGGTTCACGACGTTAGCGACGTCTCGGTTCAAGGCACTATTGCGCTTGCGGCCGACACGAGGACCGCGCCGTGAGCGGTCTGGTGGCGTTTCGTCGAGATGCGGCTCTGGTGTGGAACCCAGCGGAAGGTGACGCGATCCCCGTTCACCGGCCGCAGGATCTCGAGGCCCATCTGTCAGCGTGGCGCGACTATGGGTACGCCGCGACGATTCGCCAGCAATCGCGAAATGACCGCGAGGTGACGGTCACGGCTCTGGGACGAGATGGCTGGCTCGTGGCGGTTCACGACGTGACAATGCTGACGTCTGGCTGGCATCGCCACAAGATCCTCACCCGCCTGCGAGCGGACGGAAGCCTCCCCGGACTGTTCGGAGACTCGCTTTGGTACATCCCGGACGAGTCGAGCGACCTTGCGGGGTCCGTGCGGATAGCCGAACAGATCCAGTTCGACCCCGTACCGGTCGCCCAAGCCGTGTGGGCGTGGTTGACGGCTGCGCCGATGCCGAACGGATACGCCGCGGGCATCCTCGGCTTCCAGCCCGTCGTCGCTAACTCCATCACTGAGGCCCTTGATTGGATTGGCAACACGACCGGACCGCTGTGGCCAACCGACGCGGCACAGGCAACTGTCGGACTCGCTGAAGACCTCGGCGTCGACCGCATCGTCGTCACCAGTCCCGGCCAGATCCTGCTTCGCGTGCCGAGCACGGCACGCCGCGTCCGCGTCCAGTACTTGGTCAAGAGCGCGGACACCCAGGTGCGAGTCGTCTGCCTGACGGACGAACTCGGCCACGAGTACTCCATGAAGCTTCCCGGCAGGGAGATCATCCGCGTCAATAAGAGGAGCGGCGACTAGCGAGAAGGAGTCCTTCGGCAGTCGTCGCACTTCATCGTTGCGACGGGGATGGTCCGATGGCAATGGGGGCAGGGCGGCCCAGGCCTGCCCGACCCACCAGGGCTGCTGCCCCAATCGTTGGCAGTGGCGATGTGCTG
>CAMDKQ010000217.1 GCA_945901095.1 Bifidobacterium breve
TACCCGCACTCAATCGAATCGTCGACGACACGTCCGGCCGAGAGGGGAAACGCACGATGCGCACAGCGATCCTCGAGGGCCACCGCACCACCGTCGCGTTTGCGATAGAGCACTACCGGGATCTCGCAGATCACCCTGCGGATCGGCTCGCGAATCACTTCGGTTGTCCAGGCCGCGACGTACCACGTGTTGAGGATGTACATGTCGCCTCCGGGATACATTGGATACATTGGATACAGTCCGAAACCTAACAGCAGACGAAGCGTGTGCGGGGCGTTATCGAAACATTAACGAACCGAAGATCTTGTCGAACCATCAGCCATAGGGTCTCCTCAGACGAACACATGTCGACTGAAGGATGGGAAGGAGCACTGCTGTGAGCATGTCGTTCGTCCGCCCCGCCGGCAGCCTCGCGAAAACTGCCCAAGATCCGCGCCCCCTCGCCGTCCGCGTCTATGAGAGCGTCCGCGACAGCATCGTGACCGGCCAGATCGAGCCGAACACCCAACTGGTGCAGGAGCAGGTCGCCGAGGCCCTCGGCGTCTCGCGCACACCAGTGCGCGATGCGCTGCTCCGACTCGCCCACGAGAACCTCGTCACTCAGATCTCAGGTGGCGGTTACCTCGTGAACGACCTCGCTGAGCAGGACATCCACGACATCTTCGAGGTCAGGCAAAGCCTCGAGTCCCTCGCCGTTCGGCTCTCCTTCGGCCACCACACCCCCGGTCAACTGACCCTCCTGCGGGCCCTCGTCGACGATATGGCGGAGCGTGCTGCCGATCCCAACGCACCCTGGTTTGAACTCAACCGCGACTTCCATATTGCCCTCGTCGCCCCCTGCACGAATCGCGCACTCATCTCAATACTCGGGGAACTCTGGAACAAGCCGGTCAATCGCCTCATCACCCGGCAGTACGTGAGCGACCCCCAGCACATCCACCGCATGGTGGGCGAGCATCGAGCCTTGGTCGAGGCGGCGGCCTCAACCGATGCCGACACCATGAACGCCCTTGCCCTCGAGCACCTGAAGGAGGGCTACGGCGAGACCTCGAGCGAACGTCGTCGCTTACTCAAGCCGGAATCGCCAACTCAGGAAAAGTAGGACTCGATCCCCGCTGCAATCCAATCGGCGTACTGCTGCTGCCCCTGCGTCGTCGACATTCGCGCGGCGTCCGCCTTGTTTCGCATGTTGCCGAGTTCGACGATCACCGTCGGGACGTCGCTGAAGTTCAGCGTGGTCTGATCACCGCGGATCGACAGCGTGCTCGACAGGTAGGTTGCAGGCTCGGCACCGGCGCGAGTCATGCCGCTGATCATCGCGCGGGCCAGCCGGCGGCCCGGCTTCGCGACGTCGGTCGTCCAGCCCTTAATGGCGCTAGGCGCAATGACGTGGAACCCGCGACCGCTCGCGGGAGCGCCATCGGCGTGGATGCTGATCATGGCGTCGGCCTTGGCCTCAGTGCCGATCCTGGCCCGGTCCCAGGTGCAGGGGCCCCAGGCATCACGCGAGTTCGATGAGCGGGTGAACACCACGGTCGCACCCTGTTCCTCGAGCAGGGTGCGGAGCCGCTTGGCGACCCGCCAGTTGAAGGTCGCCTCGGGTAGCCCGGCATTCGTCGCCGTGCCGGTCGTGTTGCAGCCCTTGACAATTGACCCGTTGAACTTCGTCGCACTCATCTCCTTGGCGAACTTCGGGTTCGAGTTGCCGAGTTGATGGCCGGGATCGAGGACGATGATGCGCCCGGCAAGAGGCTTTTCGGCAGCAGCTGCCGGCGCTTGGAAAGCCAGTCCGAGCAGGGAGGCAGCAAGGACCGCGGGGATAAGCCTCATAGCACCAGCAGCATACGGTGGTTGCCGAGGGTATTCGGCTTTGCACGCTCAAGCCCGAGCATCTCGGCCACACCCTCGTCATATGAGTCGAGCAGTTGCTCGTAGACCGAATGATCGACGGGCACACCGTCGATTTCCACGAACCCATGACGACCAAAGAACTCGGTCGCAAAGGTCAGGCAGAAAACCCGTTTGATGCCAAGGGTTCGAGCCCTCGCCAGCAGTTCACGGAGGACAGCGGACCCGATGCCATTGCGCTGGGTGCCCGGCGCGACGGCGACGGTGCGCACCTCGGCGAGGTCCTCCCACAGGACGTGGAGGGCCCCGCAGCCGAGTACCTCACCACCTGAGGTTTCATCGACTGCGACAACGAACTCCTGCACGTCCTCGTAGAGCGTCACCATGCTTTTCTTCAGCATGCGAGGACCATCGCCCGCAAAGCTGTCAACGAGCGCCCGAATTGCTCGCACGTCTCCGGTCTGGGCCGGCCGAATAATCGTTCTCATCGCTCGGGTTTCACGAGCGGGAACAGGATGGTCTCACGGATACCGAGGCCAGTGAGGGTCATGAGGAGTCGGTCAATACCGAGGCCCACTCCTCCCGACGGCGGCATGCCGTACTCCAGCGCTCGCAGGAAGTCCTCATCGAGTCGCATCGCTTCGACGTCGCCACCGGCGCCGAGCGCTGCCTGCTCCACGAGCCGCTGGCGCTGGATGATCGGGTCGACGAGTTCGGAGTAGCCGGTGGCCTGCTCGTAACCGTTGACGTACAGGTCCCACTTTTCCACCTTGCCGGCATCCGTGCGGTGGTCACGCACGAGCGGCGAGGTGTCGACCGGGAAATCCATGACGAAGACCGGTCGACCCTCGAAGGAGTCGATGACGTGATGCTCGAACAGTTCCTCGACGAGCTTGCCGGCAATCGCTGTCGGCTGCACCTCGATCCCCGCCTTCGAGCAGAGTGCGAGCAGTTCCGCGCGGCCCGTCATTGGCGTGATCTCGACCCCGACGGCGTCCGAGGTCGAACCATAGAGCGAGATCTCCGGCCAGACCCCCGAGAGGTCGTGGACTGAGCCGTCCGCGTGCACCACCTCAAGGGTGCCGACGGCAGCCAGGGCTGCCTCTTGAATGAGCTCACGCGTGAGGGCTGCCACATCGCGATAGTCGGCGTAGGCCTGATAGAACTCGAGCATTGCAAACTCGGGAGAGTGGGTGGAGTCAGCGCCCTCATTGCGGAAGTTGCGGTTGATCTCAAATACCCGCTCAATGCCGCCGACGACCGCTCGCTTCAAGAACAGTTCCGGTGCGATCCGCAGGAAGAGTTCAAGGTCGAATGCGTTGGACGAGGTGACGAACGGACGTGCCGTCGCGCCACCGTGCATCGTCTGAAGCATCGGAGTCTCAATCTCAAGGAATCCTCGCGAGTCCAGGCTGCGGCGAAGCGCTGCCACCGTCGCCACGCGAGTACGCGCCATCTGGCGGGCTTCCGGCCGCATGATGAGGTCGACGTAGCGCTGGCGGACCCGGGTGTCCTCACTCAGTGGCTTATGGGCGACAGGCAGCGGACGCAATGCCTTCGCGGCCATCGACCAGGTGTCGGCGAGCACAGACAGTTCACCACGTTTGGAGGTGATGACCTCACCGCTGACGAACACATGATCGCCGATATCAACGAGAGCCTTCCACGAGTCAAGTTGCTCCTCGCCAACGTTGGCAAGGGACAACATCGCTTGTAGTTCAGTGCCCTCACCGGAGCGAAGGGTGGCGAAGCAAAGCTTGCCGGTATTGCGGACGAACATAACTCGACCTGCGATGCCAACCTTCTCGCCGGTCGCCACATCGAGTTCAAGATCAGGGTAGGCAGCGCGAACACCAGCAATGGTCGAGGTGATCGGCACCTGAACCGGGTAGGGATCCATGCCCGCATCGGTGAGGCGCTCGCGCTTATCGCGCCGGATCCGCATCTGCTCGGGTAGGTCCTCTTCGGGCTCTACATCGACGTCGGGCTGCTCAGTGCTCACGAAGCACAGGGTATTCGATCGGTGAGGGTGCCTCCTCGCTCACGACGGCACGGGCGACATGGGACAGGACCTTTGACTATCGAATCCCTACGAAGGTCACTATCTGCCACTCCTCAATCCACGCGACAGTGCAGTCACGACAATCAAATGAGGAGAAAAACCATGGCAACACAAGGAAAGTCCCCCGCTGCATCCTGGATCTCCATCGTGCTCATCGTGGTGGGGGCCGTTATGGCCCTCGCGGGCACCGTGAGCTACGACATGGTCGGTTCAACCCTCGCCGATGAGCGCATCACTGTCTCTGAGGATGCCTGCCTCGGGGGCAACGCCGTGAGCGGACCCTTTCAGGCGTACTGCGAGGCCATGATCATCGAGGTACATGCGACCGAGGCCACTGGAGGCAAGACGTACGCAGAACTCGATCGCGAGGATCCGCTTCGCCAGACGGCAATGACCGGCTCATTCCTACGCGCCTCGCTGTTCACCTCCGTGGTCGCCTTCGGGGTCTCGGCCCTCGTTGTCGGACTCGGCGCCCTGTTCATCCTCACCGGCTTCGGCCTGCGCAGTCTCACCGATCGCAAAGAGGACGCCACGCAGGCCCCGGTTCCGCCCGCGGCAACCGCCTAGTTGGTCTGTGGGCCGCACTACGCTCCCTCCATGAGTCGTGCGGCCCACATTTGCGTCCCGCCCGTCACGGGCGTCATCTTCGATATTCACTCAACACTCATCGATCAGGGAAACGCGAGCCATTGGCTCGATGCCGCACTTCTCAGGTCTCCGACCCCGCTTGCGGCCGATGAGCGCGCAGCACTCGAGTCCTTCCTCGACCTCATCTGGGAGGGCGCACGGATCAGCGATCCCGAGAGCACACGAGACCTATCCTTCGCCGCACATGAACGAGTGTTCCACGAGCTCCTCGCTGCCGGCCCCGGTATCGACCCGGTGCTCGGTGCGGCCCTCTACGGGGTCATGCTCGACGTGTGGCATGCATATGAGGACACGGTCCCCACCTTGGAGGCCCTACAGGAGTTGGGGGTCAAGGTGTGCCTGCTGTCCAATGCCGGGGTCCCGATCCGGACGGTGCTCGATCGCGAGGGCCTCACACCGCTCATCAATGGAGTCGTCCTGTCATGCGAAGTGGGCCTGGTGAAGCCGGATATTCGAATCTTCCAAACGGCCCTTGACGCAATCGCCTGCCCTGCAAACGAAGCGCTCATGGTTGGCGACAGCGGTCGCGATGACAGCGGGGGCACCGCGCTCGGCATCCGCACGCTCATCCTGCCGAGAACCAACGGGCCAGTTCACGGACTGGGCGCTGTTGTGTCACTCGTGCGCCCCTGCCACTAAGGAGTGTCTGCAATGTTGAGCGGGTGTGAGGCCTGATTACGGGGACATGTCACGTATCGCTGCTCTTTCTGACGAGATGTGGGCTCGGATTGAGCCGTCGCTGCCTGCAGAGAAGGGGGTGATGGGCAGGCCGATGCGGGCTCATCGCACGCTGATTGACGGGCCGATCTAGCGTTTTCGAACGGCGAGATCGACTGGAATGTGTC
>CAMDKQ010000218.1 GCA_945901095.1 Bifidobacterium breve
TCATGCTCACCGGCCGGTTCCCCATCACCGATGTCGAGCCGTCGGTCCTTGGTGGACGCCGCCCGGCAGCCGCCGCCGTCGGTGAGGCGATTCCCATCCGATCCACCTGCTTTCGTGAGGGTCACGATGCCCTCGGCGTCCAAGTGGTGCTGCGCCGACCCGACGGAGCAGCGCACGTCCGCCTGCGAATGGTGCCTACCGGCGACGGACTCGACGGCTGGACTGCGACCGTCCGGCCCGACGCCTTGGGCGACTGGACCTTCGACATCGAGGCCTGGTCGGACCCGTGGGGAACCTGGCAGCATCGCGCGGGCATCAAGATCCCTGCCGGTATCGATGTCGAACTTGAGTTCGAGGAGGGAGCCCGCCTCCTCGAACGTGCCGCAGCAGCGGCAGGCATGCCAACGCCGCCGGCATCGCGCGAACTGCTCCTCGCCGCAGGGCGAACCCTTCGCACGCGCACCCTGCCAGTGCCGGTGCGACTCTCCGCGAGCACCGATCCGCGTATCGCCTCGATACTCGAGATGTATCCGATCCGCGAGGACGTCACCGTAAGCGGACCATGGCCCCTGCGCGTTGAGCGCCGCCGTGCCCTCGTCGGATCCTGGTATGAGTTCTTCCCCCGAAGTGAGGGATCGACCCTGAATCCGCCACGCTCCGGCACCTTCGCCAGCGCGACTCCTCGGCTCGCAGCCATCGCCGCGATGGGGTTCGACGTCGTCTACGTCCCACCGGTCCACCCAATCGGGACCATCAACCGAAAGGGACCGAACGGGACGCTGTCGCCCCGGCCCGGCGATCCGGGATCGCCATGGGCAATCGGCTCCAAGGACGGCGGTCACGATGCCATCCATCCAGATCTCGGCACCATCGCGGACTTCGATCGTTTCGTCGCCGCCATTACCGACCACGGCATGGAAATCGCCCTCGATCTCGCCCTTCAGGCCGCTCCCGATCACCCCTGGGTGACCGAGCACCCCGAGTGGTTCACCACCAGGGCCGATGGCACGATCGCCCACGCCGAAAATCCCCCCAAGAAATACCAAGACATCTACCCCCTCAACTTCGATAACGACCCCGAGGGCCTCTACGCCGAGGTCGAGCGGATCGTGCGGTTCTGGGTCTCGCACGGAGTCCGGATATTCCGGGTCGACAATCCGCACACGAAGCCGGTGTGGATGTGGGACCGGCTCTTCACCTCAATTAAGGCCACCGACCCCGATGTGCTGTTCCTAGCCGAGGCATTCACCCGGCCGCCCATGATGCGGGCGCTTGCCGAGGTCGGCTTCCAGCAGAGCTACACCTATTTCACCTGGCGCAACACGAAGGACGATCTTGAGGCCTACAGTCGCGAACTCGCCGGGCCTGCGGCCGTCTCAATGCGTCCCAATCTGTTCACGAACACACCCGACATCCTTCCGGAGTACCTCCAATACGGGGGCCCAGCCGCGTTCGCGATTCGCGCCGTTCTCGCGGCAACGCTCTCGCCGACCTATGGGATCTATAGCGGATTCGAGCTCTATGAGCATGTGGCGCTGCGCCCCGGGAGCGAGGAGTACCTCGATACCGAAAAGTTCCAGTACCGCCCACGCAACTGGGCCGGGGCACAATCGAGCGGCTACACACTCGCCCCGCTCCTCACCAAACTCAACACGTGGCGGCGCAGCCATCCGGCGCTACAAGACCTTCGCTCCTTGACGTTCCACCGGACCGATAATTCGAACATCATTGCGTTCTCAAAGCACGATGACGACGACCTCATGCTCGTCGTCTGCACCCTGGAGTCCTACCGCCCCCAGCAGGGGCAGGTGTCCTGGGACATGGCGGCCCTCGGCCTCGAGTGGGACGACCGATTCATTGCCCACGACCTAGCCACTGACCAGTGCTGGACCTGGAGCCAGACCTGCTTCGTGCAGCTACGTCCCCTTGAGCAGGTTGCCCACATCGTCCATGTACCCCGTGGATAACGCGTGTGCCCCGTGAATAACGTGAGCGGACCCCCAATGAGCACCCCCTCGCCGGTACCCGAGGTTGACCTCGGTCACCTCGTCGACGGCTCCCACCACCAGCCGCACGGGATCCTTGGCCCACACATCCACGACGGCTCCGTGACCGTGCGGGTCCTGCGACCCCTCGCCGATAGCGTTACGGTCATCACACCCGAAGGCCCGGTGGCCCTGCAGCATGAGTACCGCGGTATCTGGTGCGGGGTCATCCAGACGCCTGTGATCCCCGACTACACGGTCGAGGTCGAGTACGCCGGCACAATCGTCGAGTCCGACGACCCCTATCGATTCCTCCCAACCCTCGGGGAGATCGATCTCCACCTCATCGGCGAGGGCCGCCATGAGGAACTGTGGAAGGTTCTCGGGGCACATTCACGCGAGTACCCGACCCCGTTCGGGTCAATCACGGGGGTCTCGTTCGCCGTGTGGGCCCCGAACGCTCAGGGAGTCCGCATAGTCGGAGACTTCAATTTTTGGAACGGTGTGGCCCACCCGATGCGGTCGCTCGGTTCGACCGGCATTTGGGAGTTGTTCGTCCCCGGGGTCGCGGGCGGCGCCACCTACAAGTTCCAGATCCTCGGACGCGACGGCGTATGGCACGAGAAGGCTGACCCGTTCGCGTTCGCCACCGAGATTCCGCCAGCGAACGGCTCGGTCGTCTTCACCTCGACCTACGAGTGGGGCGACGGCTCGTGGTTCGCCGATCGGGCTGCAAATGATCCGCACCGGCAGCCCATGAGCATCTACGAGATCCACCTCGGCTCCTGGCGGCTTGGACTCTCGTACCGGCAGCTTGCCGAGGAGCTCACCGACTACGTACGCACCGCCGGCTTCACGCACGTCGAGTTTCTGCCCGTGTCCGAGCATCCGTACGGCCCGTCATGGGGCTACCAGGTGACGTCCTACTTCGCCCCAACCTCCCGCTTCGGCTCCCCTGACGATTTGCGTTTCCTTATCGACCGCCTCCATCAGGCGGGTATCGGGGTCATCGTCGACTGGGTTCCCGCACACTTTCCCAAGGATGACTGGGCGCTCGGCCGCTTCGATGGCACGCCGCTTTACGAGCACCCAGACCCCATGCGGGGCGAGCACCCAGACTGGGGCACGTACGTGTTCGACTTCGGTCGCACGGAGGTGCGGAATTTCCTCGTCGCCAATGCGGTGTTCTGGCTCGAGGAGTTTCACGTTGACGGGTTGCGAGTTGATGCCGTCGCGTCGATGCTCTACCTGGACTACTCGCGAAAGACCGGCGAGTGGCAGCCCAATGAGTTCGGCGGCCGTGAGAACCTCGAGGCGGTCGCCTTCCTTCAGGAGATGAACGCGACCGTCTACCGGCGGGTGCCAGGCATCATGACGATTGCCGAGGAGTCGACCTCTTGGCCTGGCGTCACGGCGCCAACCTCGTCCGGCGGCCTGGGTTTCGGCCTGAAGTGGAACATGGGATGGATGCACGACTCCCTCGGCTACATCAAGCATGAGCCGATACATCGTCAGTACCACCACGGTGAGATGACCTTTTCGATGGTCTACGCCTACAGCGAGCGGTTCATCCTGCCGATCTCCCACGATGAGGTCGTGCATGGCAAGGGCTCCCTCATCGCGCGCATGCCAGGAGACCGCTGGCAGCAACTCGCGAACCTGCGCGCCTTCCTCGGCTTCATGTGGGGCCACCCCGGCCGAAAACTCCTCTTCATGGGCTCCGAGTTCGCGCAGTCAAGTGAGTGGAACAGCGACACCAGTCTGGATTGGTGGCTCACCGAGTTCGCCGAGCATGCCGGCGTTCGAGCGGCCTTGACCGATCTCAACTCGGTTTACCGGGCAACCCCGGCCCTGTGGCAGCGCGACGACGATCCCGGCGGATTCGAGTGGATCAACGAAGGTGACGCGAGCGCCAATGCGTTCACCTGGCTGCGCTGGGATGACGCCGGCAACTGCGTGGCCGTGGCATCGAACCTGTCTCCGTCGCCCCGTGACTCGTATCGCATCGGCCTGCCGTTCGCCGGACCATGGACGGAAATTCTCAACACCGACGCAGCAGGGTACGGAGGAAGTGGCATGGGTAACAGCGGATCGGTCGAAGCAGTACCGGAGGTTTGGGACAACCGACCGGCCTCAGCGCAGATCGTGCTGCCGCCACTATCAACGGTCTACCTACAGTTCAAAAGATCCAAAACCTAACCGCCACCCACCACACCATCTGGCCCAGAATCTGGGTGGGATGAACGAAATCGCGGCTCAATGGGCATTTTTCGTTCATCCGCCCCGGATTCGGGGCCAGATGAACGTTTAGAAGAGGGCGTTGGTGAGGGCTACACGGGCCGGGGCTACCGACGGATCGTCGCCGGCCATGACGAAAAACTCGAGGAGTCGCGCTCGGGCCATACTTCGGTCGTCGCCGGTGGTCGCGCGGATGCACTCGACGAGCCTGTTGAACGCACCCGCCCAGTCTCCCTCGAGAACATCGAGGTCAGCAGCCACCAGTGCCGCCTGCACATTCAACGGGGCCTCGGCAGCAGCAGTGCGCGCCTGAATCGGGTCGACATGTTCCGCGCGGCGGTACAGGCCCACCATGGACAGACCGGCCTGAGCATCGGCATCCGCTGGATTCGAGTGGAGCATGGCCCGATAGGCGGCCTCTGCGGCGTCCCAGTCACCCGCTTCGACGGCTTCGAACGCGGCTTCGAATCGCGGATCGACAGGGGGCTCGACCGTAGCGGGCTCGTCGGCATCACCCTCAATGAGCGATCCCGACACCCCCTGCTCAGCAGCGACGGTGAGCAGTTGCTCAAGGATCTGGCGGATCTGCGCCTCGGGGTAGGCACCCTGGAACAGGGGTACCGGCTGGCCCTTGATCACTGCGAACACCGCAGGGATCGACTGCACCTGGAAGGCCGCCGAGATCTGCGGATTCGCATCGACATCAACCTTGGCAAGAATCCATCGACCACCGTATTCAACCGCGAGGGCCTCGAGGATCGGCGAGAGTTGCTTGCATGGGCCGCACCACTCCGCCCACAGGTCAAGCACGACGGGCACGGTCATCGACTGGTGGATGACGTCGGCCTCGAAGGAGGCCTCCGTCACATCGATGACGACGCCGGCCGGCGCGGTGGACCTGGCAACCGCCGCCCGCTGCTGATTTTGTCGGGCAGTGGCGAGGGCGCCGAGATCAACGGCGCCACGGGCTGAGAATGGAGTTGACGTCACGACCTCATTCTCCCCTACCCGACCGTCGCACGCGAAATGCTAAGCCGATGAGCGACGATCATCGAGCCCAACTCTCAGCTCAGCGGATGAGCCCGCGGTTTCTCAGGGTTCGCTGACGAAGCGGCGTGAACACCACGCGTTCGACAAGGATTCCCGCCGCCATGATCATGAATATCGAGCCGAG
>CAMDKQ010000219.1 GCA_945901095.1 Bifidobacterium breve
CAATTTGTAGGTTCGGGGTGGTGGAGATTTTGAACTTCTCAATAAATTTATCGTCAATTAGCGACAGGTCGGGTTTGGCTAGTCCTGCTTCTGCATAGATGTCGATGACGCCGGCTCCGCTCATCGCCTCAGAGACGATTTGCTTGATAGCGGTATCCAACGTCACCGACGCGTCGACGCCTTCCCGGTCCGTGCCTTCAATTTTCGCTATTTGTCCACGGACCGCTTCGAAGAACGCGACATCATTGCGGATGCTGAGTGCCCCGTCCGAGGGCACGCAGATCGCATACAGGGACACCAAGGCACGGGTCTGGGCAAGGAACCGGCACTTGCGGCACGGAGCGTCCTTCGCGCACGCGTTCGGTTCGGCCCCGGGGTGCTGGGAAATTAGATACTCGACCGTCGCGGTGAGCGTATCTAGGAACGCCTTCGGTCCGCCGGCGGCCAGCTTCGTGCGCCATTCGCGGCCGTGCAGGATGTTCGCGACGACCTCATGCTTCTCTAGCATCGCCGGGATCGCCTGGTCGCGGAGGTCTTGGCCGAGTTCCTGGTTCTTCTGGTCGCGGACGGTGTAGTCGGCGAGGGCGCTCTTCAGGTCCTCGGCGATCCCCAGGTAGTCGACGACCAGTCCGGCGGGCTTGTCCTTGAACGTCCGGTTCACCCGGGCGATCGCCTGCATCAGGTTCGCGCCTTTCATCGGCTTGTCGACGTACATCGTGTGCATCGACGGGGAGTCGAACCCGGTGAGCCACATGTCCCGGACGATGACAAGTTCGAGCTCGTCGGCTGGGTCCTTCGCCCGGTTCTTCAACGCCCGCAACGCATCCTTGGAGCGGATGTGGGGCTGCATCGCGGGGTCGTCTGCCGCGGACCCGGTGATGACGACCTTGAGCCTGCCCGTCGCGTCATCGGCCGTCACCCAGTCGGGGCGCAGCGCGGCGATCTCATCGTGCAGGGCCACTGCGATCCGCCGCGACATCGCAACGATGATCGCCTTGCCCGCAAGGGCCTCCCTTCGGGTCTCCCAGTGGGTGACGATGTCGGCGGCGAGCTCCTTGATCCGCTTGTCCGAGCCGACGACGGCCTCGACCTGGCCCCAGCGGGTTTTCAGCCGCTCCTTCGCCTCCTCCTCCGTGCCCGACGTCGCCTCCGCGAACGCCTCGTCCAGCCTCGGCAGGACATCGCGGGGCAGCTCGACTTTCGCCAGGCGCGGCTCGTAGTACACCTTCACCGTCGCGCCGTCCGCGACGGCCTGCGTCAGGTCGTACACGTCGATGTAGTCACCAAACACCTGACGGGTCGACTTGTCCCGCGACTCGATCGGCGTCCCGGTGAACCCGATGTACGTCGCGTTCGGAAGGCCGTCGCGCAAGTGACGGGCGAACCCGTCGACGAAGTCATAGTTGGACCGGTGCGCCTCATCAACCATCACCACGATGTTCGCCCGCGTCGACAGCGTCGGAAAACTCGTCCCCGCGTCCTTCTCCTCCTTGGACAGGCCGAACTTTTGGATCGTGGAGAACACGATCCCACCGGACTGCCGCTTGTCCAGCAGCTCCTTCAAATGATCCCGGGAGTCGGCCTGCACCGGTGCCTCGGGTAGCGGGGCACCGGGGCGGGACGCGGCGAACGTGTCGTCGAACAGCTGGTCGTCGAGGTCGTTGCGATCCGTGAGGACCACGATCGTCGGGTTCTCCATCAACGGGTGGCGCATGATCTTCCCCGCGTACCACTCCATCTCCAGGCTCTTGCCCGACCCTTGCGTGTGCCACACGACGCCTGCGCGGCCGTCGCCCTCCAGCGCCTCCACCGTGGACGACACTGCCTTGTTCACCGCCCAGTACTGGTGATACTTCGCACCCATCCGCATCACGTTCCCGGCATCGCCCTTGAACACGACGAAGTTCCGCACCATGTCCAGCAGCCGCTCCGGCGCAAACATCCCCCGCACCAGCACCTCAGCCTCCGGGATTCCTTGTGGTGCGAGGTGCATCCCGTCGATCGTCTTCCACGGCGCGTAGTGCTCCCACGCCGCGGTGAACGTCCCCGCACGCGCCTGCACCCCATCCGAGATCACCGTCACCTGATTCCACGTGAACACGTCCGGGATCTGCTGCACATACGTCTGCACCTGGTTGAACGCCCCACGCAGGGTCGCGTTCTGCGCACCCGGCCGCTTCAGCTCCAGCAGCACCAGCGGCAGGCCGTTCACGAACAGCAGCACGTCAGGACGCCGCTGCGTCCTCCCGATCACCGTGAACTGATTGATCGCGACCAGGTCGTTGCCCGCGGGGTTCGCCCAGTCGACGAGGTGCGCCCGCACATCCCGAATCACCCCATCGACAGTCCGGTACTGCACGGGAACGCCCTGCGTCAGCAACTGGTAGGCGCGCCAGTTCTCCGTCATCACCACCTGCGACTCCGCACGCAGCACCGTCTTCACCGCATCATCAATCGCATCGGCGGGCAGCCCCGGATTCAACCGAACCAGAGCCGAACGAAGACGACCCACCAGCACCACATCGCGATAATCCGAACGCTCAGCACCAAACTCCCCTGGGGCGATATCCGGGCCGTAAACGACCCCCCACCCCTCCAACGCCAAGTACTCGAGGACAACATCCTCAAGCCCCGCCTCCGTATCGATTACGGTCATGGCGTTATCTCAGCCACCGAGATGGCACCGGACAGGAGCAGCGGAAGTAGCTCGTCTCGGACCCCGCTGAGCGTCTCGTTTTCCGCGTCAAGGCTCCACATCAGGCGCCACATAGGTTCAGTTATTCGGGTCACCTTTTCCATTTCCGCCGCGTTCGGAATCGCGATTGGGAAACCCGAAACGTGGTCCCACCTGGCCCTGGGCATATGAGTCCCGCCGCTCCCGCGCATCGCATGGTCAGTGAACGGCTGAGAAGAGACAACCGATTCCAAGTACTCGGCAGTGACGTCCGTAGAAGGGCGTAGCACCCAGATCTCGGTGCTGCAGATTCCATCAAAGTCCGGGCGTGCAACCTTGCGAAAATACGGACGCAGCTTTCCGTAGAGTACGTCGCCCCGCTGGAACCGACTCTTCTGGCTGTCTAAGCCATGCGCACGGCCACGCGAAACCAAACCGGCGCCAGCCTCAGCGAAATGCTCCAAACCAAGATAGACGGTGTCACCACTAAGCTCCGAAGGAGTTGCCCTGTCTGCACACAGGACTGCTACAGAACCGAGAGTCGCATTTGCGATGGGCGTCACAGATGACCACGCCGCAGCCCTCATGTTTGCCAAGGAAGCGATGAGTCGCTTGTTGGTGTCGATGAGGTCGTCCAACGCACCCAACACACCAGCAATCCGCCGCTGCTCGATGAGAGGAGGACAGGAAACTTTAAAGTTCTTGATCACCGTGCCGCTCAGATTCTGTTGAGCGGAGCCCGTAGCCAAGCCAACTAATGCTGGTCGATCTTGGAGTAATCGGTAGAAGAGGAATTTTGGGTCCGTCTTGTTCGGGTCCACGACCATCGCGCAAACCGCCTGGTTGCACGTCATTTCGGTTGCTAGCATCCCGAGTTTGCCCACTGTTGCCCCGTACATCGCCATGACTACGGTCTGGCGGGGTAGGACCTTCGCTGATGACGCCGCAATCGCGGACTTGGTGATGTATTCCTCGGTATTGTGAACAGCCGTGTCATCGAGTTCTTTTGTCTTTAACCAAGGAACCCCACCAGTCACGTTTGGGCCAACAAAGTACTCGGGATGCTTTCGACTGGGCGTACCCCCACTCGTCACTCGTAGACATAGTGAGTCGATCGTGCACTGACTCCACGCTCTACTCACCGTCGCTCACTTCAAGGCTGTCAAGCGCTGCTAGCACTTCGCGCTGGAGTTGCGCCCGTCCAGAGAATCCTTCGCGGATTTCCTCCGCCATACGCGTGATCTTCTCGTTGAGCGGTTCGCCATCGCCTTCGACTTCTTCGCTGCCGACATAGCGTCCGGGGGTGAGGACGTGGTCATGCTCTCGGATCGTCTCTAGGCTTACGGAGGCACAGAATCCGGGGATGTCGACGTAGTCGGTGACGTCGGGTTCGCCGCGCCATGCGTGGTAGATGTCGGCGATGCGGGCGATGTCCTCGTCCGTGAATTCCTTGACGGTGCGGGTGACCATGTGGCCCATCTGGCGGGCGTCGATGAACAGGACCTCGCCCTTGCGGTTTCGTTGGGCGCGCTCGGTCTTCACCGTCCGGTCGGTCTTGTCCTTCGTCAGGAACCACAGGCAGACCGGGATTTGAGCACTGTAAAACAGTTGCCCGGGCATCGCGACGATGCACTCCACGAGGTCGGCCTCGACGAGGTTCTTGCGGATCTCGCCCTCACCCGACGTTTTCGTCGACAGGCTGCCGTTCGCGAGGACTGTCGCCATCGTCCCTGTCGGCGCGAGGTGGTGGAGCATGTGGAGGATCCATGCATAGTTGGCGTTCCCGGCCGGTGGGATGCCGTGCGTCCACCGCGGGTCATCGCGCAGGGTCTCCCCGCCCCAGTTGGAGATATTGAATGGTGGGTTCGCGATCACGAAGTCGGCACGAAGATCCGGATGCAGGTCGTTCGCGAACGAGTCGCCCCACTGCGGCCCGAGGTTAGCGTCGATACCGCGCAGGGCGAGGTTCATCTTCGCCAGCCGCCACGTGGTCGGGTTCATCTCCTGCCCGAACACCGAGATGTCGTTTCGGACACCTCCGTGGGCCGTGATGAATCGGTCTGCTTGGACGAACATTCCGCCCGATCCCATCGCCGGGTCGTAGACGCGCCCGTTGAACGGTTCGAGCATGTCGACCATCAGCTTGACGACGGATCGGGGCGTGTAGAACTCTCCGGCTCCTTTGCCTTCAGCAGATGCGAACTGGCCGACCATGTACTCGAACACCCGGCCGAGCACGTCGAGGTTGTCGTTCTCCTCCGCGGTGAGGTCCTCCCTGGAGAACGTGTCGATCAGGCCGCCCAGCGTCGCCGGCGTCAGCTCACGGCGCGCATAGTTCTTCGGAAGAACACCCTTCAGCCCCGGGTTCTCCTTCTCGATCGCATCCATCGCGGAATCGATACGCGTGCCGATGTCGGCCTGCTTCGCGGCCTTCCGCAAGTCCTCCCACCGGTGCCCCTCCGGGACCCAGAACACGCCCTCGGACACGTACTCGTCACGGGACTCAAGGATCGACTGGCGGGCTTGCTCCGTCGGCATAAAGTAGTCCGATTCCGGGTCCTCGACCGCCGCCCGGAGGGTCGACTGCCGTTGCGCGAACACGTCGGACACGTACTTCAAGAAGATCAGGCCGAGCACCACGTGCTTGTACTCGGCCGCATCCATGTTCGACCGGAGGCGGTTCGCGGCCT
>CAMDKQ010000220.1 GCA_945901095.1 Bifidobacterium breve
GTAATTGGACGGAACTTGGCCTCGCGCGGGACAAGGGGCGGCCGGGTGGCGGCCTCGCCCATCCACCACGGCGGCTGCACGACCATGCGAAAACCGAACTTGCTCACGGGATCGTCATCGTGAACGACCATGAGGTGGCGTCCCTGCCCAGCGGGTGGAGCCGGCACGAGAACCGGGTCGCTCGCCAGGAGGAGAACCCCTGCGGGGTCGACGGCTTCGGGGTTTGCTCGCCAGATATTCCAAAGTTCGGTACGAAACGGGACACCGAGGTAGAGGCCTCCGGCAACCCCGAGTTCAGCCATGACGGGCATTCCGGAAACCCCGCCAGGAACCATCGCGATATCGAGGGCAACATTGGCCCCGAGACTTTCGCCGACGACGAATACCCGGGGACGAGACTGGGGTGACAGCAACTCGATGCGCCCCCGAATGCCTTCGAGTACGAGCCCGGTGAGCTCCTCGCCATCTCGGGTGCGCCCAAGGGCGAGGGCCGATGGGACGAGCGCGTACTGGGGCACGATCGTCGCGCAGTCTCCCCCTGTGAGGTATTCGAGTGCCTCCGCAACCGTGTAGTTGAAGTAGCCGACGCCGGTGGGTACACCGATACAGATGATGCGTCGCTCGAAGGCCCCGCAATCGACCATGTCCTGCACGGTCAGGCGGGCTCGCTCAGCCACGTCAGCTGAGGACTCGTAGCCACCCACGATCCGCACCGGATCCATCGCGGGCTCGCCGGTCACCGCCGTGATCTCGTGAGCGGTGAGTGCCATGAGGACGAATCGACGACCCTCCTTGCCCATCGACGCAAACGGCATGGCGCTGCGTGGGCCGGCTGACACCCATTGCGAAGTCGGTGGCATCGGGTAGGCCGGTTCGACGATGTCATCGCGGCGTTCGACCAGCGACGTTATCCGCGTCAGTCCGAGGGCACCGGCCGCACCCATCGCGCCAAGTACGGTGCCGTGGGCGAGGAGGGAGCCAAGGGCGCCAGTGTCGCGACCAAGCGCCTTGGAGCCCAGGTGCTCGAGCCCTCGAGCCGCCAGTTGCTCTCCCAACATGAGCGTGCTCAGCCCGACCGCTGACGCCATCCCGAGCCCGCCCGCCTTAATCATGGTCCTTGCATCGGCCGATCGGATCGCTCGCCGCTGCGGCTCGATGAGTCCATAACGATGCGCCCGACGGGCTCCCAGGGCAACACTGAAGCCCACGACCGCTGCGCCGGTCGCAACGGCGGGGACGAGGGTGGTGTCGAACCCAGGTCGAAGGCCAAGTCGCCGCTGCAGGAGTTCCTCCCAGGCTGCCGCAGCTCCACCCGCCAGCCCCGCAAAGGCAATGAACCGCCCGGCAGTGCCCGCCACAGCCGCGGGCAGCGACCGATTCGCCGCCTGCGCAGTTGCCGTCGACGTTGCGACACCGCCTGCGATCGCCGCTCCTGCAATAAGCATGCTCGCGCGAAGTGACGGTCGCGAGCCGGGCTTCGATGCGAGGGCTTCGAGCGCCGACCATGCGGTGGCGGTCAATTGATAGTGGGCCGTTGCGACCACGCCGGTCGCTACCGCCTGCTGAAGGGGTGAGCGTGGCAGCAGGCCGCGGGCAAGCGTTCCGGCGATCGACCACGAGGCGCCAGCGACCCCTGCCTGCACAGAACGATCCCCCGCCCACGAGGTAACCCACGATGCGCGACGGAACTGGTAGCCCATGGCAGCATTCTGCCCGACCACTCAACCTCCGTTGCCCCTATCCTGATCACACTGTCATCAGGATGTTGTTCCGAGGGAGCCACGATGGACCATTCAGCTCGTGCAGGACTGTTCGGTTCGGCCTTCGCGGTCGGCCGTTCGTATCAGCCGAATCTCCTCACCCGTGGTTCCGTCGATCAGGCCATCGTCACCGGAACGACGGCAGCGGCCGCCTACGGAGTGCTGAGTGCCGGCAGCTCCGCCCTCACCGCCGCGGCCTCCCGCGTCTCCCGCTCCGAGTCTCCGTCGGTCATCGCACGCCTGCTCGTCGCAGGAGCGGTGGGGTCAGCCGCTGCGGGAGCCTCAGTTGCGCTCGCGTGGCGGGAGCATGAATCATCCCACCGGGCCGTCGGTCGCCTCGCGGCCCACACGGCTCTCGCGACCGTCGCGGCGAACGTAGCCGCGCTCGCCGCCCCCGGCAAACCCGGCCGCCGCGACACCGGCATCGTGCTCGGCACAGCGGCCGCGATCGGTGCTGCGGCCTGGGCGAGCGCCCGGCCATGGAAGAGTGCGCCCGGCTCCCTCGTCGGCGCGGGCGTAGCGGGCTCGACACTTAAGGGATCCCAGTACTTTTTCGAGGACTCAGTGCGCGAGGTCTCCCCCGCGAAGTCCGTGGGGATCGGGGCTGTCGTGGGTCTCGCCACCTACGGGCTGGCGCGCGCGGAATCCGCCCTGACAAACGTCGCGAGTCGCGCCGCGACCGCCCTCATTGGTGGAGAGCCGCAGGACCATCGGATGATCGGCCGCATCACCAGCGCAGGCATCACGCTGGGCGTCGGGTGGTTCGCCATCGCAAAAGCTTCGACCCTACTGAGCAAGGGCGGCGGTTCCCTTGACGCTGCGCTCATCACCGCGCCCACCACGCCCGAGGTCACCGGTTCCCCTGCATCCGGGATCGACTGGCTGAAGCAGACACGCGAGGGGGCGCGCTGGCTCAGCATGGCCCTGCCACCGGAGTCGATTGCCGCCGTCATGGGCGTCGATTCGGCCAAGCAGCCCATCCGTGTCTACGCATCCCTCGAGGTCGCCTCCAACGACGAGGAGCGGGCTCGGGTGCTCCTCGCCGAGATCGATCGCACAAAGGCCCTCGAGCGCAAGGCCTTCGCGATTTTCTCACCAACCGGTTCCGGGTACGTCAACTACGTCGCCACCGAGACCTTCGAGTACCTCACCATGGGTGACTGCGCATCAGCCGCCATTCAATACTCAGTCCTGCCATCGGCCCTCTCGCTCACTAAGGTCCCGACCGGCAGTGCCCAGACCGCCATGGTCGTGAGCGGCGTCGTTCAGCGACTGATGGCGATGCCCAAGGCCAAGCGGCCGAAGTTCTACCTATTCGGCGAGAGCCTGGGATCACAGGTAAGTGAGGAGATGTTCAAGGGCGCCGGCACCCTGGGCCTTGAGGGCACCGGCATTCACGCAGCCCTTTGGATCGGCACTCCGGCCGCCACCGTGTGGCGTCGCCAGATCTGGGGCAATCGCACGATCACCGAGACCCCTTCGGTGGGTCCGGCCGCTGCCTACCTGCCCCGGAGCATCGTCGACTGGCGCGGGCTCCCCGAGGCAGAGCGCGCGAAGGTCCGGTACCTGCTCCTCCAAAACGGCGATGATCCGATCCCGAAGTTCGGGTCTCAGGTGGTCTGGCGCCGACCTGACTGGCTCGGACCAAATGCAACGAGGCCGATCGGCGCACCGAAGGGCACACACTGGATGCCGGTCACGACCTTCATGATGACCTTCCTCGATATGCTCAACGCACTCACGCCGACCCCGGGCATCTTCGCCGAGGGCGGGCACGACTACCGCCACGTACTCCCCGATGCACTGAGCCAGACGTGGCAACTCCCGGCGACTGACACCCAGATGGAGCGAATCAACACAGCACTACGTCAGCGGGAACTCGCCTGGGAGCTCTACCGAGCCCTCGCTGAGATCCCGCACCTGCCTCCGCCCAAGCAGGAGATCGCCCGCAAGAAGGCCCTTGCGCTCGCCGCAACCTCGACGGGCCGCACGGTCGACGAGTCGGGGCTCCAAGCCATCATCGCCGAAGGGCTCCAGCCCAGACCCTGAATCCTGCGACGACCTATGCTGCGGACGTGCGCGCCCTGCAATTCGAGACCTTCGGCGGTTCGGTCAGCGTGGCCGATCGGACCGATCCAGTTCCGTCAGTTGACGGCGTCGTCATCGCCGTCGAGTCGACCGGTCTGTGCCGTAGCGACTGGCACGGCTGGCAGGGACACGACTCGGACATCACCACACTCCCCCACGTGCCCGGCCATGAACTCGCCGGCACCATTGCCGCCGTTGGGCCCGCCGTTCGAGCTTTTCATGTCGGTGACAGGGTTACAGTGCCCTTCGTCTGCGGATGCGGATCCTGCCGATACTGCGACAGAGGCGATGCCCAGGTGTGCCCCGATCAGTGGCAGCCAGGCTTCAGTGGTCCGGGGTCATTTGCTGAGTACGTCGCGATCCCGCGCGCAGATTTCAATCTCGTCGCTCTCCCGGAAAATGTCTCGATGGACGCGGCGGCCGCGCTCGGCTGCCGGTTCTCAACGGCGTACCGCGCAGTTGCACACGTGGGCGCAGTTCAGTCCGGAGAGAACGTGGTGGTGCTCGGGTGCGGCGGGGTCGGACTGTCGATCATCATGGTCGCTGTCGCAAGGGGCGCTCGCGTTATTGCTGTCGATACCGAATCGGGCGCACTGAGCCTCGCGGAGTTATTCGGCGCCGATGGCCTCGTGAACGCCAACGCGCAAGCCGACGTCACGATTGCCATTCGCGACCTTCTCCCGGCCGGGGCCGACGTCACCTTCGATGCCCTCGGGAGTATCGACACCTGCCGAGCCGCGGTCGAGTCCCTGCGTCCGGGCGGGCGCCATGTGCAGGTCGGGCTGCTCCCTCCCGCAGAGGTCAGCGATCGGGCGAGTGTGCCGATGCACCTCGTCATCGGACGAGAGCTCTCGATACTCGGGTCGCACGGGATGTCAGCCCGGGGCTACCCCGAGATGCTCGCACTCGTTGCCGAGGGCCGGCTCGACCCGCAGCGCCTCGTCACCCGCACGCTTCGCCTTGACGAGGCACCAATTGCACTGGAGCGGATGGGCTTCGACCCACATCCGGGGGTGACCGTCATCCATCCCCGGATGAGTCCTTGATCTGAGGTGATCACGAAAATCCGGCGTGTCCGACACCTGAGCCGTCCGATAAATCCGAAACCGGCATACCCTCAAAGCATGTACAGGATCATCTCGATAGCTGCAGCGGCCGTGATCAGCAGCGTCCTCTTCGGTCCCGCCACTCCAGCGAGCGCCAAGTCATACGACACGTGGAGCGCAGTGAGCGCAGCACTCGGTGGGAGCCAGACACCGTGGGAGCCTCGGCGGACTCTGGGTCTGGCCCGTGACTCCGAGCTCGGCATCGACGTGACGCGGTGCAAGGGCAAGGGCAAGAAGGGCTCGGCAATTCGAGTTCGGTACGCCTCCCCGAGGGCTCGCAGAATGTTCTACGTCGTCGAACAGCCCAATGGTGTTGCCTGCGTCAAGACGACCATGGTGGGGTACGGCAAGGTGGGGATGACGACAGCCCACGGGTTCAAGTTCGACATCTACGCCCGCTGCGGAAAGG
>CAMDKQ010000221.1 GCA_945901095.1 Bifidobacterium breve
CATGACGGCATATGTCGATCTGCTGGAGACGCTGTACTTGATCCAGAGCCTGCCGGCATGGGGGAACAACCTGACCAAGCGGGTCGTCGGACGGCCCAAGGTGTCGCTGCTCGACACCGGGCTGGCGGCCCGACTCAACAACGTCACTCCCCGGGCCATGCAGCCGGGGGCGGTCAGCGATGCAGCGGGAGGACTGTTCGAGGCGTTATCCTCTGGTGAAGTTCGTCGCCAACTGGGGTGGTCGGAGACCGAGGCCCGCATGTTCCACTTTCGGGATCGTGACGGCATCGAAGTTGACCTCGTGCTCGAAGCGTCCGACCGAAGGGTGGCGGGGCTTGAGATGAAGTCCGCTGGCTCCGTCGCGATGAGCGATTTTTCTGGGCTGAAATTCCTACGTGACAAGCGCGGCCCGCGCTTTGCGATGGGGTTGTCCTGCACACCGGCCGCAAGGCGGTCCCGTTCGGCGACAAGCTTTGGGCACTTCCCTATTCCGCGCTCTTTGCCTGACTCCTCCTGCTACTTGGGCAATAGGTCAACGGCGAGGGTCGGCCAGATCACCGGTGTCACGGGCGTCCTGCCCCCGGTCCAGGGTGCCGGCACGGCACTGAGCCGTCGCATAATCGCGTAGGCGGGAAACTCGTAGCGCGATCGAGCCTCTTTGAAAATGAGCCATGCCTCGTCCGGGTTTCTCTCAATTGGGAACCCGGAGCGTCGCAAAACATCGACAGCGAAATCGAACTCTGCCCGGGTGATCTGGACCGGGATCTCCTCCCCGGCCCCCAAATGAAGCACGCCTTCGGTGGGCATGCCTGCAGCGCTGTCCTGGGCGGCTGCCTCGTGCACTGCCATGATCCCGTCCTGCCATACCGGCACGGTGAGGGAACTCGGGGGCGTGGGATGCTCCCCGCCGAGGAACCGTCCGACGAACGGGATCCTGCTGCGGCGCGGACGGTCGGCGAAGAAGTTGATGTAGAGCAGGTTGAAGGTTTGCGTGCCCTCAAGGAGTACGCGGTAGGAGTCGCGGCGCGGGAGGCTACTCGTCAGCGACACCTTGAGCGCTGCGGCATCCATGACGGCGAGGAGTGACACCGTGAAGTGGCGACGGGCGCGGGGCGATCGGACGTACATGAGCATCGGGTAGGTGATGTGGGTGAGCCGGGTGCTCGCCGCCCACAGGGTCCAGGTGTCGAAGAGTCGATCGAGGGTGTCGAGGTAGCCGGTGAGCGATGTCCTTGAGAGCAGTTCCGGGCCCCAGGCAGGGTCGCCGGCCTCGCTTACGAGCATGTTCACGTTGATCTCGCGGTCGATGAACGCCTGGTAGATCGTGGGGAGGAATCCGATGAGCATGGCGATGACGATCGGTCCGGTTGCTGCCGCGATGAAGTCGATGACGGTCTGGTTCTCAGCGTCACTGCCCGCAAAGCCGAGGGTGAGCAGGCTTGACCCGGACTCGCGCATGGAGTCACCGATGTCCTTGCCGCCGACCCCGTAGAGCATGAACCCGTAGGCAACGAGGAATCCGACGAGCCAGGCAATGAGCAGTCCCAGAATGATGATGGGTCCGATCCAGGCAAGGGCGGCATCCCGGGCGGTGTAGGTCCGGCGGGTGAGTGCGACCATGCGAACAACAGTGATGATGACCCACATCACGGCGTCGGTATAGAGCGATCGCAGAGGCCTCGGCACGATGACCGTGCGCATGAGGCTGATGGTCACGATGAGGAACAGCAGCACCCCCAAGGCGAAGGCGAAGCCTCGGGAGGCGAGTTCCGCGGTGAGGCTCATCGTTTGCCCTCACGACCCATAAATGCCACGAAACCTGACCTTACAAGTTCGAGGGCCTTGGGCGACTACGCTCTCGCATGTGATCATTTCACCAGAAGACACCGGAATTCTCATCATTGCGGCCCTATCGGTTGGATTCGTGGGGGTTGTCCTCGGGCTGTTCGCGGTCATCCGCCTTGCCTGGCTCCGGCGCACCTATGCCCTGCTGCAGGTCTCCGAGGGCCGTGAGACCTTCGTTGACGTCGTCGCCCGCACCATAGAGGAATTCCGAATCCTGCGCACCGATGTCCACGCCCTCGATCGTGAACTGGCGAACACCCGTGGCGAGCTCCGTGAGGCACTCCGGCACGTCTCGGTCGTTCGCTATGACGCTTTCGGCGACATGGCCGGACGTTTCTCGTTCTCGGCCGCACTTCTCGATGACCAAGGCGATGGCCTTATCCTCACCTCGATCCACGGCCGCGCCGAGACACGCACGTACCTCAAGGGCATCAAGGGTGGCTCCTCTGAGGTCGGACTCTCGCCGGAGGAGTTGGAGGCGGTGAAAATCGCCAAAGGCGACGATAAGTGACCCGGATCTCGTTCCTTGGACCACGAGGTACCTTCGCAGAGGCTGCACTTCGTACCCTTGAGATCGCTGACCGTGCTGACCTTCTGCCTGCGGAGTCCGTCCACGCGGCGTTGCGCATGGTCCGCGCCGGTGAGTCCGACCTCGCCTTGGTACCGATCGAGAACTCAGTTGAGGGCGCCGTCACCCTGACCCTCGACGAACTCACAAACGGCTCGCCGCTCGTGATCGTCGACGAGGCGGTGCTCCGGGTGCAGTTCAGTCTTCTCGCGCCGGACGGAGTCGCGCTCGCGAACATCGACCGCATCGCCACCCATCCGCATGCACACGCCCAGGTGATGGGCTGGCTGCGGGACAACCTCCCAGGCGCCGTTGTCCTTCCGGCCCTGTCGACCGCCGGAGCCGCGGCAGCCCTGCTCGAGGTGCCGCGCCCCTTCGACGCCGCCATTGCGCAGGCGATCGCTGCCGAGATCTACGGCCTGAAAATCCTCGCCGATGACATCGGTGACACGAAGGACGCGACAACCCGGTTCGTCCTCGTGGCAAGGCCAGGCGCTTTGCCTGACCCAACCGGCGCCGACAAAACCACATTGAGCCTCTTCATGCACGACGACCACCCCGGGGCCCTCCTCGCGATTCTTACCGAATTCGCTGTTCGGGGGGTCAACCTGACCCGAATCGAATCCCGACCGACCAGGCGTGCCCTCGGCGACTACTTCTTCAGCGTCGACATTGAGGGCCACGTGGCCGATGCGCGGGTGGCTGAAGCCCTCATGGGACTGCACCGGATCTGTCTCGATGTCAGATACTTGGGCTCGTATCCGCGACATGACGGCAAGGCACCGGTGCTGCGCCAGGGCGTCACAGATGCTGACTTCGCCGAGGCCACGCAGTGGCTCGGCCAACTGAAGGGGAACTGAACGTGCGCTACTTCGTCACCGGGGCCGCCGGTTTCATCGGATCCCACTTCGTCCGGCAGTTGCTCGGTGGAGCGTACGGGCCTGACGTCACCGGCGTCACCGTCTACGACAAGCTCACCTACGCGGGCAACCCGGCGAATCTCGCATCGGTTGCTGGCGACCCGCGCTACTCGTTCGTCAAGGGCGATATCTGCGACGGCACACTCCTGGACTCCGTCCTTCCGGGCCACGACATCGTCGTGAATTTCGCGGCCGAAACCCACGTCGACCGCTCGATCTCGGGGCCGCAGGAGTTCCTGCTCACCAATGTTGTTGGTGCGCAGACACTATTCGACGCCTGCTTGCGCCACGGAATCCCGCGCACCGTTCACATCGGCACCGATGAGGTCTACGGATCGATCGACGAAGGCTCGTGGACCGAGAGCGAGCCACTCCTGCCGAACTCCCCCTACTCAGCCGCCAAGGCGGCCGCCGAGATGCTCGTGCGCGCGTACCACGTCACGTACGGGCTCAATATCTCCTCGACCCGCTGCTCGAACAATTACGGGCCCTTCCAATTCCCCGAGAAGCTCATTCCCCTGTTCGTCACGAATCTCATCGATGGCGGAAAGGTCCCGCTCTACGGCGACGGGCTCAACGTCCGCGATTGGCTCCATGTTGACGACCACTGCCGTGGCATCGCGCTTGTCATCGAGAAGGGCGAGCCGGGTCAGTCCTACAACATCGGTGGCGGCCTCGAACTCAACAACCGCGAGATCACCGAGCAGGTCCTCGAGGCGATGGGCGCAACCTGGGATTCCGTTCAGCCGGTCGAGGACCGCAAGGGCCATGACCGTCGCTACTCGGTTGACGACTCTCGACTCCGCGCGATGGGATACGAGCCCCAGCACGCATTCGCGGACGGCTTGGCAGAGACGATCGCCTGGTACCGGGCGAATGAGGCATGGTGGCGGCCCCTGAAGGTCAAGGCTGCGATCTAGCCGTGCGGGTACTCGTCACCGGATCCCTCGGGCAACTTGGCAGTGAGTTCGTATCGCTCATCGGGGCACGCGGGGATGACGTGCTCGGCCTTGATCGCCCCGAGATCGACATCACCGACCCGGGGTCCGTCGCCGCAGCGATGGCCGGGTTCGAACCCGATATCGTCATCAACTGCGCGGCTTGGACTGCGGTGGACGAGGCCGAGACCCACGAGGCGGCAGCCCTACTCGTCAACGGTGAGGGCCCGCGAGTGCTCGCGGCCGCCTGCGCCAAACTTGGGGCCTGGCTCGTCCACATCTCGACCGATTACGTGTTCTCCGGTGACGCCACGACGCCCTACCCAACCGACGCCGCGCCCGCCCCACGCTCGGCGTACGGCCGTACGAAACTGGCCGGCGAGATTGCGGTGCAGTCCGAACTCCCCGACCACCATTACCTCGTTCGCACCGCGTGGCTCTACGGACTCCAGGGTGGCAATTTTGTCAAGACAATGCTGAGACTCGAGCGCGAGCGCGACACCGTCTCAGTCGTGGTCGACCAGTACGGACAGCCCACGTACGCGCGCGACCTAGCCCTGCAGATCCTCATGCTCCTCGATGCCCGGCCACCTGCCGGCACCTTCCACGCCACGAACGGTGGCGCCACGAACTGGTTCGAATTCACCCGGGCCATCTTCGAACAGGTAGGCGCCGACCAGGCACGGGTCCTCCCCACCGACTCCTCGACATTCATTCGTCTCGCGCCCCGACCGGCCTACTCCGTGCTCGGCCATGACTGCTGGTCACAGGCAGGGCTCCCTGGTATGCGCGACTGGCGTGAGGCGCTGAGCGCCGCATTCGCCGACGGCATGGCTGAGTGACTCTCGCCTAGCCCACGTGCGGCATCACAGCGCGGAGGACCCTTCAGCGTGAGGCGAGGAGTGCGTCGATGACCTCGGCGACGCCATCGCCGGGCGTGGCGTCGGTCATGGCATCGGCGACATTCGTGACGGCGCGGGGCGCCGCCCCCATCGCAACTCCGGTACCGGCCCACGCGAGCATGTCGATG
>CAMDKQ010000222.1 GCA_945901095.1 Bifidobacterium breve
ACCTCATCCTGAAGACGTTCCCTGACGTAGGCGAAGGCCGGTGCGCCGGGTCCCCCGTTGAGGTACTTGTAGGTGCAGCCGACGGCGAAGTCGACGTCGCACGCGTCGAGGAGCACCGGCACGGATCCGACGGAGTGGCTGAGATCCCATAGGACGAGCCCGCCGGCGGCGTGCACCGACGCCGTGATGGCCTGCATGTCGGCGATGAACCCGGAGCGGTAAGCGACATGGCTAAAGAGGGCGAGGGCGGTAGCGGGGCCGACTGCGGCCTCGACCTGCTCAGTGCTGATGCCCGTGGACTGATCCGTCTCGATCCAGCGAATGGTCATCGACAGCTCGCGGGCGATGCCCTCGACGATGTAGCGGTCGGTGGGGAAGTTGTCGGTATCGATGACGATCTCACTGCGGCCCGGTCTGGCTGCGATGGCGGCGCGCGCGAGCTTGTAGAGCATCACGGTCGTCGAGTCGCCGACGATGACCTGGCCGGGTGCCGCGCCGAGAGCTGCGCTGCCGATCGCATCGCCGATGAGGTGCGGCCACTGCATCCACTCGTCGGTCCATCCGCGGATGAGGCGCGTTGCCCACTGCCCCGTGACGAACTCCTGCAGCCGTTCGGCAGAGGCCTTGAGCGGCCGGCCCAGGGAGTTGCCGTCAAGGTAGGCGAGGAGCGACTGCTCGTCGGCAGGCACGAAGCGACCGATGTACTCGGCGAGCGGATCGGTGGAGTCGAGCTCGCGAGCCAAGGCTAGGGAGGTCATTCAGCGATGGTAGTTGGCGGTTCGGACGCGAGCGCCCCAACCGGCCACGGAGGGCGGTCGCTCTCAGGATCCCAGTGGCTATCGCCAGGTAGGCGCGACGCCTCGCGGTCATCACCCCAACGATTGATGCTGACGTTCTCCGGGTCCTTGCACTCGCAGACGCCGGCCGCGCCAGCCTCTATGGACTCAACCGTGAGCACCTCGCCGCGCCTTACGTCATCGGGCTCGCCCGGCTCCGCGACGAGCTCCTCAAGCGAATGGGGTCCGAAGTCCGGTCGTGGGTGGCTCCCCCCGTAGTCGGAGTGCTCTTCGGTTCCGGAGCTCGACGTAACCACACTGCTGAGAGCGACATCGACCTCCTCCTCGTCCGCCCCGGCGACCTCCCGGACGACGCCTGGGATGACCAGACTGAGTCGCTGTCAGATCACGTGGCTGCCTGGACTGGCAACGACTGCCGCATCCTCACTTTCACTCAGTCGCACGTCGAGGAGCGCGGAGCAAACGAACCCGTCCTCGTGGATGCCGCTCATGAAGGGGTCGCCTTTCACGGCGACATGCAGGGGTTGGCATCGGCGGTCAAGAGCGACACCATCGGCCGCAGGAGAGCCAGGAGCAAGGCAACGTGACGCCTCGTACTCGCAAGTGCACGCCCGCGATCGTGAGCGGTCGACGTCGCAAGGCGGAGGAATTCCCTGACGCCTTCGCCCTTTCGACGAGGTTCAATTTCGTTACCCGTTCTCCGGGAGAAGTGATGCGAGGCTCTCGTACAGCGCGGGGGGGCCGGCGATGATGCGGTTGCCGTCGTGCAGCGCGTTGCCCTCAAGGAAGTCGTTCACCTGCCCGCCCGCCTCGGTGATGAGCAGGAGCGCCGCAAGGCAGTCCCACGAGTTGATGTGCATCTCGACGTAGCCGATGAGCCGGCCGCACGCTACGTAGCACAGGGTGAGGGCGCCTGAGCCGTTTCGCTGGAACATCCCTCCCTGACGGAGCAGGCGTCCCATCGTGTCGAGCAGGATCTCCGGATCGGTGCGGGTGGAGTATCCGATGCCGACCATGCCGTCGCGTAGCGAGGCAGCGGGGCTGACCGAAATTGGGCGGCCATTGAGGGTGGCACCTCGACCCCGTTGGGCCGAGAAGAGCTCGTCTGCCGGTGGGCTGAATACCAGCCCGATCTCCATCACCGACCCTTGGATAAAGGCGATCGACACGCACCAGCTTGAAAGGCCAAGGGTGAACGGCTGGGTGCCGTCGATCGGGTCGACGACCCAGATACCTGTCGCTCCCTCGACGCCATGCGGGCCGGATTCCTCGCCGAAGAATGCATCGTCGGGAAATCGCTCGGCGAGCCGCTCGCGGATGAGGAGCTCGGTATTGACATCGGCCTGGCTCACGACGTCCTGCGGGCCCTTGCTTGTCACCTCGAGCGATTCAATATCGGCGAAGTAGGAGGCCGCGAGGGCACCGGCCTCGGCAATGAGTTCGGTTGCGAAGGCAAAACGCTCGTCGACCTCAGCCTGCGTGAGCGAGCGAGCGGGCATCGTTGTCATGCAGCAAACGTAGCCTCTCGGTTGCTCACGACCTTCGACGGCACAGTCGTCGGGAGCCACCTGCGAGCCGATTCGGTACTCGTGATGTGGGCCGGCAATGGAGCCATCGGTCAACGGTTGAGAACTCAGGTTACAGTTGAGTATGACAATGGTGATTCCCGAGGAACTCGTTTCAACATTTGTGTCAGGCCTACTTGGAGTGGCTGACGTAGATGGTGGTCCCACTGACGAGCAGGTGAGCGTCATCAGCGCGGTGAGTAGCCATCTGTGGCATCAGGATGCTTCCGTGCTCAATGGAATCGAACCTGGCCCGTTGGCTCAAGCGCTCACCGATGATGACGTGCGGCGCCGGTTCGTTCAGCTCGCCATCATCGTCATGTTCTGCCGGCATCCGCATTCCGAAGAGCAAGTTGCGCAGCTTGATCGTTACGCGTCTGCTCTCGGGATCCATGGTGATGAACTCGATGCGGTGTCGTCGTGGATAAGTGAATCTACGGAACTGGCAAGCATTGACTTCATCCGCAGTTACGGAAACTACCTTCCTGCGTTGTCAGACAAGGTCGCTGATTACGCCGGTGGCGGCGATGTGCTGCCCGAGGTGGAAGCACTTCGTCTCCTTCCGGAAGGGACGCTTGGTTGGGCATTTCTCCGCTTCTATGAGCGCAATGGCTTCCACCTGCCTGGCCCAACAACACCAACGCCGGCCTACTACATCAGCCACGACATGAACCATGTCATCGCGGGGTACGAGCCGACAGGTCCGGGGGAGATCTCACTGGGCGCTTTCAAACTGGCAATGAGCGACACAGACGCCAACTGGATGGCGTTCATGACGAATCTGCTGATTCACGAAGCCGGCCTGCTGAAGCACGGGTCAACGACCCAGTTCATCCCCTACGGCGGCGATATCTATCCAGATGCAGACGGTCAAGGGGCACTACATCTGCCGGGGGCAGCGAGCATGCTTGGGGAAGCGTTCGAACGTGGGAGTGCTGTGCACGGCGATTTCAGTCAGATTGACCACCTGGGGATCGCTCATCGGCCCCTGGCGGAGATTCGAGCCGAATACGGAGTTGTTCCGCGATCTGACGGTGTAGACGGCGGGCTGGGCACCGGCCTCGTCAGCACGCGGGGATAGCGGTTGTATTACCACGGCTGATGACATCGTTCCGCTTCCAGTTCGACCGCGATCAGCAATAATGGCAACGTGAACTCGACCGACGTCTATGACCCGTTGTCGCATCAGTCCCACGAGGATCCCTACCCTGCGTACACCCGGCTTCGCGACGAGTTCCCGCTTTACTTCATCGAGGCGCACGGTGTGTGGGCGCTGTCCCGATATCAGGACGTTCGTGACGCGCTGCGCGACTGGGAGACGTTCTCAAGTGCTCAGGGCGTCGAGATTGGCGACTACGTCCAATTCTTTGGAGAGGGCAGTATCCAGGAACTTGATCCTCCGCGTCATGATGTTCTGCGCAAGGTGCTGGCCCCGCGGTTCCAGAGTCGGCGTATCAGGGAGTACGGGCCGCTCATCCGCGAGACTGCCGACCGACTCATCGACGGATTTGACGGCCGCTCGCGGATCGACCTCGGGCAGGAGTTCACCCAGCGACTTCCGATCCTTACGATCCTGCAACTCCTCGGGATTCCACAGGACGACCACGACTGGGCGGCATCGGCGGGACTGGAGATGCTCAGGCGCCCAGCTGGGGAGGCCGGCCCGTCTGCCGCCGCCGCCGCGATTCGCGAGGAACTCGTGGACTACTCCATTGACCAGGTGCGCCGCCGCCGCGTCGATGGCATGACCGATGACGTGTTCAGCGACATGGCGATGGGCGTCGAGGGTGGGCACATGTTGGAAAGCGAGATCCAAGGACTCACCCTCCTGCTCATTGCTGCCGGCATGGAAACCACGTCGAGCCTCATGGGCAATATCGCCCACGTTGTCGCTACCGGTGCCGTGGATGTGAGTGCGCTCCTTGACGATGCTGGGGAGTTCCGTGCCCCGGCTATTGAGGAGTTCCTTCGCTTTGATGCGCCCGGGCAGTGGCTGGCGCGCGTGACGACCCGACCCGTCACCATGCACGGCCAAGAACTGCCTGTCGGTTCGCGCGTGCTTGTCCTGTTCGCCTCGGCGAACCGGGATCCCCGCGAGTTCGCGCGTGCCGACGAACTCGTGCTTGATCGCGATGGTGCGCGAAACCTAGCGTTCGGGGAGGGTGTGCACTTCTGCCTCGGCATGCCACTTGCACGGATGGAGGCCCGTATTGGCATGGGGCGCCTCCTGTCGAGGCGTCCGTCCTTCGCCCTTGACGGCGAACCGGTGCGCTACCCCTCGCATGTCATTCGGGGATTCGAGAGCATTCCGGTTCTCGTGAGCTGAATTCCGCGAACCGTTCCACAGACCAAAACTGGATCTCGGCGCCCGTCAGCGGGTGGAATTCGCTCGTAGGGCTCCGCTCGCCATTCGGATGTAGTGAGATGTTCCGTTGTCTTGCGTGCGCAGGCGGACGGCTGCCCGTGCGGTCTCTAGGAGTCCGCGCGCAGCGCCCTCGCGTAGGTCCTCGGGCAGGGTCTCGACATCGCTGGCCTTGGCCAGGCCCACGACCCGGCGCGACATCTTCGCTGCCGCGAAGAGCCAGGTCTCACGATGCCAGCGATCAATGAGATCGTCGCCGAAATCATCAGTGAAGACTCTGGGGTCCCGCCTCATCGGCCAGGCGGTCCGGAATGCGGTCTCGAAGGAGCCCCACGTTGCGTCGCAGAGGTTCAGGCACCAATCGGCGCGGGCATCGTCGCCGAGTGCCGTTGCCCGCGCGGCAGCGATCGTGTAGTTCGCCCAGAGCGCTCCAAGGTCAAAGGCCACCGGTCCGTAGAAGGCGAACTCGCTGTCGAAGGCCTTGGCCGAGTCCACCGGTCCGTCGTTGCCTTCGGCGGCCCTGACCATGACCGACCCGGTGTGGAGATCGCCGTGGATGAGGGCCTCG
>CAMDKQ010000223.1 GCA_945901095.1 Bifidobacterium breve
GCGTCAGCGCTCGACATGCGGAACGCGGGGAGGATTCTCTTCACCGACCTGCGAAATCCTCGGCAAGCTGACTTGGGGCTCAAGGCAGGCAGGATTGCCCCCTACGCGACCATCGCGGGCACGCGCGTTATCCTCCTGCGACCGACCCCCATCACCATCACCAACAAGCCAGGCACCTCCGACATGGGGACCAACTCCATCGTCTACCTCTGGGGTTCAGCGGTCGACGGGCCCCTGCGCGCGATCGTCCAGAATGTCCGGATTGACCTGCAGTAGCCATCTCCTGAAACGGGCGACCTGAACCCTGTCATCCGCAACCGCCTGACAAGGCACGCAGATTTAAGGACTCCGGGCCGACCTGTGCGCGGGCGTCCGCCCGTGACCGACTCCAAGGGTGACGGCATGTCGGATAAGAGCATGGACTCTGACGACAGCGAGAACAAAGAGTAGGCAGTCGAGTCCCGCGCTAGTCGGTGTCCGACCAGTACATGCCATCCCTACGGCGGTGCGCCCCTCGCAGCGCCGTAGGGCGCGGACCGTCCCGCGCAGTCTGAGGCGGCGTTGGATCCAGCTCTGTGGTCGTGCCGCCGATCACGACGACAGGCGTGTCATTCCTGCTGACGTAGGAAGGGGCAGTTCTCTGAAACGGGTTGCACTGCAACAACTTATCGTGGGGTGAGTGACGGGACTTGAAGCACCCACGTTGCCCTCATCTAGGAGGGAAACCCCGCTCCTATGCATGTTCGTGTGCCTCAATGGATGTTTGGCTGTGCTGACGCCGTCAGCACACGATCGCCCAGATCGGACGATCCGCAGAGCCGGATTTCGAGTTCGTTGCCGTCACATGTTAGATTTCCTATACATAAATCTAACATCAGAGGTGAGTGATGAGCACAGCCGCTCTTGTCAGGGACCGGGTCATCAGCACTCCGCGCGGCTCCTTCGTGCGCTCCGCCGACTTCCCCGGATCGAGCTCGGCCGTGGACATGGCCCTGTCCAGGCTGGCATCAGCGACTGGACCCTTGGTGCGCGTGGGACGCGGTGTCTACTGGCGAGGCGCCGATAGCAGGTTCGGCGCAGGAGCCCCGCCCGCCCTCGAAGCCGCTCTGGAAGTGGCAGGCTCGGGCGCCGGTCCGGCTGGCTGGAGCGCCCTGCGCTTCCTCGGGCTTACAACGCAGCTTCCGGCACTCCCTCATGTCGCCGTACCGGGGCGCCAACCTGCCCTCCGCAACGCGCGGGTCTCCAAGAGGAGCAATGCCCTACGCGTCCTTCTGAACCCTGCCGAAGTGGCCGTTCTCGAGGTCCTTCGCGAGGACTGGATCGATCGGATCGATGGCGGCCATGAAGCCCTTACCGAAGCCCTCCGGCGGCTGACCACTGACGGACAGGTTCGGCCGGATTCGCTCGACGAGGTCGCTGGGCGCGAGACCAGCCTGGTCCGCCGGCAGTGGGCATCTGAGCGGGTGTCGCTGTGAGCGAATCACTGGTGCGACTACGCCAGCGACCGGACGACCTTCTGGCCCTCACCGCTGCCACTGCGGACGCGCTCGCGATCCCGGCTGAGTTCGTGGAGAAGGACTTCTGGGTCGTGGAACTCCTTCGTTCACTATTCAACGATTCTCCGAGGACGTCGACATCCTCGTAGTTCCCGCTGAGGCCATCGGCTCCGGTCGCATCGACCGAGAACTGAAGGCGATCATCAGCCGAGCGGCGACGGACCTTGGCCTCGACGAGTCCTAGGTCAAGGTCGGGCCGTCAACCACGGGCATCAAGCGCAACGCCCGATTCTTCTATCCCGCGAGTTACCCAGCGACCCAGGCGGCCGAAGGCGTCTATCTTGAGATGGGCACGCGGGGAGGAACCTTGCCCGGGCTGCAAGTGCGCCCAGTGACCAGCTACATCAGCCAGTTTCTGCTGAGCTCCGGGCGGGCCGGCACCTTCGAGGAGGAACAGCCCGTAAAGGCCGTGCTCCTTGATCCGATCAGGACCTTGTTCGAGAAGCTCTCCGCGCTGCACGCCGCAGCAATCGACGCGGAGGCGGGGGACTCGTCGTCAAGGGCACGTGCGGGCCGTCACTATTACGAGGTGCAGGCTCTCCTCGATTCCGAAGGATTGATCGAGCGCCTGAGCGACCTGTCGATCGAGGACCTGATGGCCGATATCGCTGACGTCTCCACGCGAAACGGCTGGGCATTCCACCCGCGGCCCGAGGCCGGGTTCGCGTCGAGTCTCGCCTTTGCACGTGATGGTCGGGCCGTCGATCAGGGCCGAGTCTCCTACGAAGCTGCGCTCGGCCTCATCTACTCGAAGCCGCCAACGTTCGAAGCCTGCCTGGCCACGATCGGGATGGCATCAGCCCACCTTTAGCTGGCCGGAGACGGGCTTCGAGTGAGGTGAACTATGTCAGGTTGAGGGTGCGGGCGAGGTGCTCTCGCAAGTGGCCTTACCGCTCCCACTTTGTGTCCTTCAATGCGCCACACCCCTGCACGTATCTTCCCTTGACGGGTGAGAATGCTCAGACGGGTAGCGCTCAATCGTGCGAGACGACGAACTCAGACGGATCCTGACCGAAGCACATTCAACCGGTGTTCGGTGTTCCCCTAGACCAGGCTCTGCGCATCGCAGCGGACGACCCCGAGGACCAGCCCGGGTGGGCGCAGGGGGGCAGCCTGGCCGCGGTCGCCTACGGTGCGCCGCTCCACGTGTCGGGCACCTACCCGCCGGATCTCTACGTCCCGAAGAAGGTCACGTTGAGGCGCGCGATCCAGCTCCTCGGCACCGCCCGGAGCCACGAGGACCGAGCCGGCACCCTGCGACTGGCCCCGGTGTCCGCCGTCTGCAACGGACGCGTCGACGGGAAGCCGTACTGCCATAGCGTGTGGCCGCTGGTCCATCCGTTGTTCGTGGCCCTGGATCTGGCACAGGATCCCGGTCGAGGTGCTGAAGCGCTCGCGTCATGGGACCCCCCGGAAGGCTGGCACCGTGTCTGGTAGTCAGGAGGTCCCCGCGGTCCATCTGCTCGGCCCAGGGATGGCCGCCCTTGTGCAGGCCATCCCCATCGCCGCGCGAGCAACGGGAAGACCCGTGGTCGTGGTCGGGGGACTCGCGGGGCTCAAGCGTGTAGTTGGCGATGGGCTCAGTCGCGAGTAGTGCCCGCGCAGCGTCGGCCTCGGCCGCATGAAGCCGTTCGACGGTCAACTGAGCAGCTACTACTGAGATGCCCTGCCGCGCTGCAAAGGATTCCGGCGTGACCATCCGCTCCCACCGCGGGACGCCGTCGGACAAGGGCCAACGCAGCACGTCGTACAGCAGAGCGTCCGCCTCGGCGACCACCTCGTCGCGGGGGAAGGTCGCGACGAGGCGCGTCGCTGCATCAAGAGCGTTGGTTGCGCGGGCGATGGACTCGGCACCGGCCCGTGCGAGGGCGTCCGCGTGCTGTTCAGGGTCGCAGTGGGCCAGGGCTCCTGCGACGTCTTTAAGAGAGATGGACATCATCGGTTCCTCTCGTCCCAGCAGTGCGGCGACGACATGTTCGAGCGCAGCAACCTTGAATGAACATGCCCCTTATTCAAGGATAATGATATAAACTTGAATAAGAAGAGAGGAGGTTCAAGGATGTCCCGACTGATCGAGGCCCTTTGGGAGGGTGCTCCCGATGCCTACGGCTCGCGCAAGTCGCGTAAACCGTGCCGGTACCAAGCGTATGTCCCCGACGAACTGGCCGTCGAGAATCTTGAACTCGAAAGTGATCTCGCTGCAGACCTCGTCGATGCCGAAGTGGCACTTGCATCGTTCGACGCGCGGGCTACGGCCAGCGGAGACCTTGAGCAATTGGCCCGGTTCCTCCTTCGAGCCGAGGCCGTGGCGTCCTCGAAGATCGAAGGTCTCACGATCGGCTCGCGACGCCTAGCCCGGCATGAGGCAAAGATCGCGCACGGTGAGCCCTCTCGCGATGAGACAGCCGACTCGGTCCTGGGCAACATCGACGCGATGCGCATGGCCGTCGGAGACATTGCCAAGGTGCCCGCACTGAACAACGATCATGTCCGAGCGCTGCATCGCGCACTCATGGACCGGTCGCCAACCCCCGAACTGGGTGGAGTAGCCCGAACAACACAGAACTGGCTCGGCGGGAACAACTTCAACCCGTGCGACGCAGACTACGTCCCCCCGCCTCCCGAATTCGTTGAACCGCTGATCAGCGATCTGTGCGACTTCATCAACCGCGACGACATGCCAGCGGTCGTGCAGGCCGGTCTGGTCCACGCCCAGTTCGAGACGATCCACCCCTTCGCCGATGGCAACGGGCGTACCGGCCGTGCGCTCATTCACGTTGTACTTCGACGTCGCAATGCGGCGACGGCCTTCGTTCCGCCTGTAAGCCTGGCGCTGGCGACCAGCAGCAGCCGCTACATCGGCGGGCTGACGGCCTTCCGATATCTAGGCGAACCGGGCACCAAGACCGCTCGTGAGGCCTATTCGAGGTGGCTAGAAGTCTTCATCACCGCAACTCGTCGAGCAGTTGCGGACGCGGGACAACTCAGCAGCGATCTGGATGCTCTTGAGTCGCGGTGGCGAGTCGCCGTGACATCGCGAAGGGGCAGCGCAGCAGAGCGCGCGTTGACTGTCCTGCTCACGCACCCGGTGGTCACCGTCGACGATCTCGCATCGCTGACCGGCGTGAGCTTCCAAGCGGCCAACTCTGCCGTTACTCGTCTGGTCGATTCGGGTGTGCTCACCTCCACCGGTAGTGCCGCCCGCAATCGTCTCTTCGAAGCTCGGGATGTGTTCACACTGCTGACGAAGTACGAGAGGTCGCTGGCAACGGTCAGCGGTGACACGCGCGCCGAACAGCCAGTGCGACGGGTGCCCGACCGGCTGGTCTGACTGCCTGCCTGCCCAGCGTCAGACCGACTTCTTCCGCGTCGTGATGTCGACAACCGTTGCGCGCTGCGCATTTATCCGCTCCGCGATGCTGCGGCCGTTGTCGCGCGGCGGCGAGGAGCTCGGCTTCGACGGCGGCCTGCTGGCGGGCGATGCGGGCGGCGTCGGGCCGGTCGATCCATCGGCGCATCCGCAGGGGGAACGGGTCGGCCTGGGACTGGAGCATGACGGCGGAGCCGAAGGGGATGGCGAGGGCGTGGGCGGAGCGGCTCGTGGTGGCGAACCTCTCGTCCCGTTCGCCGTTGAGCGCGGACAGGTCGCGCAGGTCGCCGGCGTCGTCGGTGCCGTTGCGGGAGCGGACCTGGGCGAGGGC
>CAMDKQ010000224.1 GCA_945901095.1 Bifidobacterium breve
ATTCCGGGTGAGCAAAGTATTGTTGGCGAAGCAAGAAGGCAACGCGGGGTGGAGCAGCTCGGTAGCTCGCTGGGCTCATAACCCAGAGGTCACAGGTTCAAATCCTGTCCCCGCTACTTTCCAAGGGTTCAGACCCCCCTCATTGAGGGGGGTCTGCTCTATGTTCACCCCATATTCTGCACCCCTCAAGGGGGGTTTATTGGCGGTTTATCGGGCTCCCCTGACATACCCGTGGGTCTTTTTGGGTGCGGGGTGAGGCTGCACGCCGTTCCCCGCATAGGTTTCTCGCTGTTGAGGTCTCGAAACCTGGAAGACGGGAAAACGGCGTGCAGAATGCAAGGTTATGGCGTGGGCTCCTCGGGCTCGAGAACGCGGTCGTTGAGGGCGTGGAGTTCGACGAGGACGGGGGCGTGCTCGTCGCGTCGGTGAGGCCGTCGAAGGGGAAGCGGAACAGGTGCGGGCAGTGCCCGCGGCGTTGCCCTTCGTACGACGCGGGCTCGGGCCGGCGCCGGTGGAGGGCGCTGGACCTTGGTTCGGTCCAGGTGTTCGTGGAGGCCGATGCGCCGCGGGTGACGTGCAGGGATCATGGCGTGGTCGTGGCATCCGTTCCGTGGGCTCGGCACGACGCGGGCCATACTCGCGCGTTCGATGAGCAGGTGGCGTGGCTGGCGACGAAGACGTCGAAGACCGCGGTCACTGAGCTGATGCGGGTGGCGTGGAGGACGGTCGGGTCGATCATCGAACGGGTCTGGGACGACACCGAGGGCCTGTTCGACCGGTTCGCGGACCTGACCCGGATCGGGATCGACGAGATCAGCTACAAGAGGGGCCACAAGTACTCGCGCAGTCGTGGTGGACCACGGATCGGGGCGGCTGGTCTGGGCTGCGCCAGGCCGCGACACCGCGACGCTCAGCGCGTTCTTCGATGCGCTGGGCGAGGACCGGTGCGCCCTCATCACCCACGTGTCCGCGGACGGCGCGAGCTGGATCGCCAATGCTGTCAGGGGGAAATGCCCGAATGCGATCCTCTGCGCCGACCCGTTCCATATCGTCAAATGGGCCACCGACGCCCTCGACACGGTGCGCCGCCAGACATGGGCAGAGGTCCGCAAGCAGGCCAAGACCAATGATGCCAAGCGCCCCCGCGGCCGGCCACGCAGCGACGCACCAGCCCGGCCCGACACCGCCAACGCCACCGGCATCAAGCGCTGCCGATACGCGCTGCTCCGCAACCCCGACACCCTGTCCTGCAAGCAGGTCGTCCAGCTCGACTGGGTCGTGCGAACCCACCCCGACCTCGCCCGGGCCTACTACCTCAAGGAAGGACTCAGGGTCATCTTCAAGCTCCCACTCGACGAGGCAATCGAAGCCCTCGACAAGTGGATCTCCTGGGCCAGGCGCAGCCGCATCGACGCCTTCGTCAAACTCCAGCGATCCATCGTGGCCCACCGCGACGCGATCCTCGCCTCCATCGAACACGGACTGTCAAACGGACGCATCGAATCCATGAACACCAAGATCCGACTCATCACCCGCATCGCCTTCGGATTCGCATCACCCGACGCACTCATCGCCCTCGCCATGCTCAGCCTCGGCGGCCACCGACCAGCCCTCCCAGGCCGGAAATGACCCACAGGTATGTCACAAGCGCCGTTTATCGGCGGTTTATTGGCGCAGCCACGATGACATCTGCGCCTGCTGCACGCCCCTGCTGCACTCCCTGAAGACGCGCAAAACCGCGAGATTCCTGGCCGCTGTTGCACTGTCCTGGGGTGCAGCCCCTGGCACCGTGCACCCCCTGCGCCCGATGACCCGCAACGATCGCGCTCGATCTCCACCGTGATGGCCCGCCGCCGCCAGCCAGCCAGCCATTCCACGACGAAGGAGACCCCATGCATGACCCGTACAACCTCACACTTGCGAGGTACCGAGCACCGCACGCCGTTGACCACAGTGATCGCGCTTCCGCGCGTCATGAGGAGGCCAACGACATGACCGTGTCCCCTGTCGACATCACCGGCGAACTCAGCCGCACCGATGCGGCCAATGTCTGCGACGTGAGCATCGACACGATCAAGCGGCGCATCAGGGCTGGTGCCTTCCCCAACGCCCATCAGGTTGGCCTCGACCGCTCGTGGGTCATCCCCGTGCGCGACCTCGTCGATGCAGGACTGCTTTCCGCCTCGGCGCGCACCCTTCCTTCGGCGACGGAGTCGGCGGCCCGCGCAGCCGTCGAGTCGCCGCGACAGGGCATCACGCCAACGCCGGCGACCGCGCAACTCGCCGAAGCGTTAGCCGAGAACCGAGGCTTGCGCATTGCTCTGGCCCGCGCCGAGGACGAGATCGCGTTTCTTCGCGACATCGTCCTCGGCAGGAGGGTTGCCTGATGGCCCGTCCAAGCACGGGCAATGTTGTCCTCAGACCCGGCGGCCGATTCCAGGCATCCGTGCCAGTCGAACGCGGTTCAGCCCGCCGACACTACGAGATGTTCGACACCAAGGCGCAGGCCAATGCCTGGTGCGGCCTAGCCGTGGCAAACCTGGCAGCAGGACTCCCGCTGCCATCGCGTGACGCTGTCCTGGGCGATGGTGACCCGTCGCGCCGGGCGCGCATACCATCAGCACGCCCACCGGTCCCTGATGCTCGGGTGCGGTTGACCGTCGAGCAGGTGACCGACTCGTGGTTCCATGAGGTGTACGTCGACGGGCGAAGTGGAGGGGCTGGACGAGCGAATTCGGTGCGCGCGATGCTCAACCGACGCGTCGTGCCGTTCCTCGCTCCGATTTTCGACACCGGCAGCCCCCTCACTCGCGAGGCGTACCGCACGTATCTCGGCGACCTCGGTCGTCCGTCGGAAGTCCAACAGCGTGGCCAGCGGGGACCGAAGACGCGTGAAGGGTTAAGGATGCTGCGCTCAACCGACGCCCACACCGCTTGGCCCTTGCTCACGCCGAGCAGGTAGGCAAGGTCCGATGGCCGGGGGCCGGCCAGGCCGGGGCGCAGCGACGCTGCCTGCGCGGTCAGGTGCGCGGCGGATGCGCTGGCGCGGATGCTCGCCGGGCTCGCCCAGCCGGGCAGCGCATCGAACGCCGCCGCCCGCCGGGCCGTCGACGAGGCGCGCCTGGCCCGCCACCGGACGACGCGGCGGACGAGGTTGAGGACGGCGACGATGACGATGCCGATGGCCACGAGGTGCCCGATCGGTGGGACGGCGGGGGCGTACGGCTCGAGCCGGACGACGCCAATCGCGCGAGCCGGGCTGAAGGTGGGTGCAGGGCCGCCGGCGGCGACGGCGAGGATGACGCCGGTGAGGTCGATGAGGGTGAACGCGGCGGTGAGGATGGCTGCGACGGCAACGACAGCCTTCTCGACCGCAAACGACGTGCCGGCGCTGCTGGTCGCCTGCGTCATGGCGTGTCTGCGTCGCCAGCGCCGGGGGCTACCGGGCTTGGGTCAGGTTCATTGCGCTGCATGCCTTGGGTGGTGTCCCACCACTGCAATTCGTTGGGGTGGAGGTCGACGCGGAGCCGGTAGGAGCGGACCCCTGCGGTTGTTTGGAGTTTGACGAGGAATTCCCCGCGTGAGGCGTTGGCGATGACGTCGACCTCGGCACTGGTGAGGTCCAGGGCGGCGGCAGTGCCGGGGAGTTCCTTCGCGGGTTGGTAGCCGATGACTTTCGTCCCGGCGAGGGCAAGGAGCGATTCGGCTTTGTTCCGTTCGGCGCTGCCGGCGTCGCCGACGTTGAGGGTGTCGCGCAGGTTGTGGAGGACGAGGACGTTCGATAGGCCCCAGGCGCGGGCGAGGCGGAACTGCTGTTGGAGCCGGTCGATGGCGCCGTGGGCGTGGGCGAGGACGCGCCATGCCTCGTCGTAGACGGCGAACCGTTGGCCGTTGCCGGGCGTGGCGAGGGCTGATTCCATCCATGCGCTCGCGCAGGTGAACGCGATCGACAGGTTCGCGTGGTCGTTGTAGAGGTCGGACAGGTCGATCGCGACGATCGGGGCGGTGGAGTCAAACCTCGTCGTCGACGGCCCATCGAAGAGGTCTTTCGCGACGGTCGACAGGAGCCCGTCGAACGCCCACCGGGCGGCGTTGCCTGCCTCGAGCATGTCGTCGGGGGTCCGTGCGATGCCGGCGGCGAGGAGCGGGTCGGGTGCGCGAAGCGCCCTGGCAACGTCGGAAAGGATCGGCTTGCCGCCACTGGTGTGCAGGGCCTGTTCGAGGGCCAGGGCGACCGCGGTCCGTTCATCGACGCGCAGCGACCGTTCGAGGCGGATCTCGATGAGTCCTTCAAGGAGTCGCAATTGGGATGCTTTCGCGAGGATCGCGGGGTCGATCCGGTTGCCTTGGGCGTCGACCCGTGCCCGCAGGAGCGCATCGGAGACGTCGAGTGGATTGAGCCGGTTGCCGCGTCCGGGTCCGATGCTGATCGCCACGCCGCCGTAGCTTCGCGCGAATCGGGCCCAGTCGTGTTTCGCGTCAACGGCCGCGACCTTGTAGCCCAGGGGGATGGACCGCAACGTGAGCGCGCACGTCGTGTTCGTCTTGCCTGATCCGATCTCGCCGGCGACGAGGATGTTCGGGTTCGTGATGATGCCGTCGCGATACAACTCGAACGGGGAGAACGTGAACGGTGCGCCAGTCCCCAGGTTCGTCCCAAGGAACGTCCCCTTTCGGGTGAGAGGCGCTTGGGCGAGGAACGGATACGCAACGGAGGCAGTTGCGGTGGAGACGCGCAGGTCGGGCAGGGTGAATCGGGAGCGGTCGCGGCCCTGGCGGGCGAATCCGGCCGCGGGCGCGCCTGGTTTCATCCACGCGCCCGGCGCCGGACCTCGATCCTGCGCCGCTCCTTGGCTGCGCGGTCGGCGGGGGAGTGTGGGCAGGGTGAGGGTCATGCGATCACCTCAATCCCCAGGGGCAGGGCCGCGGCGGTGAACGCCTGGAGTTGCTGCCCGTAGACCCGGCGCAGGTCCAGGCTTGCTTGGGTTGCGGCGGCATGGATCGCGGTGACGTCCGCCTCGAGTGCGTCACGGCTGCTTGCGGTGACGGTGATCATGCCGACGAGGCCAACCTCCGCGTGTCCGGCGAGCAGTTCGGATTCGCGGGCAAGGACGTCGTCGAGTTCCTTGGAATCGGCGAGGGTTTCGATCCGACCGAGTTTGTCTTTCAGCCACGACGACTGGATGATCTCGGAGTGCTTCGCCCGGATCGCGTGTTCGGACTGGGTGCGGGTGAATGGCTTGTAG
>CAMDKQ010000225.1 GCA_945901095.1 Bifidobacterium breve
ATGACCTCGATTGTCGAGTGCAGGGTGTGCTCCTGGGCGAGGGTGACGAGTTCGCCGAGCTGCGCCCTGGTGCCCCAGATCGATGTCATGAATCGCGCCTCGTGGGGGACCTTGCCGAAGCCGAACGGGATGCTGCCGCCGTAGAGGCCCACAACGACGGCGATGCCCTGACGGGCCACATGCGTGGCGGCCGCCTCGAGGGTGGCGTCCGCTCCCACGAAATCGACGACGGCGGTGAAGAGCCCTTCCGCTTCACCGGGGGCAACCGCGAGATCGGCGCCGAGTTGTAACGCGAGGGCGCGCTTCTCGGCGGAGGAATCGACAACAACAACCTCGGCATTCGAGCGAATTTTGAGGAATTGCAGTCCGTATTGCCCGAGGCCACCTGCGCCGAGGACGAGGGCGCGGGGCTTGCTGGCCGAGGCGAGGTAGTCGAGGGTGTGATCGACCGCGCGGTAGGCGGTGAGCCCGCCGCAGGCGAGGGGCGCGGCATGGGCTGGGTCGAGGTCGCCGAGTGGCACGAGGTAGTTGTCGTCGGGGATCGCCATGCGCTCGGCATAGCCGCCGTCCTTGAACAGGCCGGCCTCGGTCGCATTTGGGCAGATCATCTCCTGTCCCGAGGAGCAGGCCCAGCAGTCAGGCTTGCGGCAGCCCCAGCAGGCGTAGACGAGAACCGGGCCGAGCGTTGGATGCATGCCGGCGACCTCGTGTCCGAGAATCACCGGCAGCACCGTTGTGTAGTCGCCATTGGCCGCGTGGAGATCTGAGTGGCAGATCCCGCAGGCCAGCACGTCGATGACGGAGCCGCCCGGCGCCGCAATCGGATCAGGTACCTCGAGTTCGTCGAGTGGGGAGCCGGGAGTCGTGAGAACGACGGCGCGCATTGGATGTCCTTCCGTTCGGGCAGCCAGATCCGCGAAAACCTCGTCCTGACCCGCCATCGCAGACTACATTTATCAAGTATCTAAAGCTACGGTTTCTGGAGGATTCATGCATGCCCAGGTCATGGACAGAGCGGAATGGGATCGGGTTGCGGCGCTCTGCCGTGATCATGACATCCACACGGTTGAATGCGTGGTGCTCGACACGTGGGGCATCCCGAGGGGCAAGCGGATCCCGACCCGTCAGTTCCTACGCGCGGCTGGCTATGCGATCGCAAACGTCATCTACACGTGGGACCCGACCTGCTTCATCTTCGCGACCCCGTGGGTGAACGAGGCCGATGGCTTCCCCGACATGCACGCCGTCCCAGACCTCGCGAGCTTCCGGATCGCCGGGTGGACCACGGGTGTGGCGATCGTCATGTGCGACACCGTGAACGTCTCGACCGGTGAGCCGATCGAGATGGACGCCCGCAACATGCTCAAGCGCCAACTCGCCCGGTTCGCGGCGATGGGGTTCGAGGTCAATGCCGCGACCGAACTCGAATGCCACTTCTTCAAAGAAGACTGGTCACCCCTCTACGACGACATCAACTGCTACTCCATCGCGCGCGGCGCCGAGATGGAGTCGTTCATGCTCGACATCCGCGAGGCACTGCGCAAAACCGGAATCGAGGTCGAGGCCTGCAACGTCGAATATGGTCCGGGCCAGACCGAGATCAACCTGCGTTACGGCCCCCTCATGGAGATGGCCGACGCAACCGTCTACTTCAAGTACATCGTCCGCACGGTCGCCAAGCGGCACGGCATCAACACGACCTTCATGGAGAAGCCCTTCCTGCTCGAGGCGGGCAATGGCATGCATGTGCACCAATCACTCACGCGCGATGGCGAGAACGTCTTCGCGGAGCGTGATGAAGAGTCGGTCATCGGCAACAGCCTCATGCGCAAGTACCTGACCGGATTGCTCGCTCACAATAAGGAGCTACAACTCGTCATGACCCCGACGATCAGTGGCTACAAGCGAGTGCAGGACTACTCGTTCTCGCCGACCCAGGTCACCTGGGGCCTTGATCACCGGCTTGTCGGCGTGCGATCGATCATCGGGGCGGGCGCGGGCAACCGGCTCGAATCACGGTGGGCAGCCGCCGACGCGAATCCCTACCTCGTTCTCGCGGGCGTGCTCGGCGCCGGCATGGACGGCATCGAGCACGACTACCCACTCATGGAGCAGGTCATTGGTGACCCCCATGTCGATGAGCGGTGGGAGCGTCTCCCCGTCGACATCGAAGGAGCGATCGCGAACTTCGATTCGGCGTTCACCCGCGATGTCTACGGCGACATCTTTGTCGATAACTTCATCATCATGCAGACCCGTGAAGCCGAGGAGTTCCGGCAGCACGCCGATCAGTCGAGTCCGGACATCACCGACTGGGAGATCAAGCGCTACCGGGGGGTCATCTAGATGGGTGAAGGTCGCTCAGTGCTCCTCATCAGCCATGAGCCCGAAGCAGCACCGGGCATGATCGGTGCGATGTTGCGCGAGCGCGGTGTCGACGTCCGCACCCACGTCGTCCTCGCCGATCCGGCGAACCCAAGTATCGACTTTCCTGAGCCAACCCAGTTCGATGCCGTCATCGCTTTCGGATCCTTCTCGAACGCCTATGCGGAGCACTCGAGGCCCTGGGTCGCCGCAGAAATCGAGTACATCACCCGGGTGATGGAGTTAGGCGTGCCGTATCTCGGCGTGTGTTTCGGCGGGCAATTGCTTTCGGAGGCGCTCGGCGGCTCGGTCGAACGAGCACCTGCGGGCCACGACGAGATCGGGATTGTCGCGATCAGCGACGCTTCGGACCTGCCGATCCCCTCAGGCCCCTGGTTCACGTGGCACGAGGATCGAATCCTGCTGCCTGAGGGGGTGGAGGTGCTCGCGAGCAATGACAATGCCGTGCAGCTGTTTCGGCGAGGCAATGCGGTTGGCACACAGTTCCATCCGGAGGCCGATGTCGAGCTCGTCTCGCAGTGGCTGCGAATCGGCCCTGACCACGTCCCGGCGCGCACGAGTGCCGCAGCGTTGATCGCGGATCTCTCGGATCAGGCCGAGGCGCTTCGGCGCAACTGCGAGCAGCTCATCGACTGGTTCTTCACCGACGTAGCAGGGGCGCCGGTGTGACGGCACCGCTCGCCGGCGTTGTGGTCGTCTCCCTTGAGCAGGCGATTTCGGCACCCTTCGCGACGCGGCAGCTCGCCGATCTCGGTGCCACCGTCATAAAGGTCGAGCGACCCGGCGGCGACTTCGCCCGCCACTACGACGCTGATGTGAAGGGTGAGTCCGCGTTCTTCGTGTGGGCCAATAGGGGCAAGCAGTCGGTGGTGCTCGACATCAAGAACGACGGCGATGCCGAAACCTTCTTCGCACTGATCGCTGGTGCTGATGTCTTCGTCCAGAACATTGCACCTGATGCTGCAGAACGGATGGGCATCGGCGCCGAGCAACTGCACGCACGGTTCCCCGGGCTCATCGCCTGCGAGATCTCCGGCTACGGCGCCGGCGGCCCGCGCAGCGCGGACAAGGCGTATGACTTGGCCGTTCAAGCCGAGGCGGGGGCCTTCTCGGTGACCGGCGACGAGACCATGTCGAAGGTTGGGTTTTCGGTCGCCGACATCTCGGCGGGCATGTACGCGATGAGCGGGATTCTCGCGGCGCTCGTGCGCCGGGAGCGCACCGGTGTAGGGGCGGCAATCTCCGTCTCGATGCTCGACTCACTTGTCGAGTGGATGTCAGCGCCGCTCTACGCCGCAGTGCACGGCAAGGGCCAGGCACCGCGGACGAGCCGGCGTCACCATGCGATCGCCCCGTACGGCACCTTCGCCCTCGCAAGCGGCAAGGTCATCCTCATTGCCATCCAGAATGACCGAGAGTGGCAGCGGATGGCCGAGATCGTCCTCGTAAACGCTGCTCTAGCAACCGATGAGCGATTCGCGACCAACGCAGCCCGCATTGCGAACGTCGAAGAAACCGAGAGTCTGGTCAGTGAGGGTTTCCGATCAATGTCGGACGACGATGCGTTGGCTCGACTTGCCGAGGCCGGCATTGCCATAGCGCGAGTGAACGACCTCGCCGATGTCTGGAAGCACGAGCAATTGCGGGCCCGCGGCCGATTTGTCGAGGTCGACACCCCTGGCGGCCCGCTCGAACTCCTTGCTGAGCCCTTCGGGATCAGCGAATGGTCGCCGGGCAGACGCCGCATCCCTGCCCTCGGAGAGCACGATCCCGCTGTCGTCGAAGGGATTATCGGGCGGAGGAAATCAAGCGATGACATCTGACGCATCAAGATGCGCATCTTGATGCTAGGTTTGGCTCATGAGAACAACGGTGACGATTGATGACGCCCTATACCGCAGGGCGAAGGCCTACGCAGCGATCGCGGGGATGAGTGTCGGTTCCGTCATTGAGCAAGCCTTGAGAGCCCAGTTGAGAGAGCACGCCGCACGGGGTGATGCTCCGCTGGACCTGCCTGCCTACGACTGCGGCCCGTTTATGCCGGGTATTGACCCGATCGACACATCGGCCCTTCTTGACACGCTCGCGAGGCCGGACGATCTCGAGAGCGTCGGTCAGCCTTCATGATGTCCGTTGACGTGAACGTCCTGCTGAACGCCGTCAACTCAAGTGCAGTGCACCACGTGCGGGCACGCGGTGCACTGCTCGAGATGATGTCGAACACTGAACCTGTTGTCGTGTTCCCCGCGGTGGCGATTGGATTCCTCCGCCTTGCGACGGACCGGCGAGTCCTGTCGACACCGCTACAGCCGGTCGAAGCCGCCTCATTTGTCCACACGATGACCGCCCACCGACACATATCGATCGCGGATCCAGGACCCGAGGCGTGGACAATCTTCGACGACCTCCACGCTCAACATCGGCCGGTGGGGTCTGATGTGACAGACGTTCATCTGGCAGCGAGCGCAATCGCCCTAGACGCGACGTGGGTCTCGTTCGATCATGGTTTTGCGCGGTTCCCGGATTTGGACTGGCGATCCCCCTGACTTTAGCCTCATTGTAATTAGACTAATCACGATTAGACTCTAGTCATGCTGGTGCAACCGTCGAATTGGGCTGCTCGCGGTGGATTTCTCGGGCGCGACCGTGAATTGGCACGCCTTGAGGCATGGTGGGGCGAGTCCGACGCGCAGCCGATCAACCTCTACGGTCGTAGGCGTGTTGGCAAGAGTTGGCTTGTTCGCAGGTTCGCTCATGGAAAGCCAGCGATTATCCTGGTCGCCGAGCGCAC
>CAMDKQ010000226.1 GCA_945901095.1 Bifidobacterium breve
GTCCCGCCCTGCGAGGGAGTGTCGATCTCCTCCGCCAGGGCTGCTGCCGGGAATTCGCCGAGGACGCTCGCGAGTCCACGGACGCGCGTACGCTCGGCGCCCGGGATCCGAATCCCATGACCCACCCCGGATTTGCCTGAGGTCGATGGTCCACCGGCGGCGGGCAGCGGCCACATGACCCCGCCTTCGCGGTCGAGGTTTCCGGTGAGGATGTTCACGGCATTGATGAGCCATGACGTTGCGGTGCCGAAGGATTGGGGTGCGCGGCCGTCGACGGCAACCCCAGCCGTGGTTGTGCCCATGCGCCCGTAGATCGCCGCGGTTGGTGCTGCCGACATTTCACGGGCAAGGCGAATGATCGTCGTGGCCGGAACGCCCGTGAGTTGCGCCGCTGCCTCCGGGGTGAAGGGATCAACTGCCTTCACAAACTCCTCGACGGAACCTTCGCCAAGATGAAACTCCGAGGACTGAAGGCTGACGAGGCCCTCGCTGATGATGGTGTGGGCCATCGCCGCCACGAGGAACGCATCTGTGCCCGGCCGGATGCGCACGTGCTCGTCGGCGACGTCAGCGGTTCGGGTTCGAAGAGGGTCGACGACGACAAGACGACCCCCACGCGTCTTCAGAGCGCGCAGTCGCGCCGGCATATCGGGAGCCGTCCACAGGGATCCATTCGAGACCATTGGGTTCGCGCCAAGGATGAGCATGAAGTCGGTGCGGTCGATGTCGGGAATCGGGATCGACAGACCGGTCCCAAACATCAGCCCGGCGGCAACCTGGGTCGGCATCTGGTCGACAGTGCTCGCGGTGAAGACGTTTCGAGTGCCGAGTGCTCGAATGAGGGCTGGTGCGTACAGCGTCGTTGATGAGTTGTGCACATTCGGATTGCCGAGGAACAGACCGATGGCGCTGTTGCCGTGCACCTCCCGCACTGGGCGCAGCAGGCGGTCGATTTCGGCCCACGCCTGCGGCCAGGTGGCCCGGTGGTGGACACCGTCAGCCCCCCGGATGAGCGGGTACCGCAGTCGCGACGGGTCGTTGTGGAACTCGCCGAGGGCGATGCCCTTGGGGCATACGTAGCCCTTCGAGAAGACGTCCGCGTCATCCCCGCGCACGCGAGTGACGGTTGCTCCGTCGAGGGTGATTTCCAGGCCGCACGTCGCTTCGCACAGCGGGCAGGTTCGAAATGCAGTGACCGTCATGGCCCGAGCGTAGGCGCTGAGAAGGGGTGTCATGTCCATGATCCATGTCACACGAACAACCCACGAATCCCTGCTAGGGATGTGACCTACGACATACCCAAACCGCGAATTTCGGTCATTTAACGTCCAAATGTGGCTGGGCAAGATTCGCTTGGCGAGCAAAGTCTGCCTAGCCTCAAGGATGTACGAAGCCTGTTCAGCGGTGCTGGGCAGGCAGCGTGACACCCCGATTGGTGCAGCATTCGGGAGCAGGATTGCCAACAGCGTTGAGGGCGTGCGAACCGCTCCGGCCGGCGATCTTGCTGGTGAGTCGGGAGAGACAGACAGAGGTCTCCACCAGGCAGCGACCCGTGTTGCGACCACGCACTTGGCGAAGGTTCGCCCAGTGCCGTCACAAGAGGTTTGATGTTTCCTTCAGCAACTGTCCGTCGCATTGCAATGCTCAGTGTGATCCCCGGAGGTCTCGTTCTCGCCGGATCCCCGGCCCTAGCGGCCAACACGCCAGGCGCGGTCATCGCGCCGGCCGACGCACCTGCGTCGACGCCCGTCTCGGAGGCGGCGTCACTCATATCGCCCGCCCAGCGAATGCTCAAGCTCACGCTCGACTCGGATCAGACTCGCGACATGCGAGGGGTCGAGCCGAGCATGTACCGGGGCCGCTTTTTCCGGGCATCCGTAGAAACCAAGCGCCGTTGTATCGCTGAACGCGAGAGCGAGGGCCAGTACGACGTCGTCTCACACAATGGCTACTACGGCGCCTACCAGATGTCCCCGGAGTTGGCCCGTGGCGCAACGTGGATGATGTCGCGAGAGCATCGGGTCATTCTTGGAGACCAAGCTGCCGTCCGAGTGCTCGCGAAACTGCGTGTCACGCCACTCAGTGAGTGGCCGAGGTACTGGCAGGACGCCGCGTTTAGCACGATCTACAACTGGCGGGGTACCGGTAGCGGCGCTGCGCATTGGCGCGGAGGCCGCTGGCACTGCTAGCCGAGCGCACGCGCCGGGACCGCAACAGCTCTGCACCATTGATAGCATTTGCTATATGTCGTCCGTCGCAGCGATCCTCACCGTCAAAGCCCGGGAGGCCGACGAGTTGCACACGCAATCGCGGGCAATGCTCGTGAACGCCGTACGCGATGGGGCGGCGGCGGGCCTCAGCCAGCGAGAGATCGGTTCTGCGATCGGACGAAGCCAGCCGGAGGTGTCCCGTCTCTTGCGCTTTCAGGGCATCACGCCCCGAGGTCAGGTCCTTGCGAAGAATCGTCCGCTCGTCCTTCGCATCATCCGATCCCACGGCGGCCGAAATACCCGGGTCTTCGGAAGTGTCGCTGAGGGAGTGGATAACGAGGAATCCGACATCGACTTGCTTATCGACTTCGATCAGGGCACTGGTCTGTTCGACCTCGCGCGACTTGAGCGCAAGCTCCAGGAGGCACTCGGATGCCCCGTCGACGTTGTTCCTGCATCGAACCTCCACCCAAACGTCCAGGCGCGAATACTGCGTGAAGCGGTGCCACTGTGAGGCGTTCAGATGGGGAACTTGTCTCCGATGCCCTCATGCACATTTCGGTTCTGCGCAAGCACCTTGCGCGTGGCGACCTGGAGGACCAGACGGTCGCTGACGCTGTCACCCTGAGACTTGCTGCAGCGATCGAAGCCTTGGCCAACTGTTCCGATGAGTTGCGCATCCGAGCCTTCGGCGAGGACTGGCCACTGATTTGGGCGACCCGCAACCGCATTGCGCATGGTTACGCCTACATCGATATGTCGATCGTGACTGCAACCGTGGTTCACGACCTGCCGTGGCTTGAGGATCGCCTGCGCGAAGAGGCGATCCTCGCAACTGACGAATGAGCCTCCGAATCTGCGGCTAGCGGCGGCCGCGTCGCCGCGACGTCACGTAGTCGCTCACCACGTAGTCGCCGAGTTGGTCGCCCGTCGCGGCGAACACCCGCCCCCGATTGCGGCGCGCCATGTCGTCGAGGAACACCTCGAGTCGGTGCTCGTCGCCAAGCCTGAACCAAGAGATTGGAATGCGCCGAGCAGTCATGCGGTCGACCTCGGCGACCGTGCTGGCGACCGTCTCGCGTGATGGCGGCCAGTCGAACCACCAGCCGCCATCGCGTTCGAGGTGCGCCGTCGGCTCGCCGTCGGTGACGACCATGACGATCTGGTCGGCGTCGCGGTGCCGGTCAAGGAACTGGCCTGCAAGCATGAGCGCGTGCTGGAGGTTCGTGCCCTGAATGCTGCTGGCCTCGAGGTCGGGTAGCTCATGCGGTGCCACGACCCGGGCGAGGTTCGCGAAGGCGATGATCTCCAGAGCGTCGAGCGGAAAGGCGGACGAGGCGAGGGCGTGCAGCGCCATCGCCGTGGTCTTCGCCGGCCGCCAGGTGTCGTTCATTACCATGCTGAACGACTGGTCGACGAGCAGAGCCACGGCCGCCCGGGTCCGGGTTTCGGTCTCGCGCACTTCGAAGTCCTCGGCAAGCAGGCGGGTTGAGTCATCGCCAAGAAGCACCCGTCGCTTTACCGCATTGCCGACCGTGCGCACGACGTCGATTGCCTCCTCGTCTCCGAACTGCCAGGCACGGGTGCTGCCGGTGAGCTCGCCCGCTGCCCCGGTTCGCCGCACCTCGTGGTTGCCGCGCGTCGTGGCTTCGAGGGAGGAGAACACCCGATTGAGAGCCGCCTTGCCGAGCCGCCGCACCGCCTTAGGCGTGAGTTCGAGGCGATCCCCCTTTCGGACGAGGTACCCCTGCCGCTCGAGCTCGCGTTGCATTGCACGCAGTGCCTTGACGTCGTCGACGGCCTGACGTCCGAGGGCACGCTCGACGGCCTCCTCATCGATGTCGTCGAGTGAGGCCCCCGGGTAGTCCTGGCCAAGCTGCTCGCTCAGGGCATCGAGGTCGGACAGCTCGGCGAGGGCCTGCGTGGCATCGGGCAGGCCCATCGGGTCGCCGCCGGTCATGCGCTGCCGCCCATTCCAGGGCAGATCGGGCCGCAGGGCTCGCAGGCTGTCATTGAGCCGGGCCATCTCGGACTGCAGATCCATGTCGGCCAGCGCCGAGGACATGAGGTCCTGAAGCTCGGCGCGCTGCTCGGGGGTGAGCGAGTCCATGAGCCGCTGCATGGCTGCGGCCTGGCGCGCGAGTTCGTCGAGGAGCTCCTCGAAGGTTTCGGGACGGTTCGGGAAGAGGTCACCGTGCTTGTCCATGAAGGCATCGAAGTCCTCGGAGACGTCCTCCCCGCGACGATGCTTGTCGAGCATGTCATTGAGGTCGCCGAGCATTTCCTTCATTGCCTGCTGGGCCTCCGGGGATCCCATATCGCCGACCGCCTGGCTCATCTGCCGGAACTGCTGGTCCATGATGTCGGTGCGCAGTCGCTCCTTGATCTGCTCGTAGACCTCGCGGGCCTCGGGCGATCGCCATTCATAGTTGACCAGTTCGGGGATGGCGCGCGAGGGTTCGCTTGGCAGGTTGTCGAGCTGGGCTTCACGAAACCGGGCATCGTCGGACGGGTCGGGGAACAGCGCCGACCGTTCAAGCTCGACAGCCTTAACGAGCATCTCGGCGATGTCGGTGAGCAGGCCGTCGAGACGCCCGGATTTCTGCAATTGCCGCCTGCGCTGCTGAATGCGGTTGCGCAATTCATTGAGCCCGCGGCGTCCGTCTGTTCCCCTCCGCATCAACTGAGCGAGAGCCTCGGCAACGGGCTGACCGTCGAGGATCTCATCGCTCAGATCCTCGATCGCCTGACCGACATCGAGCGGGTCGGCGAGGGGGTCTGGCCCCCCGTGGAATCGCCCATAGCGATACCTGCTCATGCCGTGGCGATGCCGTAGGTGATGGTGCCGTCGGCGTCGTCCTTGTCGATGCGCCGGGTGAGCCACAGGCCCTCGAGCGCGAACTCCAGGCAGGCGGCCGCAACACCGGGCGATTCGCCGGCCGACCCCTC
>CAMDKQ010000227.1 GCA_945901095.1 Bifidobacterium breve
AGGGGTTGCGAGACCGATGGGATCCCTTCGGCGACGGCACCCGCCGGCCAGTGATGCCGGGCATCCCACGTGCCACCGCGGGCAACAGATCCGCCAGACGGGATTCCTAGGTCACCTCGCGCCTCGTCGAGGGGCACGGCGAGCAACGACTGCCAATCCCAAGAGCGGTCGCTGAGGTCAACGGGGGTTTCCGAACCGCGATCGACAGCGGTGGTGGGCGATCTTTGGGGTCCTCAGGCTATTTGGATTGGCACGGCGATCGCGACGATGGGTATCGCGTTCGGCCTGTGGTGGGCGGTGTTCGCGCTCATCGAACTGATGCGCCTGCGACGAACTGGAGGCGTGCCATTTCACATTGGCTGGTGGAGTTTCGTCTTCCCTACTGCCGCGATGGCGATTTGCATCGGGTCCGTCGGCGATGCCACCGGGTTGATGCCCGTGAAAGTTATCGGCGCCGTCGCTGCGTTCACACTCGCGTGCGTGTGGGCGCTGGTGGCGACCCGCACCATGCTGGCGGTCTCGAACCACCGGATGCACGACGCGGCATAAGGGGACAGAATCAGGGCATGAAACGATGCCTCGTCACTGGCGCCACTGGTTACGTGGGCGGCCGACTCGTCCGCGAACTCCTCGCGAACGGCTACGAAGTGCGGGTGCTCGCTCGGTCCCCTGAGAAGGTCCGTGATGCAGCATGGGCCGAGCAGGTCGAGGTCGTCGCGGGCGATGCGGGCGATCCGGTCTCCGCGGCTTTGGCGATGCGCGACATCGATGTCGCCTACTACCTCCTGCATTCCCTGCAGGAGGGACGAAACCTCGAACAGGCTGAACGCGATATGGCCGAGAACTTCGCGAAGGCGGCGCGTGAGCAGGACGTGAAGCGCATCGTCTACCTCGGCGGCCTGGCGCCGAGCATTCCACTGGAGAAGATGTCGCCGCACATGCGCTCCAGGGTCGAAGTCGGACGCATCCTCCAGGCCTCGGGCGTCCCGACAATAGAACTGCGCGCAGCCGTCGTCATCGGCTCAGGCTCCGCGTCCTTCGAGATGATGCGCTATCTGACCGAGCGGCTCCCGGCGATGATCACCCCCCGCTGGGTTCGCACGAAAACCCAGCCGATTGCTGTTCGCGATGTGCTGCGCTACCTCGTCCTAGCCGCCGAACTTCCTCCCGAGCTGAATCGCTCGTTCGACATCGGTGGACCAGAAGTCATGAGCTATCAGGACATGATGCAGCGGTACGCCAAGGTGGCCGGACTGCCAAGGCGCATCATCCTGCCGATCAACCTCCTCTCCCCCCAGTTGTCGAGTCACTGGGTCAACCTCGTCACGCCGGTGCCGAAGGCAATCGCGAAGCCACTCGTGCGGTCGCTCAGCCACCCGGCAACCTGCACCGAGAGCGACATCAAGGAGTGGATTCCCGATCCGCCCGAGGGTCTCATCAACTTCGACGAGGCAGTCGGGCTGGCCCTGACCCGGATCCAGGACGCCGAGGTCGCGACCCGCTGGTCGGGCGCCGCCATCCCGGGACGTCCGTCCGACCCACTCCCCAGCGATCCAGATTGGGCCGGCGGCACCCTGTATGAAGACATCCGAGTGCTGCACACCACCGCATCGCCCGAGAATCTCTGGGCTGCCGTCGACTGCATCGGCGGCGACAATGGCTGGTATTCGGCGCGCCTGCTGTGGGAGGTCCGCGGGTTCATCGACCGAATGGCGGGGGGTGTGGGCCTGCGTCGGGGGCGCCGCGACCCCAACACCCTGCGGGTAGGTGAGGCTGTCGACTTCTGGCGGGTCGAGGAACGCCTACCCCCAAGCCTCATGCGGCTTCGCGCCGAGATGAAGATGCCCGGACGAGCCTGGCTCGAGTTCGTCGTCGAGTCGGACGAGGCCGGCGGCGCGACGCTACGGCAGCGCGCTGTCTACTGGCCTCGAAGCTTCGCCGGACATGCCTACTGGTGGTCCGTCGCGCCCTTCCATGCCTTCGTCTTCCCGCCGATGGCGCAACACATTGTGGAGCGGGCCGAGGCCCGGGAGTTGGCATCGGGCAGAATCGGGGCGTGACCGACTCCAACGCCCCGTCAGGTCCAACCCCCTATGAGCAGTTCGGGGGCCATGAGTTCTTCGTACGCCTCGTGCACGCCTTCTACGTCAGGGTCGCGGTCGACCCGGTCATGCGGCCGATGTACCCCGACCAGGACCTCGGGCCTGCCGAGGATCGGTTGCGCCTGTTCCTTGAGCAGTATTGGGGAGGGCCAACCACCTATAGCGACGAGCGCGGCCATCCCCGCCTCCGCATGCGTCACGCCGATTTCGCGATTGATGCCGTCGCCCGGGAGCACTGGCTTGCCCATATGCACGACGCACTACTTGAGCAGGGCCTGCCGCAGGAGGATGCCGTGACCCTGTGGAACTACTTTGTCGGCGCAGCCCATGCGATGCAGAACATCCCGGACGAACTACCCCCGGGCGCCACATCGATGGCTGAGGCATAAGGAAGTCAGGCAAGTTGTCGCGAGGTCCTCACAGGGTGTGTCTGGTTTCCCTCAAACCGTGCGACGTGTGAGATGGGCTGTCCCACGTGCGGATTCCAGTGACAGTGTCGCGGTCATTGCTCATGGCAATCCAGCTTCTGGAGGCCCCGACGTGTCGAAGTCGCAGCGCGAGCTCACCTACGGCCCGGACGAACCGGCGCTCCTATCGGGGGACGTGCGAATGGTCGAGGAGGAGATTGACCCGTATGTCATCACCTGACGCCATGCAGCATGGCGCATGCACGGCGTTGGTCGACCCTGAGATCACGCTCCAACGCAGTGAAATCGGACAAATCCACAAGCGCTGGGACAATATTTTATGCAAAGGACCGTCTTGCCACGGTAGTGCGCACGCCTGTCACCCCAGAGTCTGCATGTACATGCACGGTTATGCAACGAGGTCCCAGGACGCCGCTCGCACAGTGTCACTCTGCCAACATGATTTGATGAGTAACGAACGGGCGCGATTATCTGCGTCTGTGCTTCCTTGGCCGCGAGGAGGAACGGCATGATCCTGAGCAAGGTGGCGGACACGCGATGGGGGCGGCCCGACATCTCACAGGTGCGCCACGGTTCGCTGCCTAGTCCGCCGGGCAGGACGCCTGTGTCGCGCACGTAGTGCTCACGACCTCGCGGCATCGGCCTACGCCATCAAGGCCACTCGGACGGCGCGATTCGGGACGGTGGCGCGGTATGACGATAGTGCCTAGCGCAAGAAAACACGCAACAGGGTATCCTTGAAGGACGTCAGTAGAGACGAATACTTGTCAGCATTATGAGGGAATGTGGGTACGATGCATGAGGACAGCCAACCGCAAAGCACCCCTGGACGGCAATGTCTCGTTCATGCGCCTGGTGGATGACGTAACGGATCACGTGATCACGCAGGGCGAGTTCGCCATCGCCGTGGGCGCCTCCGAGCGCACGGTCCAGAACTGGTCGCGAGGCCAGACCAGGCCACGGGGCGACACCGCCAATCGGGTGCTGGACCTCGTGCACCTAGTGAGCGAGCTTCGCGAGGTGTACACCGATGAGGGCATCCAGATCTGGTTGAAGTCCCGCAACCGCAATCTGCAATCACGACGCCCCATCGACCTGCTGGCCGCAGGCGAGGTGGACGAAGTGCTGGAGGAAGTCCAGCGGATCCTTGGCGGCACCTGACGTGGAGGCCCTGGTCGATCCGGTGGAGCTCGACACCGATGCCGACCGAGAGGCGTTCATGACGGGCCTTGTCCCTCGAGCACTGCTGACCTGCACCGTGAACGTCACCTGCCTGCTGGACCTGAGAACAGATATGGGTCGCAACCAAGCCGGGCTCACCGTGCAGGACCTGACGTCGGACACCGTCGACCGTGACGCCTACAGTCGATGCCAGCACGTCTCGCAAGCGGCCCACGAGTCGGGGCGCCACGGGATCATCGCACCAGCTGCAACCGGAATGGGAGAGACGCTCGACCTCTTCGTCGACGTGCTCCCCGACGAAGAGAAACCTCGACGAAGTCGTGATGACCAAATCTGGCCGAGGCTTCCCGATGACCCCCGCATCGCACCGAGGCCGCCGCTGCGCCTTGTCGAGAACCCCGAGAAGCGCCGGTGACGTTGGATCAGAGCCGTCCTCAGGTTCCCCGACGCGTCCAGTTCTGTCATTGCCCCTGCTGTTGGCGGGTGCTGACCACCGCCGGGGTCCCAAGCTCAGCGACCCGGGCGAGCGCTTGACGCGCTGCGCTACCTGGCGCACACCGGCTGCCCGTGGCGCTGCCTGCCCGGGGACTTCGGCACCTGGGGCCAAGCGCTTCGTGGCCGTGGATGTGACCGGGATGCCCCTGGCAGGGCTTGCCCGCTCCGTCCCCGTCCGCGGAAACGTTGGCCTCTACACCCCGACGGAGGCGACGGATGCGCCCATGGTCGGCGCAACCAGCACCTGAAACCCGCTCCTATCAGGCACTATGCGGGTCGGAAACCCGACACACCCTGTCAGACGATAAGGCGTAGGCGAGCCTTGGTCGTGACGCCCGCCCGCCTCGTGAATACGCTTCCCCGCTGAGTCGTGAACCGCTTCCAGGCTCCCGATGTCGCCGCCGAGACGCGACTGCTGTCGTTGCCGAGCATTCCGAGGCGCTTTGACGCGTGAAGGGCCCGCATTGGCAGCGCCGCCCACGCGGTGCGTTCCCAAATTTCGTCGGCAATCACCTGCTGGCCCGTCTCGCTCAGCCCGGCTGACCGGGCGGTGAACTCCGCTTCGGCCTCGGCGACAAGCACCGTGAGGTCACTCGCGACCCCTGCAATCGGGACCTGCCACCCGTCACTCGGCGGCAGGTGCGCAACCGACATTGCACTCGTCACGGGAACCGAGGCGGGTGAGAGCCGCTCAAGTTCGAGGAGACGCGACGACGCCGATGCCGACTCGAGCTCGGAGACGAGGGACGAAATGGTGACGACGAGGTCCAGCGGCATGCCGTCCGGCGAGGTGACGACCGCCGGAACCGCGAAGAAGGCGAGCACATTAAGCGGCGGCGCGCTGTAGATACCGAGCGCCGACGCAGTCGAGACCAAACGCATGGGCATGCGGGCATCCCAGATGAACTGTCTGCGGGTGACAGCGAGGAGCGCGCGCACCTCCTCCGGACC
>CAMDKQ010000228.1 GCA_945901095.1 Bifidobacterium breve
GAGGCATCTGGCGTACGGGTGCCGGAGGACGTATCGGTTCTCGGCTACGACAACTCCGTCATCTCCGATCTCCAGATGATCTCGCTCACGTCAATCGAGCAACCCCTTCGAGATTTCGGCCGTGCGTCGATCCGACTGCTCCTCGAGCGCATCGATGGTGAGCGGGATACCCGGGTCTCATTGGAGTTCGAGCCACGCCTCATCGTGCGCAGGACCACAGCGCGCAGGGCGACCCGCTAGCGGTGGTTCGAAGCGATGTCCTGTCACGCATCACGTATGGCAAGCGCCGCTCGAATTTCGGACGATGAGTCGCGGTTCGACCCCTATGTGCGCGGGTGGCCGCGTTGGATCGCCGATCCGTAGGAAAAGCAGGCCCGCGCCCTCGCTGCCGATCCGGGCCAACGGTTGCGCGATCGTCGTGATGCTCAGGGATCGCAGGCTGGCGAGCGCCATACCGTCATAGCCGACGATCGACACATCGGTGGGCACGTTGAGCGCACGGTCGGCGACGGCGGCGAGGGCGCCCACCGCGGCGATGTCATTGGCGACGAACAGGGCGGTGTGTCCTCGATCGGAATCGAGAGCGGCTGCTGCCCCTCGGTAGCCGCCCTCGTCGGTGAAGGCGCCCTCGTAACAGGCGATCTGTTCAGCAAGCCCGTGATCGGTCATCGACTGTTCGTAGCCGAATTTGCGGAGCAATGCCACCTCGTTACCTCCGCCCGTGACGTGGGCTATTGAACGATGGCCGAGTGAGACGAGGTGGTCGACTGCCATTCGAGCCCCGGAGACGTCGTCATTGCTGATGGAGTCGAGCCCGGCGATGCCGCGTTCCGCGCGGCTGATCACCACGGCGGGGCAATCGCCAGCGATGGCGTCGAGGGATCCGGCGGGCATGCGGTGCCCGATGAGGACCAGGCCCTCGACTTGGAATTCGAGCAGCTTTTCCACCTCGCCTTGTTCAATCACTGGATTGTCATTCCCGGTGACGAGCATCGTGTGATAACCGTGCTGCCTGACCTCGCCTTGAACCCCGTCGATGATCTCGGCGTAGATTGGATTGAGGAGGTCGAGTACGACCACCCCGAGGGTGTGACTACGCCGGTCTGCCAGGCTTCGGGCAGCGGCATTGGGCCGATAGCCGAGTTGGGCGGCAGCCTCGATAATCGCCGCCCGGCTCTCCGCTGAGACGCGATCCGACCCGCGCATCGCCAATGACACGAGCGACTTCGAAACCCCTGCGAGTGCCGCAACGTCCTTGATCGTCGGGCGGTTGGGTGCCACGATCAGCCGATCTCCTCGAGTCGAACCGGTCGTGCCTCCTTCGCTGAGAGCGCGGCAGCCATCGCAAGCACGATCGGGGCCCTGCCCTCGGCGCCGGAGACCGGAGACGGTCCGCCACCTAGCACATAGTCCGCAAATGCCTGCCACTCAATGCGGTACGAATCGGCGTAGCGCTCAAGGAAAAAGTACTGGAGGGGGGCGAGTTGTGATGCGTCCTCGCGGTACACCTGCGCGTTGTTCACCCGCTTGTTGTCGGAGAGTGCCATGCCCTTCGTCCCGAGGGCCTCGACGCGCTGGTCGTATCCGTAGACGGCCATGCGGCTGGCGTCGATGGTGGTGATGGCACCGCTCTCGTGGGTGAGAACGGCCACCGCGGTGTCGAAGTCGCCGGCCTCGCGGATGCCTGCGTCGAACAGTGCGCCGCCCTGGGCCCAGACTTGGACGACCGGTGACCCGACGATGAAGTTGGCCATGTCGAAGTCGTGGATGAGCATGTCTACCCAGATGCCGCCGCTCACCCGGACGTACTCGATCGGCGGTGGGGAGGGGTCGCGGCTGGTGATGCGAGCGATGGTGACCTCGCCGATCTCACCCGTGTGGACGGCCCGGCGAACAGCGGCATGGCCGGGATCGAACCGTCGATTGAATCCGACCATGAACGGCACTCCGGCGGCGTCGACCGCCGCGATCGCTTCATCGACCTCGCCGAGCGACAGACTTACTGGCTTCTCGCAGAAGACTGCCTTGCCCGCGGCGGCGGCCCTGATGATGAGTTCGCTGTGGGTGCTCGTGGCCGTGCAGATGGCGAGGGCGTCGACATCGGGGGAGGCCAGCAGCTCGTCGATGCTGGCGGCAGCATCGACGCCCAAGTTGCTTGCGACGTCGCGTGAGACATCCGGTGAGATGTCGTAGACCCCGACGAGCCGTGCTTCGGAAATCTGCTCGGCGATGATCCGCGCATGCATGCGTCCGATTCGGCCCACGCCCGCGACCGCGATGCCTAATGTCCCGCTCGGTGTCATGCCGTCATCCTCCTCTTTGCGTGGGCGGCTAGCGCCTGATCCAACGCCTGCGCATCCCAGTCCTCGCGGATTGCCGTGCGGACGAGATCGGCCTGGGATGGCGGAGCGAGTCCTTCGAGCGGTTGGTCTCGGTCGAGGTTCGTTGGGAAGGGATAGCCCTCGGCGCTGGCGGCGACGACGTTGTCGAGTGCGTCTTGGGCCAGTGACCCAGTTCGATAGCCATCGACGAGGACGGGGAACAGTGCGGTGGATATTGAGGTGCGATCGATCGCCTCCAAGGCACGCCCGAATGCCGACGAGACCTGCAGCAGGTTCGCCATGCGGCGCACATCGGACGTGACGTTGGTGCCGGCGCCGTGCAGCAGGGCCGGATTGAAAAAGACGGCGTCACCCTTTGCCAGCGCCAACTGGATCTTGTGCTCCTCGACATAGTCGGCAAAATCCGGGCGGCGCCAGGCGAGGTAGACCGAGGGGAACTTCTGGCTGTGCGGAAGATAGAAGGTCGGGCCTGTCTCGAGCGGCATATCGCAGTGGGCCACCGCGCCTTGGATCGTGAGCGCCTGTGAGAGACGGTGCACGTGCGCCGGGTAGGCCTCGTTTTGCTCCCGGCCCATGAAACCTAGGTGGTAGTCGCTATGCGGAACCTGGGCGCGGCCGCCGGGATTGACAACGTTCACCTGCGAGGTCACTTGATAGTTGGGGCCGAGCCAGGAGCAGGAGGCGAGTGCGATCACATCATTGGAGTAGTAGTCGGCGAAGCCCTGCGGATCGCGCAGGGCGAGCTTCTCGAGGGCATTCCAGATGCGATCGTTGGCACCGGGCTTGGCAAAGTGGTCACCAGACGCGGTGCCTGATGCATGCTGCTCGGCGATGATCTCGTTGAAGACGGCCGAAGCGCGATCGATGACGCCCCCGTCGCGAAAGGCCCCTCGGAAGGCGACGACACCCGGCCCATCCATGAGCGCATGGCAGATCTCTGCCATGACTGCTCGCCGCTCATCGACAAGTTCGGCGCCGGGAATGCTGGCGCCGTCGAAGACGACGATGCCCTGCTCGACGCCTGCGGCATGCGGGTAGTCGGAGAGATTCGTTGGCGTGTTCACGATTCGGACGAACTCCGCGAGGTCGGCCCCTGCCTCGGTGAGCCAGGTGGCGCTCATCGGGCGACAATCTCGGTCACGCGCACCGGACGCTTCTGCTCGACCGAGACCTCGCACGCGAGGGCGACCCGTAGGGCCTCGCGTGCCGAGTCCGGTGGGCACGGGTTGTCGCGCGTGCCCGCGACGAGTTCGGTGAAGGCTGTTGTCTCGCCTCTGAAGGCATCGCGGAACCGGTCGACGAACCCGCGGTACGAGTCGATGTTCATCGTGGTCGCGGCGCCGGTGTCGAGGCCTCGAAGCGGAGTGCGTGCGTTGACACCCGGAGCGACGCTGTCGAGGGATCCGAAGATTTCCATGTGCACGTCGTGGCCTACAGGATCATGGCGGGTGCCGCTCACCGATACCTGCACCCCGCCCGCGGTCACGGCATGGATGAGCGAGGTGTCGGCATCGCCGTAGGTCGAGTACTGCTCATGGGCTCGCACGGCCTTGGTGGCGTAGACGGTCTCGATGTCGCTAGCGGTGAGCCACCGGATGAGGTCAAAGTCATGGACGTGGAGATCGCGGAAGATGCCTCCGCTGCCCTCGAGGAATTCGATGGTCGACGGCTGGTGATCATGCGCAATCAGGTGCATCGCGTAGAGGGTTCCGAGGGCGCCGGTGGCGATGAGCCGTTGGGCTTCGGCGATGCCGGAGTCGAATCGTCGTTGGAATCCGATCTGCACGGGGGTGCCGGTGGCGTTGACCTGCTCGATGATCGCGTCGTTCTCCGCGAGGGTAAGGGCGATCGGCTTCTCGCAGAGGATCGGCTTGCCACGGCTGATCAGTTCGCGGAGCAGACCCGCGTGGGCATCGGTCGCCGTGGCCAGAATATAGCCCTCGACGTCGTGGTCGAGGATGGAGTCGAAATCTACTGCGGTGGCGTCGAAGCGAGCCGCTAGTTCAAGCGCGGTCGCGGGCGTCCGATTGGCAATGATGATGTCCTCAACGAGCGGCCGAAGATCCTCCACTCGAATGGCGCCCATGCGCCCGGCTCCGATGACCGCGATTCTCATGCGCCCGTCCTCTCGATGATGGCAAGTTCAACGGCTAGCCGTGACCGTGGGCCTTGCGGTGGCGACGCTATTGTGACACGATTTGTTGGAACGTTCCAACACTTTCGGAGAATGATTTCATGACTGATTTCCTGTCCCGCGTCGCGTCCGCTCCGATCTCCTGGGGTATCTGCGAGGTTCCCGGCTGGGGCGCCATGCTCCCAACTCCACGCGTTCTCGGCGAAATGGCGAGCCTTGGGCTACCGGCTACCGAACTCGGCGCCCCCGGCTTTTTGCCAACCTCGCCGGAGTCGGTGCGCGACGAACTTGCAGCGTTCGACATGACCCTCATTGGCGGATTCACTCCGGTGGTGCTGCACGATCGCCGCCAGCGGGAGGCGACCATCGCTTCGGCCCGCCTCACCGCCTCGCTGTTCGAAAGGGCCGGGGCAACCGAGTTCATCTCCGCGATTGTTATGGATGAGGACTGGTCGGTGCCGCGTGACCTTGATGCAGATGAACTCGGCAACATGATGGAGATGTTCGGGATCATCGACGAGATCTGCGCCGAGCACGGCCTTCAGCAGGTCGTTCACCCGCACGTCCAGACCCTCATTGAGACGGCGAGCGACGTTCAGCGGGTGCTCGACAACTGCAACGTCAAGTGGTGCCTCGACACCGG
>CAMDKQ010000229.1 GCA_945901095.1 Bifidobacterium breve
AGCTTGCGGCAGAGGCCGCCGCTAGTGTGCGTCTCGCACCCGGCTCGACCGTTGATGAGTGGACGGCGTTGACGGAATACGTCATCGCAGCACAAGAGGCGAACGGATTCGGAACTATGAGGTCCGAGCTGTGCTCGGCGCTGACGTCAGCCGCCGATTCCGAGGCGGCCGGCGCTGACGACGGATCTGCCCCCGCGGCAGTCGTTGAGGTCAAGGGATTATTCCAGCGGCAAGAGTACTGATGGCCGTAAGCGGAACTGCTGCATTGACGGATCGCGGCGAGTTGGTAGGGGTGGCGGGATGAATCGCATCGATCATGGCTCAGATGTCTAACGAAGTGACTGACGTGGCCGGCCGAAACACCCCGGAAATGATCCGGTGCCCGGCATATCCCTGACGGCGGTACTCGATGAACTCCGGATCGTGATCTGAAGAATCCAGTCTCGTCGGACGATTCCTGAGGGCAAGGCATTCGACCGGGATCCCTCGCTCTGGAGATGAACGATGATCCGGACCGCTGACGTGACGACGCCCGAGGACGCCGACGCCGGGCATGTGAGCGTGTCCGCTGCCGAGCAGGTGGCCGCAGATCTGCGCCGTCGCATCCTTGCGGGCGAGATCGTCCCCGGCGAGCGCATCCGCCAGGAGGAAGTCGCCGAGCGATTCGGGGTTAGCCGTCTCCCCGTCCGCGAGGCGCTACGCATGCTCGAGGCGGAAGGCCTCACCGAGCTCGAGACAAAGAAGAGTGCCCGCGTTCCGCTGCTGGGGATGCGCCAAGTGGCGCTGATGTACCAGATGCGTGAGAGGTTGGAACCTTTGTCTCTCTCCGAGAGCATTCCGAATCTCACCGGCGCTCAGATCGACCGACTCGACGAGTTGCAGGCTGGTATCGAGAAGGACGACGACCTGCAGCACTTCTTGGATCTGGATCGCGAACTGCATTTGCTGTCGTACGCCGGGTGCGACAGCGACCAACTCATCGGAGCGGTCACTCGCTTGTGGAACTCAACCCAGTACTACCGCCGCGCCTTCATGATGTTCAGCGGACCGCAACGGCGGTGGGTCGTGAACGCCGAACACTCACTCCTGCTTAACGCGATCCGCCGACGCGACATCGTCGAGGGGGAGCACTTCTTGACCGTCCACATTCGCCGCACCCGAATCGAACTTGAGCGCCACCCGGAGCTGTTTCCGCAGCCGTGATGCTCACCCCGGAATCCCTTGGCATCAGGGATCGCGCGTCGCAGGGCGAACTCGTGCGGACGTAATGCCTGGCGCTAAGGGGATGGCTCAAGTGATGTTGAGGTCTCCTTCGAAAGAGTCGCACACTGACCGCTGCGAGACGACGCATGAAGCGTGCGCCCGTGGTCAGACCTTGGACCGCACTTCAGGTGTCTGTCCTGACGTGCCTGTGGGACATATTCGGCGAAATGACCTCTCCATTTAGTGACGGTGGATGCTGGGCGGTGTCAGTTGTGGTGCCTACCGTGTGAGGCATGGGGGCTGTCTCGAGTTCGGTTCGGGAGTATCCGGCGGACGCTGTCGTTCATTACCGCCAAGCGAGCAGCGGACCCGGCGCACATCCTGTTCCCGGCCGTGTCCCGCGTTCAGGCGCAGGCGAAGCGCTGGCTGGAGTCCACCGCGCAGGGTGCCGCGTCGATGGCCCACCTTCAGGACTACCTGCACGAGTTCGAGTTCCGGTTCAACCGCCGAGGCGCGTCCAAGCCCGGGCTGCTGTTCTACCGCCTTCTGGAGCAGTCGGTCAGGCACGTACCCGTCACCTACGACATTGTTGCCAGATCTGTGAGAATGCTCAATCGTGGCCATCATGGGACCCAACAAGCCCACAGAGGTCGTCGTCACCCTCCCCGAGACCCCCGCCACTGGACGCAAGTGCCCCTACTGCGCCGAGGACATCCAGCCCGACGCCATCAAGTGCAAGCACTGCGGAGAGATGCTCACCACTCCCTGACGCCGGATGGGCGTTCGCTGCACCCGAGCCACGCCGCCGGTGGCGGCACCTTCAGCCAAGAGAAGGTTGAGCCCTGCGAAGTTGTAGGGTTGAGGCCTGCGAAGTTGTAGGGTTGAGGTCTGCGAAATGGTAGAGTACCCGTGAGGAGCGAGGACCATGAAAGTCATGACAAACACGGGCAAGTTCCTTGGAAGTTACCGCCGGCGCATCGTTGACGACGAAGTTGACTACCTGCTGACAGAGCTTCCTGCCCTCCTCCTCGACGGACCCAAGGCCGTCGGCAAGACAGAGACGGCCCGCCAGCGAGCCCAGACCGTCGTCCGGCTGAACCGCGACCGAGACTTCCAACTCGTTGAAGCCCAACTGGACGAGTACCTGTTGAAGCCCACCCCGGTGCTATTCGACGAGTGGCAGCGGCTGCCACAGGTCTGGGAAGCAGTCAAGGACTCAGTAGACGATGACAAGACGCCCGGACGGTATGTGCTCACCGGTTCGGCTCCCGTTGACGACACCCACTCTGGTGCTGGGCGCATCCCCTCACTTCGCATGCGCCCGCTGACACTTCCAGAACGCTTGGTCTGCACGCCATCCGTGAGTCTGAAGTCCCTACTCTCGGGACAGAAGCCGGCCCTCTCCGGTGCGATTGACTTCTCACTCGAGGACTACACCGACTTCATCCTTCGCTCGGGGTTCCCCGGGTTCCAGGACCTCTCGTCACGGTCCTTGAACAAGCAACTCGACACCTACCTCGAACGGCTCGTAAATGTTGACATGAAGGAGGCTGGAACCGTTGTGCGGCAGCCTGAAGCGCTGATGCGCTGGCTTCGCGCCTACGCGGCAGCAGTCGCCACAACAACCTCATGGGAAAAGGTGCGAGACGGTGCCAATGCTGGTCATGACGACAAGCCAAGCAGGGACACGACAACTCGCTACACGGAGGCGCTCACTCGGTTGCGCATTCTCGACGAAGTTCCGCCGTGGCTGCCAGGCGACAACCACCTGTCTCGGCTCGGGCAGACACCCAAGCGCTTTTTGGCCGACCCGGCACTCGCTGCCAGACTGGTTGGAGTCCCGCGTGACCGACTCCTACAGGGGGACGGGCCGACGGTTACGCCGCAGGATGGAACATTCCTCGGAGCGCTATTTGAGTCCCTTGTGGCGATGAGTCTGTTCGTGTTCTCAGATGCGAACTCGGTCCCGTTGAGACACTTGCGCACTTGGAGTGGGGACCACGAAGTGGACTTCGTCGTTGTTGGTGAGGGCGGGAAGGTCGTGGCGCTGGAAGCGAAGCTGGGCAACACGGTTCGCCCGGAGCATGTGTCGCACCTTCATTGGCTCAAGGAGCAACTGGGTGACAGGCTTCTGGATGCTGTTGTGGTGAACACCGGCTCGGACGCCTACCGTCGCAAGGATGGCATTGCGGTTGTGCCTCTGGGCCTGCTCGGTCCGTAGCTAGGGCCGCACCCCCGTTGAACCGACTCCTGCGTTGAGCCGCTGCGGAGACGTCCCGACCCCCGACGTAACTCCCAGCGTTCACCGTCACTAAATGGAGAGGTCACTCGGCGAATTGGTGCCGGTCGGTGGCCGCCCTCGGTTCATGAGCTCAGGGTTCTAGCCCATGGACGAACAGTTCCACCGCCGAGCGGATGAGGAGGTTGTTTCGGTCGGTCATGTCAGCGGTGTCATTGGGCATGAGGCCGATGCCGAAGAGCGTTGCGAGGAGGATGAGGGCGGCGTCGAGGCAGTTGACGTCGCGACGGATGCGTCCGAGATTCTGCTCGGCGCCCAGGTATTGAGCGATGGCCTCGGGTGGGCTCGGCCCGTCCGATGGGAGCGGGGGAGTCATCGTCCGCCTGCGCTCGATGAGCTCAGGATCACTGCGCATCGCCATCTCGAGCGGAATGATCCGCTCGCGAAGGGTCGCTAACCGCTGAAGTGCTGTCGTGAGGTTCCCGACGACTGTTCCCTCCCCCGCCTGCTGAGGCGGGGAGGCGACCTCGGCGATGGCTCGCGTGGTGGCGTGCGCGTACCCGATCTCTCGTACGACATCCTGCGTCGCCGCGATGAGGTTGGCTCGGGTCGCTACACCGCGTTCGGTCAAGGTGGTCACGTGTGTATCGGTGGGACGCGGGTGATCGGAGGGATCACGCAGGCCTCAGTTAGTCCTATCGTTTTCCCATGAAGACGCTGCCGATCTCGGAAGTTAAGGACCGACTCAACGACTTGGTCGATGCCGCGTCAAGAACCCATGAACAGGTCACGATCACCAAGAACGGCAGCCCGGCCGCGGTGCTGATCGGTATGGACGAGTGGGAGTCGCTTCAGGAGACACTGTTCTGGCTGTCCCAGCCCGGCATCCGTGAGTCGATCGGCGAGGCGATCGCCGACGTCGCTGCCGGCCGCGTCCTCACGCAGGAGCAGATCCGAGCGGAGTTCAACTCCCCAACCGACGAGCGGTGAGCCACGAGGTCGTCGTGACCGCAACTGCAAGGCGCGACCTGCAGCGCATCCCGCCACGCATCGTCCACGCGATTGTCGAGTTTGTTTTCGGAGACCTGGCCGCCTTCCCACGCCGCGTCGGGAAACCACTCCAGCGGGAACTCGAGGGGCTGTTCGGCGCTCGTCGCGGCCCCTACCGGATCCTGCACTCCATTGACGACGTCGCCAACCGTGTCGAGATTCTGCGCATCGATTATCGATCAGATGTCTACCGAAGTGACTGATCGGGACAGCCGAAACACCTCGGCACTGATCCAGAACTGACAGCGCCCTGACCGCGGTACTCGACGCACTGCGGCCCGCCATCCGAAGAATCCCGTTTCGCTGGACGGACCAAAGGTTTCTACGTCCGCGCAGGGACTCGCGTGGAACCTGGTACGCGCGGCTAGGGTGAGCCTTGCCTCCACCGCTGCCACTCAATCCATTTTGCGGTGGAACTCCGGGGGCGCTGCCTTTCGGCCAATAGAAGAGGTACATGAAATGTCGAGCATCGCAAAGGCACCGTGGCAGGTCGCATTCTCCGCCTGCAGCGCAATTGTGGCGGGAATGGCGTACGCCTCAAGTTCCCTGCTCCAGATTTCCTACTCAGGCGACTTCGCGGCCATCGATACCCGAATCAGCGAA
>CAMDKQ010000230.1 GCA_945901095.1 Bifidobacterium breve
CGCACGGCATGGTGCCCGTCGGCATCGGTGTCTACGGCACGACCGGGCGCCTCGAGAAGGGCTACCGGGCCTACGGCGCCGAGCTCGAGACCGAGTACAACGTCGTCGAAGCCGGCATGCAGACGAAGAAGCTCAAGGACGCCGACTTCATCGGCAGGGCGGCGCACCTCGCCCACCGCGAGGCGGCCCCGGCTGTCGTCATGTGCACCCTCACCGTCAACGACCACACCTCGTCGACCGGCGAGAAGCGCTACATGCTCGGCCGCGAGCCCATCCTCACCCTCGACGGCAGCCCGATCGTCGACAGCCACGGCCGCCGCTCGTATGTCACGAGTGCCGGCTCGGCACCCTCGCTCGGCAAGCACGTGCTCATGGCCTACCTGCCGCCCGAGCACTCCGCAGTCGGCACGAAGCTGCTTGTTGAATACCTCGGTGAGCAGTACCCGTGCACGGTCGGCAGCAACACCACGGCCGGCCTCTTCGACCCGACGAACACAAGGATCATGGCCTGATGGAGATCCTCGTCTGCATCAAGCGCGTACCCCTCGTGGGCAGCACGTTCATCCTCACCGATGACGCGAGCGAGATCGACACCCGCAGGCTCGGGTTCACCCTGAGCCCGCATGAGGAGTGCGCGGTCGAGGCAGCCGTCCAGTTGCGCGACGCCCACGGGGGCAGCGTCACGCTGCTCTCCCTGGGCACCGCCGAGACCGAGGAGCAGCTGCGCGAGCAGTTGGCAATCGGCGCCGATCGGGCGATCCTCGCGATCACCGACGGCAGCGAGCCCGACCCCCAGGCGACGGCCGCGGCGCTCCTCGAGGCGATCAGGGCCGACGGCGCTCAGTTCGATCTCGTGCTCCTCGGCTCGGAGTCAGCTGACGTTGCCGGCTACCAGACCGGCATCAGGCTCGCGCACGCCCTCGGCCTACCGGTCGTCACCGGGGTCAAGGGCTTGACCGTCGACGCCGGCGTCGCCCGGTGCGAGCGGGCAGTCGGGTCGGAGCGCGAGGTCTACAGCGTCGCGCTTCCCGCGGTCATCACCGTGAAGGACGGCCTGAACATCCCGCGCTACCCATCGGTGCCGGGCCGGATCAAGGCGCGCAAGAAAGAGGTCTCCACCCACGAGGTGACCCTCGCGGCACCGCGAATCGTCAAGGGCCGGCTCGTCGTGCCGGCCGCCGCAGCGAAGGGCACGAAGGTGCTCGACGCGAATGAGCAGGGGGCAGCCGCCCTCGTCGACGTCTTCCGTGAGATCGGACTCCTCGCATGATTCTCGTCCATGTCGACCACGACCGTGGGGCCGTTGACGCGGTCTCGCTGCAGGCACTCACCCTCGCCCGATGCCTCGACTCCGATGTGCAGGCCGTCATCATGGGCGGTGCCGAGTTCGCGCCCGAACTCGGCGAGTACGGCGCCTCGATCGTCCATGTCGCCGAGCACCCGGGCCTCACCGACTACGCACCGCAGGCCACCGCACGGGCGATCGTCGGCCTCATCAACTCGCTCGCACCAACTGCGGTTCTCGGCGCCGGCACCGCCCGCGGCAACGAGGTCCTCGCCCATGTCGCAGCGATGACCGATCTGCCCTTCGCCGCGGACTGCACCGAAATCACCCTCGGCAGCCCGGTGCGCGTCACGCGAGCCCGGTGGGGCGGCAACCTCCTCGAGGAGTCGACCGTCATCACCACGACCCTGTTCGCCACGGTGTTCGCGCACGCAATCCCAGCGGTGCAATCACCTGCAGCCGGCGCCGTCTCGGCCTTCACCCCTGAGCTGAGCCCAGCCGACCTCGCCGTCGTCATCATCGAGCGCGCCGGCGCAGCAAGTGCCGGGGTCACGCTCGCCGAGGCAAAGGTCGTCGTCTCAGGCGGCCGTGGCATGGGAGGGCCGGAGTCGTTCAGCCTCCTCGAGGACCTCGCCGGGCTGCTCGGCGGCACCGTCGGCTGCTCCAGGGTTGTCACGAGCGCCGGCTGGCGCCCGCATGCCGAGCAGGTCGGCCAGACCGGCACGAAGATCGCGCCGGATCTCTACATCGCCTGCGGTATCAGCGGCGCGACCCAGCACCTCGCCGGCTGCAAGAACAGCAAGACCCTCATCGCCATCAACACCGACCCAGATGCCCCGATCATGCAGATCGCCGACTACGCGATCGTCGGCGATGTCCATGCGGTGCTCCCGCAGGTCATCGCGCTCACGAGGGCTGCTACCGGCGCCTGAGATCTCCACCGACCATCCGGCACGGACACACAGCGGACGAGGACAAGATGCCATCAGATATCGAGATCGCTCAAGCAGCACGCATGGACCGCATCATGAAGGTCTCGGCATCACTTGGCATCCCCGACGACTTCATCGAGCCATACGGCCACTACAAGGCGAAGGTGTCGCTCGCCTATCTTGACAGCCTCCCCGCGAATCCGGCGGCCAAGCTCATCCTCGTCACCGCGATCAGCCCGACTCCCCCGGGCGAGGGCAAGACCACGACGAGCGTGGGCCTCGGCGACGGCCTGCGTGCCATCGGCAAGGACGCGATGATCTGCCTGCGCGAGCCATCGCTCGGCCCGGTCTTCGGGATGAAGGGCGGGGCCGCCGGCGGCGGCTACGCGCAGATTGTCCCGATGGAGGACATCAACCTGCACTTCACCGGTGACTTCAGCGCCATTGCGCTCGCGAATAACCTGCTCGCGGCCCTCATCGACAACCACATCCACCACGGCAACGTCCTCGACATCGACGTGCGGCGCATCACCTGGAAGCGCGTCGTCGACATGAACGACCGGGCGCTGCGCGATATCACCGTCAGCCTCGGCGGCCCCGGCAATGGCTTTCCACGTCAGGATGGGTTCGACATCGTCGTCGCCTCCGAGATCATGGCGATCTTCTGCCTCGCGACCTCGCTCGAGGATCTCAAGGAGCGCATCGGACGCATCGTCGTCGGCTACACCCGCGATCGGCAGCCGGTTCTTGCGAGCGACCTCAACGCCCATGGCGCAATGACCGTCCTGCTCAAGCAGGCGCTCGCCCCCAATCTCGTCCAGACCCTCGAGAACACGCCTGCGTTCGTGCACGGCGGGCCCTTCGCCAACATCGCCCACGGCTGCAACAGCGTCATCGCCACGACGGCCGCAATGAAACTCGCCGACTATGTCGTGACCGAGGCAGGCTTCGGCGCCGACCTCGGAGCCGAGAAGTTCATCGACATCAAGTGCCGCAAGTCGGGGCTGCGACCCTCAGCCGTCGTCATCGTCGCGACCGTGCGCGCCCTGAAGTACCACGGCGGCCACGATCTCAAGACGATCACCGACGAGAACCTCGAAACCCTCGGCGCCGGCATCGTCAACCTCGAGCGGCATATCCGAAACGTCCAGGAGGTCTACGGACTGCCGTGCGTCGTCTCGATCAACCGCTTCGATACCGACACCGTGGCCGAGATCGACCTGCTCAAGTCAAGGGTCGCCGCGCTCGGCACCGAGGTCGTGCTCGCCTCGCACTGGGCAGACGGCGGCCAGGGTGCAAAGGACCTCGCGAGCGTTGTCGTCGCGCTGTGCGAGCGGCCGTCAACCATGACCTACGTGTACGAGGACGACGCGAGTCTCTGGGAGAAGGCCACCGCCATCGCAACGCGGGTCTACGGCGCCTCCGAGGTGACTGCTGACGCCAAGATCCGTCAGCAGATCGCAGACCTCGAGGCCCAGGGCTACGGCCACTTCCCCGTCTGCATCGCGAAGACCCAGTACTCGTTCTCGACTGATCCGGCCCTGCGCGGCGCCCCCGAGCACCACAGCATCAACATCCGCGAGGTGCGCCTCGCTGCCGGAGCGGAGTTCATCGTCATGGTCTGCGGCGACATCATGACCATGCCGGGCCTGCCTAAGGTGCCGTCGAGCGAGCGCATCGACCTCGTCGATGGCCAGGTTGTCGGGCTCTTCTAGTGGGTGGCTGATGGGCATCACCACGACTCGACGGCCGATTACCAAGGTCATCGGGTCGACCTGGGACGAACGCAGCGATGCAATCGCCGTCGAATCCCCCCTCACCATCGTGCTAGACGGCGAGGTGCTCGTCACGACCATGCGCACGCCGGGCCATGATCTTGAGCTCGCTGCCGGCTGGCTCGTGAACGAATCCGGCGTCCGCCGGAGCTCCGACATCATCGGCATGGGGGCGTTCGCGACCGCTGCACGTGAGATCGATGAGCAGGCCGAGGAGGCTCCCGCTGAGGAGCCGGTCATCGATACCGTGCGCCTTCGGCTCCAAGATGGGGTCGCTCCACCCCGCCCCCGCGCATTCGTCACGACAAGCGCCTGCGGCGTCTGCAGCGCCGATGTGCTCGCAGCCTTCGCGGGGCCCACGGCTCCCGTGCACACCGGTGGGTGGCGCCTGCCTGCCGGCCGCGTCCACGCGGTCCTCGAGCAGATGCGGGCGCAGCAGCGGATGTTCGACCAAACCGGCTCCCTGCATGCGGCGGGCCTCGCCGGCCCGACGCTTGAATGCCTGTGGGTTCGCGAGGACGTCGGCCGCCACAATGCCGTCGACAAGGTGATCGGCAAGGCACTGTTCGAAGACAGCCTCCCCCTCACCGATCACGTGCTCGTCGTGAGCGGCCGGGTGTCGTATGAGATCGTCCACAAGGCCCTCACCGCGAGCATCGCCGGGATCATCGCCGTCTCGGGCCCGACGAGCCTGGCGGTCGATCTCGCCAGGCAGCACGGCCTCATTCTCATCGGCTTCGCACGTGACGATCGGATGAACGTCTACTCTGGGGCAGAACTCGTCGAGCAGGGAGCCAAATCGTGACCGTCGCCCGTCCAACCTGGTCGATCGACGCCGCTCGGGCGGTGCTCGCGAGCTGCGATGAGCCCGGACCCGTACTCATCTCCCTGCAGGCCCTGCAGGGGACCTTCGGCTACGTCCACTCCGACGCTCCTAAGCTCATCGCCGACACCTTCAACGTCTCGCGCGCCGATGTCTACGGGGTCCTCACCTACTACAGCGACCTGCGCACCACGCCACCGTCCGATGTTGAGGTCCGGGTCTGCATGGGCGAGGCCTGCCAAGCGGTCGGAGCCCGCGAGCTCATGGCGGCCGCCCA
>CAMDKQ010000231.1 GCA_945901095.1 Bifidobacterium breve
GCTCCCGCGAAGAAGGCGGCTCCCGCGAAGAAGGCGGCTCCCGCGAAGAAGGCGGCTCCCGCGAAGAAGGCGGCTCCCGCGAAGAAGGCGGCTCCCGCGAAGAAGGCGGCTCCCGCGACGGCCGTATCCGAAGTCTTGGCCGAAGGCACACTCATTGAGGTCCTCGAAACCGAGGACGGCCTTGTGGTGCTCGACGCAGACGATGTACCGGAGGCCGAGCTAGAGGCCGTGGCGGTCTTGGAGAAGGATCTTGAGGCCGATATTGCCGTTGACATCGCTGAAGTAGAGGCGGAGACTGACGTCGAGGAGGAGAAGCCTGCGGCTGAAGGCGATGAGCAGGGCTTCACGATCTCCGACGTCGACGACACCGACGAGCCGGTTCAGACGGTAACCGTAGCTGGTGCCACCGCGGATCCTGTCAAGGACTATCTCAAGCAAATCGGCAAGGTCCCCCTCCTCAATGCAGAGCAGGAGGTCGAACTTGCCAAGCGCATTGAAGCGGGCCTGTTTGCAGAGGAGAAGCTGAACGAACCGAAGAAGAAACCCGAAAAGAAGATGCAGCGCGATCTTGAATGGATCGCCGAAGACGGCCGCCGTGCCAAGAACCACCTGCTTGAGGCGAACCTACGGCTCGTGGTGTCGTTGGCGAAGCGGTATACGGGCCGTGGAATGCTCTTTCTTGACCTCATCCAAGAGGGGAACCTCGGCCTCATCAGGGCGGTTGAGAAGTTCGACTACACCAAGGGCTACAAGTTCTCGACCTATGCGACCTGGTGGATTCGGCAGGCAATCACGCGAGCCATGGCCGACCAGGCACGAACGATTCGAATCCCCGTGCATATGGTCGAGGTCATCAACAAACTCGCTCGAGTGCAGCGCCAGATGCTTCAGGATCTCGGTCGCGAGCCGACGCCGGAAGAGCTCGCAAAGGAACTTGACATGACTCCGGAGAAGGTGGTGGAGGTCCAGAAGTATGGCCGCGAGCCTATCTCTCTCCACACACCTCTGGGCGAGGAAGGCGATAGTGAGTTTGGCGACCTCATCGAGGACTCCGAGGCGATCGTCCCGTCAGATGCCGTGTCGTTCACGCTTCTGCAGGAGCAACTTGAATCAGTGCTCGACACCCTTTCCGACCGTGAGGCAGGGGTCGTTCGGATGCGCTTTGGGCTCACCGACGGCCAACCGAAGACCCTTGACGAGATCGGGAAGGTCTACGGAGTCACGCGTGAGCGGATCAGACAGATTGAGAGCAAGACGATGTCGAAGCTTCGACACCCGTCACGGTCTCAGGTCCTCCGCGACTACCTCGATTAACCGGCTGAGAGGCCAAGCCCCTATGTGCCAGTGAAGGTGGGGGTCCGGCGCTCCTTGAAGGCCGCGATTCCCTCACGATAGTCATCGCTGCGCCAAGCGGCGTTGCGACGACTGGTGAGGTGCTCGAACGTGGTGCTCGTGAGCGGCGATGCGTCGGTGAGGGCGGTCATCTCCGCCTTGATCGCCCCGATGGCGAGGGGTGCGAGGGTGGCGATGCGGTTGGCCAAAGCGTTGGCTTCGCTCGTGAGCTCAGGCTCACTGGACACGAGCCTGTTCACGACCCCAAAGGCCGCCATCTGCTCGGCGGTAAGCGGATTCGCGGTGAAGAACATTTCCTTGGCCACATTCAGGGGCAGCCCGCTCACGAAATGTGCAACGCCTGCGGTGTTGTAGGGCACGCCGAGCTTGACTGGAGTGATCGCGAAACTCGCAGTGCGCATCGCCACGACGAGATCACAGGTGAGGACGAGATCGCATGCCCCGCCCCACACCCCGCCCTCAACTGCGGCGATGACAGGGAAGGGCATCCGCCTTATAGTCCGAAAGAGCTCCTCAAGTGGATTGGACCAGGTGACCGGATCCGTTCCGTCTGAGGGAAGTTCACCGATGTCGTGCCCAGCAGACCAGATTTTCACGCCCGCCTCGGCGCGAACGATAAGTGCGCGAACCGCCCTCGCCTCGGCGGAGATGACGGCGTCGATGAGTTCGAGCAGCAGCGCCATGGACAAAGCATTGCGCTGCTGCTCGTTCGAGATGATGAGGGTGGTGACGTGCTCTGAGGCCTCGATGCGAACGAGCGGCATGTGGGCTTCTAACCTTCAGCGCGTGTCGGACGAGGGAACTGCGGCAAGCCGATGCGTTTCGTCCACCACCTCGACTGCTTGGGCACGAAGGACCGGCTCATGGCGAGTCCAGTGGTGGCCACAGAAGAGCAGGTCGACTCCGCCGGGGAGCACGACCCGAACATACGCCTGGGCGGCGCACCGGTCGCATCGGTCCGTCGTACTGAGTGCCGGCGCGGTCATCGTTGTTGTCATGGACGTGAGCACCTCCGCTGTCGATCGAGATCTTCCTGTTGGAGATCCTCCTTCTGCTCGTTAGTCTCCCACCTCCAGCCCCTCCCTGTGTCGGCGCACCGGAAAGGTTCACCTAAAGCGAACGTATTCATGTGAGGGGACTCACACCGCTCCCGACACGGATGAATGGGACGGGACAGCGTCAGGGCAGGTCGATAGGTTGACCACATGGCGTCAACCCCCGCTCGATCCCCCCGAGTAGCCCCGTCCGCGAGTGTGAAGAAGGATCCGGCCGACGGGTACTCGGCGAAGAATCTTGCCGTTCTGGAAGGCCTCGAGGCGGTGCGCAAGCGCCCCGGGATGTACATCGGCTCCAATGATGGCCGGGGCCTCATGCACTGCCTGTGGGAGATCGTCGACAACTCAGTCGACGAGGCACTCGGCGGCCACTGCTCGAGCATCGTCATCACCTTGCACCCCGACGGATCTGCGGAGGTGGCCGATAACGGTCGCGGAATCCCCGTTGATATTGAGAAGAAGACGAAACTGACCGGTGTCGAGGTGGTGCTCACCAAACTCCACGCAGGCGGCAAGTTCGGTGGGGGTTCGTACAACGCCTCCGGGGGTCTGCATGGCGTGGGAGCCTCAGTGGTGAACGCGCTGTCCAGTCGACTTGATGTCGAGGTTGACCGTGGTGGAAAGATTCACGCGATGTCTTTTCGTCGTGGAGTCCCTGGTGTGTTCGATGGAATCGATGAACATGCTGAGTTCACGAAGAAGGGAGGCCTGTCGATCGCAGGCACCTGTCCGCGCACGCGTACCGGCACCAGGGTGCGCTGGTGGGCCGACAAGCAGGTATTCACTAAGGATGCCGCCTACGATCTCGAGGCGTTACGCGAGCGTGCCGTCCAGAGCACGTTCCTCGTCCCAGGGCTCGCCATCTCGATTCATGACAATCGAGATCCGGCTGACGTCGTCGACGAAACCTTCCAGCACAAGGGCGGCATCGGCGAATATGTCGAGACGATTTCGAGCGGGGAGGCTGTGTCCCCGGTGATCCGGCTTCAGGGCAGTGGTCACTTTCACGAGACAGTGCCGGTCCTCGATGACAAGGGGCACATGAGCCCCGAGGAGGTTGATCGTGAACTCGGTGTCGATATCGCCCTGCGCTGGGATACCGGCTACGACAGCAACGTTCGATCATTCGTCAACGTGATCGCGACACCAAAGGGTGGAACCCATGTCGCAGGGTTTGAGCGATCCCTTGTCAAGGTCATCAACGATCAACTCCGTTCGACGAAGGTGCTGCGTGCCAGCGAGGACAACGTCGCAAAGGACGACTGCCTTGAGGGGATGACCGCAGTTGTGACGATCAGGTTGGCTGAACCGCAATTCGAAGGGCAGACCAAGGAGGTGCTCGGAACGCCGGCGGCATCGCGCATCGTCGGCAATGTGGTCGCTAAGGAGCTCGCCTCATGGTTTACGACCCCACCGCGCGGCGACAAGGCCGCGACCAAGGCGGTTCTGGACAAGATCGCGAACGGGATGCGCGCCAGGGTATCGGCGCGCGCTCACCGCGATACACAGCGGCGCAAGACGGCGCTGGAGTCCTCGGCGCTACCGGCGAAGCTGGTCGACTGTCGGAGTGACGAGGTCGATCGAAGTGAGTTGTTCATCGTCGAGGGCGATAGCGCCCTCGGCACAGCCAAGACGGCGCGGAGTTCGGATTACCAGGCGCTGCTGCCAATTCGCGGCAAGATCCTCAACGTGCAGAAGTCCTCCCTCTCAGACATGCTGAAGAACACTGAATGCGCCTCGATCATTCAGGTGATCGGCGCGGGTTCTGGCCGTTCCTTCGACATTGATCAAGCGCGATACGGCAAGGTGATATTGATGTCGGACGCTGACGTCGACGGAGCGCACATTCGATGCCTTCTCCTCACCCTCATCCACTCTTACCTGCGCCCGATGCTCGACGCAGGTCGGGTATTTGCCGCAGTGCCACCGCTCCACCGCGTCGAGATCGTCAACGCGGGGAGCAAGGCAAATGAAGTGATCTACACCTACTCCGACGCCGAGATGAAGGCCGTTCTTGCCAACGCCCACAAGACTGGTCGCAAGGTGAAGGATCCAGTGCAGCGCTATAAAGGCCTGGGCGAAATGGACGCATCGCAGTTGCGCGAGACAACGATGGACCCCGCACATCGGACCCTACGGCGGATCACCATGACGGACGCCGAAGCTGCCCGCGATGTGTTCGACTTGCTCATGGGCAACGACGTAGCTCCGCGCAAGGAGTTCATCGTCGAGGGGGCGTCGGGCCTCGACCGTGATCGCATTGACGCCTGAGGATTTGGCGCCCTTGCCGCGAGCGGCCCTCACCACGAAATCGATGGCGTCCCGCTAACCTTTGTAAATGCCGATTTTTGACGCGAACGATTTAGGAGTGTTTCCTAGGGACGAGTTCGAGGATGTGCTTGCCTCGAATGTTGAGTACGTGAAGGCATTCGCTGATGAGGGACTCACGGGAACCGCGGCTTCCGGCCTTGCCGTCATCACGTGCATGGACTCGAGGATCGACCCGCTCGGAGTCCTCGGCAAGAAACCGGGCGACGTGAAGATCCTGCGAAACGCAGGCGCACGAGTGACCGATGACATGTTGCGAACGCTCATCCTCGCCACGTACCTGCTCGGTGTCACGCGGGTACTCGTCATGCCGCAC
>CAMDKQ010000232.1 GCA_945901095.1 Bifidobacterium breve
ACCTCCGAGAGGGACTTCTCGATCGTTGCCCTCTACCTCAGGGCCCGCGGGTGGCTTGCGGCATAGACCTCTTTCAGGGTCTCCTGCGTTACGAGTGTGTAAATCTGGGTCGTGGTGACGGAGGCATGTCCGAGGAGCTCCTGGACGACACGGACATCAGCGCCGCGTTCGATCAGATGAGTAGCAAAGCTGTGCCGCAGGCTGTGAGGGCTCACCGACGTCACGATCCCCGCCCGCTCGGCCGCATCGCGGATGATGCCCCAAGCGCTCTGCCTCGATAACGGGGCGCCGCGAAGATTGAGAAACATGCGTGCCGTGCCCCGTCCCAGTTTGGCGAGTGCCGGACGTCCTCGCACGAGGTACTCGTCAATGGCCCTCGAGGCGTACCCGCCCAGCGGCAGGCGGCGCTGGTGGTCACCTTTGCCCACGACCGTGACCGTCAGGCTCGTGAGGTCGACATCGTCGACGTCAAGGGAAACGGCCTCTGTCACCCGGGCGCCGGTTCCGTAGAGGAGTTCAAGTAGTGCACGGTCACGAAGACCTGCCGCTGACTCCAGGTCACCGGTGGCGGCGAGAAGGCGCTCCACGTCCGAGTAGCTGAGCGCCTTTGGCAGGCGTCGTCCAATGCTCGGAGGCTGTACGTTCGTGCTCGGATCCACTACGGTTACACCCTCTGCCGCGGCGAAGCGGTGGAATCCACGAACGGCGACGACAACGCGAGCCGCGCTGGATGCGGTTAGGGGCCCCCACGATCCCTGAGGCCAGCGCAGCGAGGCGGAAAAGTCCGCAAGATCGTTTTCCGTGACGTCGATCACGCGAGTGATCCGCCTTTCTTGACACCAGTCGGCGTACCGCCGAAGATCGCGCCGGTACGCCGAGACGGTGTTCTGTGACAAGCCTCGTTCGATCATGACATGGTCGAGGTATCCCCCGATCACGTCGCCGAGTAGCTCGCTCAGGTGAGGACCTCACTCAGCGCAAGCAGGGGCATGCCGAATGATTCAGCGACCGCTGCATAGGTAATCTGCCCGTCATAAACGTTGAGCCCTCGGGCCAAGGCATCGTCGTCGCGTAGCGCCTGCTTCCAGCCCTTGTTCGCGAGTTCGACCGCATAGGGGAGGGTGACGTTCGTGAGTGCGTAGGTCGACGTGTGCGGGACGGCGCCTGGCATGTTTGCGACGCAGTAGAAGACCGAGTTGTGGACCGTGTAGGTCGGATCGGCATGAGTGGTCGGACGGGAGTCTTCAAAGCACCCACCTTGATCGATGGCAATGTCAACAAGGACCGAGCCCGGCTTCATCCTGGACACCAGATCGTTGCTCACGAGCTTGGGGGCCTTCGCGCCCGGGACTAGGACGGCACCGATGACCATGTCAGCGTCGAGCACTGCCCGCTCAACCTCGAACGTGTTTGAGGCAACCGTCTGCATGTGGCCTTGATAGATCGCATCCATCTGTCGGAGTCGGGCGATGTTGCGATCGAGGAGTTGGACCTCCGCCTGCATGCCCAGTGCGATCACTGCGGCATTCATGCCCGCCACACCAGCGCCAAGAACGACGACCTTGGCAGCGTGGACACCGGACACGCCCCCCATGAGAATGCCCCGCCCTCCGTTGGCCCGCATGAGCGAATGAGATCCGACCTGCGGGGCCAATCGTCCAGCGACCTCTGACATAGGGGCAAGGAGCGGCAGAGAGTGATCGGCGAGTTCAACCGTCTCATAGGCGATGGCTGTTGCACCCGATTTCACGAGGGCATCGGTGCACTCCCGTCCGGCAGCAAGGTGGAGGTAGGTGAAGATGACCTGTCCTGATCGCATCCGGTGATACTCGGCCGCGATCGGTTCCTTCACCTTGAGGATCAAGTCTGCTGCCGACCAAACCTCGTCCGCATCCATCGCAATGGAAGCGCCGGCCGCGACATAGTCCCCATTGGGAATCGATGACCCTTGGCCCGCATCAGTCTCGATGAGTACCGAATGGCCATTCCTCACGAGTTCAAACACTCCAGCCGGCGTGATCGCCACTCGGTACTCGTGGTTCTTGATCTCGCGCGGAATCCCGACCTTCACTACTGTCTCCCTCAGACGTCCGTACAACGACGCTGCCCCGCTCCGGGGCCTTGCCTGATCGTAGAGGCAGAACTGGCCAGACCTTGAATGCTCAGCCGCCACGCGTCACGTTCACCGGACTGCCCCACTGCCTCAGTCGTTCGATGACGTGCTCAACGGTGACCGCGTTGGGTTCACCCGCTCGTGCGACACCACAGTGTCCCGCGCGGGCCACGCATCGTCGACCGGACGAATCGAGGCCCAGCCGCCTGACCTCGACGCCCATGCGGCGAGGATTCCGCACACGGCGGTCGGGCTCCCAACCCGACCAGCCAGCACGAGATCCTTGGCCTCGTCGAGATCCACCCAGGCCCTGGGTAGATGCGCTTCCTCGGCTTCTCCGGTGTGCGGACGACCCCCGTCAATTTCACGGAGATTGCGCGCGAGATACACCCGAATAACCTCACTTGATCCGCCAGGCGAGGTGAGGAAATCGACGAGCACGTGCCACGTCTTGGCCTCGAACCCGGATTCCTCAGCGAGTTCGCGCACTGCTGTCGCATGCGGCGGCTCCCCCGCAACGTCAAGCAGGCCAGCGGGTGGTTCGAACAGCGCCATCGCCACAGGATGCCGGTATTGCCTGATGAGGAGCACTCTGTCCTGAGCATCAATGGCGATGATGGCGACTGCGCCCAGATGCCGCTGAACATCTCGAACCGCAGAGTGCCCGGCAAAGTCGACGGTGTCGGAGCGAATCGACCAGATTCGTCCCTCGAACCGCTCAATGGATTCCACGATGGGCCTGGGCTCCACGCTGTCGGCAATCTCGCCAACCCACTCCTCATCACCCGCGACAGTACTCACCGCGACTGGGAAGCCAGTTGTCGGCGCGGTGCATGTTCAAGTGCCGCGCCGATGAGTCCCTTGAAGAGTGGATGTGCCCGCGTCGGGCGCGATCGCAATTCGGGATGAGCCTGTGTGCCCACGTAGAACGGGTGTACATCGACCGGCAATTCAACGAATTCCACCAGCCGACCATCTGGCGAGGTACCGGAGAAGACGAGTCCAGCCTCCTCCAGTTGCGGCCGGTACGCGTTCGCCACCTCGAATCGGTGACGATGACGCTCATCGACATAGGGCACGCCATACGCCGCGGCCACGAGGGAGCCCTCGAGGAGCTTGGCAGGGTAAAGGCCCAGTCGCATCGTGCCGCCCATGTCTCGATCACCGGTGAGAACGTCTCGCTGATCGGCCATCGTCGACACCACCGGGTGCTGAGTCGTTTCGTCGAACTCCATCGAATTCGCACCCGGGAGTCCTGCGACATTTCGGGCATATTCAATGACCATGCATTGCAGCCCCAGACATAGCCCAAGGACGGGAATGCCGTGCTCGCGCGAGTACTGCAGAGCGCCGAGCTTGCCCTCAATACCGCGGACCCCAAATCCACCCGGCACACACACCCCGTCGAGATCAGCGAGAGCCTTTCGCGCGCCTTCGGGGGTTGCGCAGTCATCACTAGCAATCCAGCGGATGTTCACCCGAGAGTTGTGGTGAAATCCGCCGGAACGGATCGCTTCAGTCACCGACAAGTAAGCGTCCGGCAGGTCGATGTACTTGCCCACCAGACCAATCGCTACCTCGAATTCAGGATTGTGCACTCGCCTCAGCAGGTCATCCCAACTCGTCCAATCGACATCACGGAACGGAAGATCAAGGCGGCGGATGACATAGGCATCAAGACCCTCCGAATGCAGGACCTTTGGAATGTCATAGATGCTTGGCGCATCGACGGCCGCCACAACAGCAGCCTCATCGACATCGCACATGAGCGAGATCTTCCGCTTGATGCCGGACGGCACCGGCCGATCCGCCCGCAGAACAATCGCGTCCGGCTGAATTCCGATGCTCCGCAGTGCGGCAACCGAGTGCTGGGTCGGCTTCGTCTTCAGCTCTCCAGAAGGTCCGATGTATGGGAGCAGCGACACATGCAGGAAAAAAACATTCTGCCGGCCCACCTCGTGTCGCACTTGGCGAACGGCCTCGAGGAAGGGTAGCGACTCGATATCCCCGACTGTGCCTCCCACCTCGGTGATAACCACGTCGACCTCGGGGCCGGCCATTCTCCGGATGCGGGACTTGATCTCGTTTGTGATGTGCGGGATAACCTGCACCGTATCGCCGAGGTACTCCCCACGTCGCTCCTTCGCAATCACGGTCGAGTAGACCTGACCCGTCGTCACGTTCGCCGAGCCATGCAGGTCCGTGTCGAGAAATCGCTCGTAATGACCGATGTCGAGATCAGTTTCTGATCCGTCATCTGTGACGAACACCTCGCCGTGCTGAAACGGGTTCATGGTTCCCGGGTCAACGTTGAGATACGGGTCGAGTTTCTGCATCGTTACGCGCAATCCACGTGCGGTCAGGAGATTGCCGAGACTTGAGGCCGTGAGGCCCTTGCCCAACGAGGATGCAACTCCTCCGGTGACGAATACATGCTTGGTTTGCTTCGTGGCACTCACGGAAGTTCAGACTATCAGCGACTGACGCATTCGCCTCGCAGCGCACCTACACAGCAGCATCCAACCCATTCCGAGCACCCAACCCTGTCTCGGTCTCCCTTCGGTCCGCAGTCCCGTTCGGACTTACCGCCCCGCAACCCGCTCGAGTTCTGCCACTGCAAGCAACTCCTCGGCGTGGGCCGCCCCGGCCTCGGACTCATCTAGGCCAGAAAGCATTCGCACAAGCTCGGACACCCGATCTCGTCCGAGGGCCACAGTGACGCTGGAGGACGTCACTATTCCGTCCGCACCCTTCGAGACCACGACATGCTGGTCAGCGAACGCCGCGACCTGAGGCAGGTGGGTGACGACGATGACCTGAGCAGTTCGCGAGAGACGGGCCAAGCGCCGGCCCACCTCAACTGCAGCACGGCCGCCGATCCCCGCATCAACCTCATCGAAGATGAATGT
>CAMDKQ010000233.1 GCA_945901095.1 Bifidobacterium breve
GGAGAGCCCGACGAGCAAGGGTGGCGCCTTCGCGTTCTTCGTTGCGCAGGGTTCGTGGACGGTGCGACTGGTGCTGCCCAGCGGTTCAATTGACCGCTCGACAGTCGTGGTGGATCAAGCCGGCTCGACGGTCGAGTTCGTGGTGTAGCGGGTTCTTCTCCTGCGGTCTAGCTGAACTGGGTCAGGTAGATGGCGGTGACAAGGAGCGTGCCGCCACCGATTCGATACCAGACGCGCATCGAATCCCGCAGGTACCACCGAGTGTCGCCCTCGCGGGGCTCCTTCCCGAACATCCCAAGCGCCGCGAGGGCGAGGCCCGGGATCATGAGGATGACGAAGGATGTTCTCGCGAGGTCGCGCCCATCGCTGATGAGGAGCGATATTGCCGTTGAAATACCGAGTGATATCAGCAGAATCAGGACGAGCTTCGGGATGCCGACCGGAATTGCATGAAACAGACGCGGGTTGTTCGGTAGGTACTTGGCGATGATCTCGCAGGCTTGCGCAGCCGCGAAGATTGCGGCTCCAGCCCATAGTTGCCACGACGTTCCGATAAAGGCGATTGCGACGAAGATGAATACGCCTGTTCGCAGCGCGGCGACGATACTCCGGTGGAGAACGCCAGGGGTCGGGTTTACCGCAGGGGCAACCTCGGCAAGGCGTTCGGGGAAGGCGCGGGCGGCAAACTCCTCGAGGCTTACTCGCATGAGAAGTCCGATGAGGGCAATGAGCGCGATGAGGTTCGCGGACGACACGATTGGCAGCTGGTACCCGGAAAGCCCGGCCAGCGCTCCGACCATGCTCTGCACTGCAAAGGCACCGATGAGCGGGATGATGACGAAATCAGTGAGCCGCTCCCAGAGGTCGTAGTCGTCGCGACCTCGGCGGAGGGGACGGGTGGCTCCCGCGATGAGAGCTGGGCCGAAGCCGATGACGCCTAGGCCGAGGAGCGTACGAATGCTGTCGGCCCCGGTGATGCCGCCAGAGATCGCGACGCCTGCCGTAAACACGGCGAAGGCGGCGAATCCGGCCATCGCGTCGAGGGCGCCGATGAAGGTGATGAGGCCCAGAATCATGACGCTCGGGGCGAGCGCGAGGCCGTTCACTTCGATCACTCCGAGGACTGCGAGGACCATGGCGGCTATCGGCAGGAGCAGGGCGCCAGACCCAAATATGGCCCGCAGATAGGTGTTGTCGGCGAGGAGTCGTGCCGTAAGCGGTGAGAGCCGGGAGGCCGACGCGATCGTGACATGGTGCGATCGATCGACCTGCGAAGTAAGCGGGGGACGCCAAAGCCGCCATCGATCGGCCGAACCCGCCGTTCCAAGGGCAGCGGCTATTCCGGTGAAGGATACGTCGACATTCGACAGGGAGCCCTCGCTGCGCTCGGCGCGCACATGACCGCCCTGATGGCGGCCGACGTCCTCGGCCCTCTTGTTCTGCGCGTCGGAGGATCCTGAGCCTGAGCCTGATCCTGATCCTGATCCTGATCCTGAGGGGGATGGCGCTGGCACACCTCCGGCCATTACCCCGGCCGACAGCCCTACGACGCCGAGCACGGCGACAAGCGCGATCGTGGTGTCGACCACCTGCTTCGGCTGGTCGAGGGGGTTGTACGTCGGCAGGGTGATGCTTCGTTGCTGGGTCGTGGCGCCCCGCGGTTCTGCCACCGCTGCTAGGTCACTGACCGGATTGAGAACCTGCTGCGTTGACGCCTCCGTGACTGCCGGTGATGGCACGTCGGTCGGAGTCGGGGACGGAGTCGGGGTCGGAGTCGCGGGCTCCGACGCAACCAGGGCTCGGCTGCCGGATATTCCACCCGAAGGACTGTCACGTGGTACTGCCGTCACCGAGATCGTTGTTTCACCTGCTCGGTTCGCAGTGACGAGCACGTCGGGTATCCCGTTTATGATCGACGAGTACGGGGCGGTGATGGTCGCACTGGGCCCAGCAGGTCCGCCGCCGATCGAGACGGTGCCGAACTCGACGGAAACAGTGACACGGATCATCATCCCCGCTCCCGCCTCGTTGTAACCACCATCAACGAATGCGATCGAAACCGCCACGGGAGTGCCGACGATCAATTCCGAGGCGCCAATGGCGATAACGGGAGCGTTACCACCGTTGCCGTTGCCGTTGCCGCCGCCGCCCGAACCTCCGCCAGGCGATGAGGTGTTTGTCGAGCCAGGGTCGTTCGGTGTCGTCACGCCCGAGTTGGGTTTCGTGGCGGTGGTCGGGAATGAACTCGGTGCGGGGTTGGGGGACTTCCCGTTTCCGCCGGGTGGCGTCTCGATGCAGGCTGGTTCTCCCTCGCCACACGGCGGCTTCGGGTAGGTGCCGGGCGCCGGCGTCCCGGGCGTCGGCGTGATGGGCTCGCATGGCAGGCCGGTATTGCCACAAGGGGGTGGCTCGGTCGGGGTGTCAACAGCGATTGCGAGGCCCGTTCCAAGAAGCCCGGTGCTGAGCAAGGTGAACATCAGGCATGCGAATCCGAGCACGGCCCTGCGCGACTTGCGATCCATTGTCGAGCCCTTCAAGAATTTCCAGAATGAAGCGAAGGATACTCGTCGTTTCGCCGTTGGCAATAGAAAATGGCTCTCCCGGCATCAGTGTGGGTAAGTATCTAGTGCTCGGGCTGAAAGCCCCTGTGTTGCGGGGGGTTTCGTGGTTTAGGACTATTCGGGGCGTCTTCTCGACCTGCCCGAGACATCGGTATCGGGAGTGACGTGTGCATCAGGCGTCGTCTCCGTGACCGTATCGCTTCGCCGCAGCAGGCACCTGTGCCCGTGTTGCGACTACTGGACGTCGGCGGTCTACGACACCCGGCCCGGACTGACCCGCGACTTTGAGGAGCTCGTGGCTTACTTCGCAACGAAGACAGATAAGACCGCCATCACCCGGAACCTCAGTACGTGCTTCAGGAACTCGCATACGCCGCATGGAGGGTCGAGGAGATCGAGATTTCGATCTCAGTGTGAGGTTTCTCGTAGCCGCGGGTCATGACGCAGTCCATTGGGTCAATGTCGGCGAGCCAAACGCCCCCGAACGCATGATTCGCTACCACGCCCACCTCAACCGGCAGATCACCCTCACGCAGGACCTCGACTTCGGCACCCTGCTGGCCGCGATCGAAGTGGCGCGAGAGCACCTTGAGCTCGGAGCGCTCCTTACGGTGGATCCGGTGGGACACCGGGTCACGATCCTACCCATCAGCATGGGTGGCCTGTAGGTCCAAGACGGATTCGGGCTGAATCCACGCATGCACTCTCGCCCTTTCCTTCGTCCTTTCTCGGTGTCACTCGGTGTCACGAAACCCATTGATAGGTAACCACTCTTAGGGGCAAATCCATGCGTAAGTGCAGTCTCGTAATGTGTAGGTCCGGGGTTCGAATACCCGAGGCACCTGTCCTTCCCCACGGAGGCCCGGTACTAAACCGGTGAGGCACCCAGACTTCGAGCGACTCGGCTGGATTGGTACGTGCGTGATGTAACCGTGCGGGGCAGGCCGGTGACAAGAGGTCCAGGGGACTTCTTCTCAGGAGACCGCGATAGCCGGCCTCCTCTATGCGTTCTGCCATGGGTAGTACCGACTCGCAAAACACGAATCGATCAGGTCTGCCCCTCGGGGAAGTTGTCGACCCACATCCTCTCGCTGAACTCGCCACAGGGCGTAGTCCGCAACTTGAATTCCCCAAGAACTCGACGCTTCCCAGATACAAGGCACGATGGAACGATCATTACCAAGTTGACCCGCGATGTCGGCTATCGCCGTGCGAATCGCTTCGCGATGGCCGGTCGTCTGTAGATGTCCTGCGATGATGAAGATCGAGTCTCCCGCTTCGCTGGTCGCAGGAATGAGGAACTTCAGGTGCATCCACATGGCCAACTTGTACAGACGAACCTTTCCGGCAAGGCGAACCTGCGGCTCGGCACTGGATTTGAGCAGCATCGTCGAGTCGAGGCGGGGCTTCTGTGCCGCAATGAGTTCGAAGACTTGCGAGCGCGTGGTTGCGGAACCGTTCGTGGCATGCAGGCCCTTTGCTAGCCGAATGCCTGCACCCTCCAATTCCAGCCGCAATCGATGACCCTGCCAGATGGCTTCCCCGTGGTGCCCGGCCCACGTCGCCGACCCGACGCCGAAGTAACGCTCTTCGGCTGCGTCGTCGAAATCGAGGGTCCCTGTCTCGTCCAGGTCGACGCAATAGTCCATGGCATCTCTCTCCGTTGACAGGTGCCAGCCTAGGTGTCGAGCGGAGTAACAGACCGCCTTCGTCCGTCTCAAGCGTCACTCCTGAGGCTGCTGGCTCCCGCGTCGAAGACTTTCGTCGTCAGGGGCGGTCTCTAACGCTGATTTTCGCGTGAAGGTGTTGACCCAGATTCGCGAGTCGCGGCAGTGGCGGCGGGGGCTGAATCCGCTGACCAGTCGCACAATTTCAGATGATTGACGTGTCTGCGGGACAAGGCCGATCAGGCATGGTGAGTGAGAATCCGTTCATTGACATGGACGTGGGGCTCATCATCGGCGTGGTGCCTTTCCTCGCTGCTCGAAACACGCCGCACGCCTCGCATCGACCAGTCAGCGATTAGCCTTCAGCCTCCGGTGCGACCCAGCGCCGGTGCCCAGGAGTTCTTCCTCACCGCCACCCCAGGACCCAAGAGCGCACCGCGTAAGGACGCCGCGAGGAGCGGGATCATCGAACTGCGTGCCGATGGCCACTCCATCGACGAGATCACCGTCGCACTGTCCGCCGAAGGCTTGGCCCTGAACCGGACTGGAATCGCCGAGGTCATCTCCGAGCACGGACTACCGCGACTGTGGCGTCGGCCGGACACCGCCCGCGGTGGACCCCGCCGCGAGGTGCTGCCACGCGCCGAACTCGCGGACTTCAGCCAGCTCCCGGCCCGGTCCGAGACCAACATGGCCGGGCTTCTCCTCACCATCCCGGACCTCCTCGCCCTAGACCTGCCTGCACTGGTCGCTGCAGGCGGCTACCCCGGCACCC
>CAMDKQ010000234.1 GCA_945901095.1 Bifidobacterium breve
CCCTACGTCGATGTCTGGCAGGCGGTGCGCCCCACGACCCTCGGCATCAGTGTCTGGCCTGTCATCCCGAAGGGGCAGCCTTGGAAGGAGGGGGTCTGCGCCGCGCTCGGCTGGGACCTGGAGACAGGCGCTGCCTGGGGCCGCATCCTGAGCCACGTCCGTACCTTTGCCGACCTGGAACCTGCCCTCCTCGGACGGGTCGAAGAGCTCATCGATTTCGTGACGATGCACTGACCAGCGCGGCGGGGGATCTTCCTGAGCTGGACATGACGGTGGGCCGGCGGCAACTGCCACCGGCCCACCGTCATTCGGCCATCATCGGCCGAGATGTTGCTAGTTGCCGCCCTCCTTGAGGGTGACGGAAATCGGCGCGAACGCGTCGCCGGTGGTGTTGAGCCCGGCTGCCGTGAGCTTGGCGTTTGCTGCCTCCGCGTACTTGTTCGTGTACGAATCAGCTGCCGGCTCGGCGGTGATAACCGTGGCGCCTTCAAGGTTCTTCGTCTTCGTCGCGACAGAAACCGTCTGCGCCCACAGATCAGGCACGATGATTCCGACGCCGGCCGGCGATGGCCAGATGAGCTTGTTGACCTCGTTCATCATCCACAGCTGGTGGCTTGCGCCGAGCTTGGAGCCATTGGCCGTGATGATGTCTGCACACTCCTGAGCATTGTCGCGGCAGTAGATCCAGCCCGCGAGAGACGCGGTGACGAACTTCTGAGTGATGGCCTGATACTCAGCGTCCGCGAGACGCTCCGTTGATGCCCAGATGGCGTCCTGGTACATGCCGACGCCCTCGTTGCTGTAATTGATGACGTTGAAGTCCTCGGGGGTGTAAAGCTCACCAGTCTCCGGGTTCTTCGCCTCGAGCAACTGTGCGTACTCGTTGTAGGTCATCGCCTCCGCGGCGTCGATCTCGCGGTTGAGGAGTCCCAGCATGTCGAACTGCTGCTGAACGTTCTCGACGTCGGTCGCGGGATCAAGCCCGGCCTGGGTCATTCCGGCGAAGACCTCGTACTCGTTGCCAAAGCCCCAGTTGCCGATCTTCTTGCCCTTGAAGTCAGCGGGCGAGGTGATGCCGGAATCGGCCCACGATACCTGCAGCGTTCCCGACTTCTGGTAAACCTGCGCGACGTCAGTGATGAGAGCACCCTGCTCACGCGAGGCAAGTGCCTTCGGCACCCAAGCGAGTGCGAAGTCGGCGCCACCCTGAGCGAGCACCGTCTGCGGCACGATGTCGACTCCACCCTCAAGGATGGTGACATCGAGGCATTCGTCGGCGTAGAAGCCCTTGTCCTTGGCTGCGTAGTAGCCGGCGAACTGGGATTGAACGAACCACTGAAGCTGCAGCTTGACCGGGGTCGGGGTGGTGCACTCCTCTGCGGGTGCGGCAGAAGAAGCGGCTGCTTCGGTTGCCGCGGGGGCAGCGGGGGCAGCGGAGGATTCTGTCGTCGTGGTGCTTCCGCCACAGGCTGATAGTGCGATGGCGCCGACGATTGCCACGCCGATGAGGCGGGCAGTCCGGCTACGTGCGATGTCGCGCATAGTTTCTCCTTATTGAAGGGCTGTCAGGCCGATCGAGCTCGGCCTGTCCAGGGTGCCGCCCATCGTTCAACCGCCAGCACGATCAGGTAGAAGATCAGGCCGGTGATGATTGATGCGACGACGTACGCCCACGCTCGTCCGTAGGCGGTGTTGGCAGCAGATGACGCAATACGACTGCCAAGTCCTTGTTGAGGCCCTCCGAAGTACTCCGAGACGAGGGCGGCGATCACCGAAAGTGGAGCGGCGATCTTCAAAGCGGTGAAAAAGAATGGGATGGCATTGGGGACCCGAAGCTGTCGCAGGACGGTCATGGGACGGGCGTTCATCGAGCGCATGAGCTCAAGTTGCACCGGCTGGATCTGGATAAGTCCGCGAGTGACATTTACGAACACCGGGAAGAACACGATGATCATCGTGATGAGGACCTTGGGAGTGCGACTGGTGATGCTGAACATGTTGTTGAGGATCGGGGTGAGCGCGATGATCGGTACTGTGGCGAGTCCAGCGGCCAGCGGAGTGATGAGCTTGTTGACGACCCCGAACCGCTGGGCGATGAGCGCAAGGACAAGGCCGAGAGCTGTGCCAAACATGAGTCCGAGAATCGCGGTCGTGCCGGTGTAGATCGCCGCGTTAAACATGAGGCTTAAGTCGCCGAAGAAGTTGCCGAGGATGAGGCTCGGTGACGGCAGCAGGAATGGCTTAATGTCCTGAACCACGACGAGGAGTTGCCATGCAGACAGGAAAATCAGGGCGATGATGACCGGGGGCCATACCGCGCGAAGGCGACCGTTCATCACACCTCTCCCACGCGAGCCCGGGCCGCGGAACCGCTGGTGCGCCCTCGGAGTGCTTCGCGAACGGCGGTAACGGCAGCGAAGAAGGCCTCGGCCTCGCGGGTGTCCTCGTCGCGTGATCCGAGGTTCACGTCAATGATGTCCGTGATGCGCCCTGGGCGCGGTGACATGACGACCACCCTGTCGCTTAGGTAGACAGCCTCGGGGATCGAGTGCGTGACGAAGATGACGCTCTTCCCGGTCTCCTGCCGAATGCGAAGGAGCTCGTTTTGCATCCGCTCCCTCGTCATTTCATCGAGGGCGCCGAATGGCTCGTCCATGAGCAGAAGGGGAGGATCGACCGCGAGGGAGCGAGCGATCGCTACCCGCTGCTGCATGCCCCCGGAGAGTTCCCACGGTCGATGATTCGCGAAATCGGCAAGTTGCACCATCTCGAGCAATTCCATGGCTCGGGCTGCGCGAGAAGACTTTGACCAGCCCTGCAGTTCGAGGGGCAGTTCGACGTTGCGACGCACGGTTCGCCAGTCGAAGAGGGCCGCCTGCTGAAATGCCATGCCGTATTTTTGCTGCTGGCGGGCGTCAGCAGCGCTCATGCCGGCGACCTCGGCAACACCCTTGGTCGGATGAGTGAGGTCGGCAATGACCCTGAGCAACGTGCTCTTGCCGCACCCGGACGGGCCGATGAGCGAGATGAACTCACCCGCTTCTACGGTGAGGTCTATATCTTGGAGGGCGGTGACCTCGTTCGATTGGCCCTCGTTGAAGACCTTCCAGATGCCAGTGGCCCGGACTGCCGTCGTCGAGACAGGAGACGTGACGCTCATGCTGGGCCTTCCTTCGGCAGATTTCTGGTGAGGTAGAGGTCGATGACGGTGACAAGGGCTGCGGCCATAAGGCCCAGGATGATGGCCCCGAACACAGCGACGTAGACCTTGGCGGGCTGGCCGGTGATCTCGCGTGAATACTCGATGATGAGGCGGCCAATGCCGCCGCGCACGCCCGTGGAGATCTCTGCGATGACGGTGCCAACGACAGCGGATGCCGCCGAGACCTTGAGAGCGGGCACGAGAAATGGAATTGAGGAGGGGAATCGGAGCTTGAAGAGCAGTTGCCGCGGTTTGGCAGCATAGGAACGCATGAGCTCCAGTGAGGTTGGCGTGGGCGCATGGAGACCGCGCAGCGCACCGACAGAGAGCGGGAAGAAAGCTAGGTAGGCCGCAATGAACATGACCGAGTACGTGGTCGACCACTCGAAGGGCCCGACGGAGAACCGGTTGCCAATGCCGACGATAAGGGGAGCGAGCGCAATGAGTGGGACCGTCTGCGAAGCGATGACAAAAGGCAGCAGCCCACGCTCCATGAATGCGAAGCGCTGCATGGTGATCGCAAGCAGGAGCCCAACACTGACCCCGATGATGAATCCACCCATCGCAATCATGAGCGAGTAGCCGGCCGCCATCATGACCGCTTGAAGAACCGTTGTGCTTGAGCCTCGCATCTCTGGCTGGAATGCGCCATTAACCATGGTCCATACATTCGGCATGGTTGTGTCGCTCGTGTTGAACGGGAAGGGCACCACGCTGCCGACGGCCTTGACGAGTTCCCACATGATCATCGCGAGGAGAATGCCGAGGAGTGCCCATCCGGCTGAGGCAGCCCCGCGCTTCAGCCGCCGCCCTGCCGCACGGGAGCGGACCGGACGACCGGGAACAGACTGCAAAGCCACTCGCTGAGAATCACTCACCGACGTTTCGCTCCTGTTACGTAGTGGTCAAGGATGATGGTCAACTGAGGTTACTGAGTTGCGCGTGCGGATTCTTGGACTCCGGGGATTACCTTCCGGCCGTATTCAACAAGGGTGTGATCCTTGTGGTCATGCTGGAGGTAAACGGCGAATTGGTGTACGCCGAGTGCCTTGAGCTCCTCAATTCGGCGGATGTGCTCCTCGGGCGTGCCGATGATGCAGAAGCGATCGATGATTTCGTCGGGTACAAATTCGGTGTGCGAGTTACCCGCCCGACCATGCTCGTTGTAGTCGTAGCCCTTGCGATGCTTGATGTATTCGGTGAGGGCCTCAGGAACGGCACCACCGTCGGCGCCGTACCGCTCGACGATATCGGCGACGTGATTGCCGACCATGCCACCAAACCAGCGCAGCTGGTCGCGGGCATGGGCATGGGCTTCGGGAGAGCCATCTGTGACGTAGGCCGGTGCTGCGACGCAGATGTACACATCATCGGGATTGCGACCGGCCGCAGCAGCAGCATCGCGAACTGCCTTGATCGTCCACTCGGCAATCGACGGATCGGCGAGCTGCAGGATGAACCCATCGCCGACCTCGCCCGTGAGAGCGAGCACCTTGGGGCCGTAGGCGGCCACCATGACCTGAGCTCGACTCCGCGTCGCCCAAGGGAGCCGCAGCGTGTTGCCGTTGTACTCGATTGACTCGCCGTTGACGAGGCCCTTGAGATCGACGACTGCCTGGCGCAACTCTCCAACCGAGACCGGCTTGCCATTGGTCACCCGAACAGCTGAGTCGCCGCGGCCAATGCCGATGACCGTGCGGTT
>CAMDKQ010000235.1 GCA_945901095.1 Bifidobacterium breve
GTCTCCTTGAACCGAATCCGCTGAATCGACTGCTACGTGCACTCATTAGGCACCGAGCCTCACTGGGACTGTGTCCCATTATCGTTCATGTATTCGTGACGATAGGGCATGGCGGGCGCGAGCACTACCGTGTAAACACGGTGCTCTTCCAATGAGTTCTCCCCGATTTTGTTGCGCTTTTTCCCATCTCACGTCGCTGGAGCGTGCTCTCCCGGTCGACCAACACCCGCTTGGCACGCCTGCGTCCAGCCGTCAGGTGATGACATACGGGTTCATCTCCTCCTCGACCATCCACACCTCACCCACTGCCAGCAGCGCTGGTTCGCCCGGGCCGTAGGCGAGCTCGCGCTGCGACCCGGAAGCGTCGGAGAGCCGCCAGTAGCTAGGTTTCCCTTACGCCACAGGAGCCACGGCTTCGCTCGACAGGTCTCGCCGGCGGACCGACTGTCGCGGCCAGATTTCCATGAGGAATGTCCCTGCCACTCTCGCTGGATTCCGCAACCGGACGCCAGCGGGAGGGACGTACCCGGGAACAAGTCCTCGGTCGCTCGTTGAGTGAACGACACGATAATCGCGGCGGTTACCCGAATACGACGTCGCCCTCAGCAACTGTGAATGCAGTGGCGCAGGGCTTGGCGACACACCATCTCGTACACGCGGCTACCGGAGAACCACCGTCAACCACGACCCACCGACTTTGCCGATAGGGGTCGGCCGATTCCGCAACTCTGCGCTGGTAGCAATAGGGACCGGGCGATACGCAGGTGACGAAAAGCCGAAATCCTCCTGTGCTGCGCCCAGATTGGCCCGTCGCTACAAGCGCTGGGCTGCGGCCCGCCATCGATCCACTCGTGCAGGTGCTGGTTCAGGCGCACGACTCTCGCGGATGCCAGCTTCGCCCGAGTCGCGCCGCTTTTCGAAAGCCGGGACGTCACGGTAGCCGACCCGTGAGGCAACCGGCGAGCGCCACCCGAGGCCGCCGCTAGGCTGCGAGGCAATGCTGAACGCAACGCGTACGGGGGGAACAGGAATCGAATCGTGGGACAGATGACACACCCCACCGCCACCATGGGGTCCATGGATGACGTGTCGACGATCGCCCCGGGCTCTGTCGTTGTCATCCGCGACGAGGAGTGGCTGGTCCGCTCGACCGAGATGACCGCTGACGGCCTCCTCGTCACTGCCCAGGGGCTCGGCGAGCTCGTCCGCGACACCGAGTCGACCTTCTACTCGAGCCTGGATCACATCACTGCGCTCGACCCGGCGGCGGCCCAGGTCCGCGCCGACGACAGCCCGAGATACCGAACCGCGCGTCTGTGGCTCGAGTCGACGATCCGCAAGACGGCGGTCCCGCTGGCCGACCAGTCGCTGACCGTGTCGACCGGCGCGCTCGCCGATGTGCTCGCCTATCAGGAGTCGGCGGTCCTCCAGGCGCTCGACCCGGCGAACATCAGGCCGCGCATCCTGCTCGCCGATGCGGTGGGCCTGGGCAAGACCATCGAGATCGGCATGATCCTGTCCGAGCTGGTTCGCCGGGGCCGGGGCGATCGGATCCTCATCGTCACCCCGCGCCACGTGCTCGAGCAGATGCAGCACGAGATGTGGTCGCGGTTCTCGCTTCCGTTCGTGCGCCTGGACTCGGCCGGCATCCAGCGGGTCCGCCAGAAGCTCCCGGCGACCCGCAACCCGTTCACCTACTTCCGGCGCGTCATCATCTCGATCGACACCCTGAAGTCCGATCGCTATGTCGCGCACCTGTCCAAGCAGCGGTGGGATGCAGTGGTCATCGACGAGGCCCACAACCTGTCGAACGTGTCGGCGCTGAACAACCGGCTGGCCCGGCTGCTCGCCCGCAACTGCGACGCCCTCATCCTCGCCTCGGCGACCCCTCACAACGGGCGCAAGGAGTCCTTCGCCGAGCTCGTGCGGCTGCTCGACCCGACAGCCGTCACGCCGTCCGGCGAGCTCATCCCCGGCGAGGTCAAGCGCCTGGTCATCCGTCGCCACCGTCATAGTCCCGAGGTCGCGCGCGTCGTCGGCGCCGACTGGGCCGAGCGCCAGCGGCCCCACAACATCCTCGTGCCCGCCACCCCTGCCGAGAACGCCATCGCCCACGAGCTCGACGACGTCTGGCTCCACCCCAAGTCCGGCACGACTCCCTACTCGGGGCAGAACGCCTCGCTGTTCCCGTGGACCCTGGCCAAGGCGTTCCTGTCCTCCCCCGCGGCCCTGCGCGACACCGTCAAGGAGCGTCGCCGCCGGCTCAAGGACACCCCCGGCCCGGCCGAGACGAGGGAGGACGAAGCCCTCGCCCGCCTGCTCGCCCTTGCCGAGGCCGCCGTCGACCAGCCGAGCGCGAAGTACCTGCGCCTGGTCGAGCACCTCCGCGAGATCGGCGTCGGCCCGCATTCCGACGCCCGGGCCGTCGTCTTCGCCGAGCGCGTCGCGACCCTCCACTGGCTGCACCAGCACCTGCCCGGGGATCTCGGGCTCACCGCTGACGGGGTCGAGGTGATGCACGGCGGCCTGCCCGACGACGAGCAGCAGCGCATCGTCGAGGCGTTCAAGCAGGGCCACTCCCCTGTCCGGGTTCTCGTCACCGGCGACGTCGCATCCGAGGGCGTCAACCTGCACGCCCAGTGCCACGAGCTCGTCCACTTCGACATCCCGTGGTCGCTCATCCGGATCGAGCAGCGCAACGGCCGTATCGACCGGTACGGGCAGAAGCACCCGCCCCGCATCACGACCCTGCTCCTGGACCCGACGAGCGAGGGGTTCGCCGGCGACGTCCGGGTGCTCCAGCGCCTCGTCGACAAGGAGCACGAAGCCCATATGGCGCTGGGCGATGTCGCCTCGCTCCTGGGCAAGTACAGCGAGAGCGGCGAGGAGGACGTCATCCGCAAGGTCCTCGCGGAGCAGCTCGATCTCGACGACGAGATCAGGAGCGTCGACGAGATCGCGGAGGCCGACGACCTCGCGGGGATGTTCTTCAGGCTCTTCGAGAAGCCCGGCGCACGTGAAGACGGCGCGGCCATCGAATCAACCCCCCAGCCTGCCGTCCAGCGCATCAGGGCCGCCTCCGTCACCTCGGGCCTGTACCCGTCCGAGATCGCCTACCTCGACGAGGCCCTGCACGCCGCCTACGTCAAGCCCAGCGGCCCGACCAGCAACGACGGCGTCGCATGGCGGCTCGACGACGGCTTCGGCTCCGCCGAACTGGTCCCGCCGCGCGACCTCATGCAGCGTCTCGAGGTCCTGCCGCAGAGCTACCTCGCCGAGCGCCGCGTCGTCGACGGGCTGCTCCTTGCCACCACCCCCGAGCGCGGCAAGGCCCGGCTCGCCGCCGCGCTCGCCGACGACAGCGACTCGAGCTGGCCCGATGCCCACTTCCTCGCCCCCCTCCACCCCGTGCTCGAGTGGGCCTCCGACCGGGCACTGTCAAAGCTCGGGCGCAACGAGGTGTTCGCCGTCCGCGGCGACGTCGACGCACCGACCGTCCTGCTCCTCGGCACGCTCACCAACCGCCGCGGGCAGGTCGTCGCCGCGTCGTGGCTCACCGTAGAGTTCCCGAGCCCGGGCGATGCGTCGTTCGCCCTCGTCCAGCCGTACGAGTCGGCCGCCGACGCGCTCGAGGCGATCGGCTGGCTCGCCAGGGGCGTGAACCAGGGCGCGGTCGCCGGCCTGGACTCATTGCAGACGCTCGTCGGCCCGGCGGTCGCCCAGGCCCGCGCCCAGATGCGCAGCCTGTTCTCGGTCGCCGAGGCCGACGTCAACCGCAGGGTCGCCGAGTGGTCCCACCGGCTCGACTCCTGGAGCGCCGAGGCCGACGCCCTGGCCCAGCGGGTCGAGCTCAAGGCACGGCGCATCAGCGTCGACCAGGAGCGCGAGCTCGTCGAGGCCATGGCACCCGACCGCCAGCTCGTCCGCCCCCTGCTCGTCGTCGTGCCGAAGTCGGCGGGCCACGCCGACGGGCACGAGCAAGAGGCCAGCGGGGTGGTCCGGCCATGAGCGTCACCGATGCGATCGTCGTCGGCGAGGGGTGGATCTCCGAGCACTACTTCACCACCGACGCCAAGTCCCAGTCGTTCCAGGCGAAGGTCCTCGAGCGCCGCAAGGCCTACGACGACGAGGCAGCCGAGGGCCGCCCGACCGCACGCTCCCGGTTCACCGAGGCCCGCCAGCGGCTCGAGGTCGACCTCGGCTCCCTCGGCGAGCACCTCGACGCGGCCGCCGCCCGCGACGCCGCCGACGACATCCACGAACGCCTCATCACCGTCCTGGGCCTCGACGCCCACGGCCTGCGAATGGAGCGAAACGGCCGGGTGCTGCGGGTAGCGGCACCGGGCATCGGCAGCGGTGCGCCGCTGGCTGTCGTCATGGCCTCGGCCGTGGCCACCGTCGAGGAGATCCTCGCGAAGGACGGCCCGACGCTGCCCGAGCCGGTCGCCCTCGGCGACTCCGAGTTCACATCCGCCGCCCGGCTGGTCTCGGCCCTGCTCGTCGACGACGACGCCCCCCAGTTCGTGCTCGTCCTCGCGGGCCGCTGGATCCTGCTCGCCGAGCGCGAGCGATGGGCCGAGGGTCGCTACCTCGCGGTCGACATCCAGCTCGTGTGCGAGCGCAACGACATCCGCCGCGGCGGCGAGGTCGACCGGATGCTCGCCTGCCTCGCCGCGGAGTCGATCGCCCCGGACGCCGACGGCGACCTGTGGTGGAGCGGGGCGTTGGAGGAGTCCGTCAAGCACACCGTCGGGGTCTCCCAGGACCTGCGCGACGGGGTGCGGCTGTCGATCGAGATCCTCGCCAACGAGGTCGTCTCACGAAGGCGCGAGCAGCACCTGCCGCCGCTGCCGCCCGAGCAGGCCCAGACCCTCGCCAAGCAGTCCCTGCGGTT
>CAMDKQ010000236.1 GCA_945901095.1 Bifidobacterium breve
GAGGCGCGCGGCAACGAGCGGGCCACCACCGCCGTAGGCGAAGAGGGTAAAGGTCCGGGGATCCAGCCCTTGTCCGATCGTCATCTCTTCGAGTAGCTGCGCCATCTTGCCTTCGACGACAGCGAGGATGCCTGCCGCCGCCTCGTCGACGGTGAGGTCGAGCGGTTCGGCGACGTGCTTCGCGATCGCGTCGCGGGCGTCGTCGATCGACAGCGCCATCCGGCCACCGAGAAGCTCGGTGGGCAGCAGTCCCGCGACAACGGCGGCATCGGTCACGGTCGGTTCGGTTCCGCCACGCCCGTAGCAGACGGGGCCGGGCATTGAGCCGGCGCTGCGCGGCCCGACGCTGAGGCTGCCCACGTGGTCGACGGCCGCGATGCTGCCGCCCCCCGCACCGATCGTCGCGAGATCGAGCATCGGCATCAGGAACTCGAAGCCGGCCAGCTTTGCGGTCGGAAGCATCGCCGGGTGACCGTTTCGGATGATGGCGGCGTCGAAGCTCGTCCCACCCATATCGATGGCGATGATGTCGTTCCAGCCGCTCATAGCTGCAACGGATGCGGCCCCGGCGATGCCGCTGGCGCACCCAGACACCAGGGTTCGCAGGGCGCGGTCACGAGCGAGGTCGAGCCCCATCACACCACCGTCGCTCGAGGTGACGAACACCTGTCCGTTGAAGTCACGCTGGTGGAGTCCTGCGCGCAGCTCGTCGAAGTACCGCTGCATGCGAGGTCGGAGATACGCCTCGCCGACGGTCGTCACCGTGCGGGGAAGCTCGCGGTAGCGGCGGGTCAGCTGGTGGGACAGAACGACGAGGACATCGGGGAACGCTTCGGCAATGACCTTCCCGGCCTGCATTTCGTGGCGCGGCTCAACATACGAGTTGAGGAGACAGACGGCGATCGCCTCGACACCAGCATTGACGAGGGCTGTCGCCTTGGCGAGGACTTCGTCGTCGCTGAGCACTTCCAGCACAGTGCCGTCGGCGCGGACCCGTTCGTGAAGCTCGTCTGTGAGTTCGGGCGTCACCAGCGCCTCGGGGCGCTGCCAGGTGAGCCGGAACGCCGGCCAGTCCGACCCGGCGATCTCGAGGATGTGACCAAACCCCTCGGTGATCAACAACCCCACCGTGGAGCCTTGGCGCTGAAGCAAGGTGTTGATGCCGACCGTGGTGCCGTGCACCAGCCGTTGCATCTCGGCCAATGAGACGTCCGAGGTCTGCAGCGCCCTGACAATGCTCTCGACGGGGTCGTCGGCAATCGTCGGGCTCTTGCCAATCGTGACCTCGCCCGTCGCGTTGTCGAGGGTCACGACGTCGGTGAATGTGCCGCCGACGTCAGCCGAGACCGAGAGACTGCGAGGAGTTGTCATAACGCGGCCGAGTTCCAAGACTCATGCGCACGTACGACGCGGCCGCCTTGGAAGACAGCTGAGACGGGTCGTTCACCGGTCCATAGCGCCATGTCGCGAGGGTCACTGTCGAGCAGGATCGCGTCGAACACGTACCCGGGGGCGATGCGTCCGTGCGACCCGCTCAGGCCGAGAAGCTCGGCGCCCCCGGCGGTTGCGGTGAGCAAGACCTCCTCGGCCGGCATACCGGCCCTGTTGAGCAGCGCCAGCTCGTGCAGGTTCGTGCCCTGAACGACGAGATCGCTACCGACCGCGATCCGCACTCCGGCGGCGCGGGCAACCTCAACTTGCTGCCCGATCAGCGGCTCGATCTCGCGAACCTTCGCGGCCGCAGAGGGCGGGATGAGGCTTGCTTTGGCGAGTCGGACCAGCTCCTCGCAGACGGCGAGGGTCGGGACCAACCAGCAGTCTCGATCCGCCATCTCCTTGGCTTGATCAGGGCTGAGATATAGACCGTGCTCGATCGACTTGGCGCCGGCGCGGACCGCCCTCTCCAGCCCGATGCCGCCGTAGGCGTGCACGCAGACAGGGATCCCTGCGTTGGTGGCCTCGCTGACGGCCATCTCGATCTCTTCGACGGTGAACTCGGCCTTGTCCGGGCGGTCTGGCATGGTCGAGAGCAAGCCGCCGGTCGTGCAGAGCTTGACCCAGTCGACCCCGGCCCTGGCCAACTTTCTGACCGCGACGCGCACCTGTTCGGGTCCGTCGACGCAGTGCTCGACGCGGCCCGGGTAGTCCGGAATCAGAAACCCACTCGTGCACTCGAGTCCCAGGTTCGGCACGAACCCGTCGACGTGCCCACCGGTTTGGCTGAGGGCTCCGCCCGACACCTGGAGGGTTGGCCCTGGCACCGCGCCACTCATGATCCCGTCGCGAATCCCGGAGTCGGACGTGGCTGGGTCGCGAATCAGCGTGATGCCCATGTCGAGGAGCAATGCTGCGTTTCGAGCGACCTCGAGGGTCCATCGGGTGACCGACATGCTCAGGATCTCGTCGGTGCTCGTGGTGAAGCATCCGAGGTGGGCGTGGCAGTCGACGATGCCGGGCATGAGCCAACGCTCACTCGCGTCGCGCGAATCAACGCCCGCGCCCACACCAGCACCCACTCGATCGACGACGCCATCCCTGACCACCACGTCGACAGGCGGGGTGAAGGCGCCGTGGTCGTCGAGTACGCGAACATCGCGCAGTGCGAAGGTGCCTTGCTGAGGCGACCTCATGACCATAGAGTAATATTATGATATTATTGTCAGGTGTCAAGGATCTTCTGACGACCCGTTTCGACGCCACGAGGTGAGATAGATTGCCGACTCATGACCGCTGAGATGCCTAGCGACGATCGCGACGCGCTCATCTTGGACGCGACTGAGAAGTTAATTGCTCAACGTGGATTCGACCGCGTCCGGTTCATCGACGTGGCCGAGGCAACCGGCGTCTCGATCGGCTCGGTGCAGCACCGATTTCGCAACCGCGAGGGCTTGCTCCGGGCGGCGCTCGAGCGTGCGGACGCCCGCGAGCGCAATCGCTGGATCGACCTCACTCAAGGAGTCGACGAACCGTGGGAGCGGCTCCTCGCCCTGCTGCGCAACATCATCGGCATGAATCCCGACACGACCGTCGATCCGCTGTGGTTCCAGATGCTCGCAGTCGCCCAGCGCGACCCCTCGATGCACGCCGTGATGCGGGCACAGCAAGACATGTGGACCCTGACGTTCACTCAAGTCATCGCCGACGGCCTGGAAAGTGGCCGGCTGACCAGCGACCTGACTGCCGAGGAGGCGGGCCTCGCGCTCTTGGCACTGACCGACGGCTTCTATCTGGCCCGCAACATCGGCGACAAGCCCCCGTCGGTTGAACTGGTCACTCGCATCGTGGAGACGGTCGTGCGTCGCGTTATCCAGGTGCATCCCGTTCGTAGCTGACCGCCAAGCGAGCAGCGCCCGACCAGTCCACGTTCAGAGCGGCCCCGATTGCGCGAACAACCCGTGATGAGGCTGCGTTGTTCCGCCGCGTCGAACGCGCAAGCATCGCATCAATCGCACCCTCTATTCGTTGACTGACGGCGCACCCATGCGTGCGCTTGTCAGGGTGCTCGAGGGACGAGAGCGGTAGCGCCGCCGCTACCGACGCTGCAGCCGCCCGTGGCGGTGCATGGTGCGAGACACCGACTGCTCGAGCACCCAGCGCCCCAGCTCGATCGACGGCTCGGACGTGACGGGGGTCGGGTCAACCGCCACACCTGCGTCGAAGGCCGCTGCGCGCACGGCGTCCGACGTCGGCGCGAGGAGTCTCAGCCGCGTTGCCTGCCCATCACTGCCTTGGCGCAGTCGGCTTGCGAGCGCCGCATCGTCCTCGGAACCCGCGAGGCTCACGGACACCGGAACGCCGGCCACGTCGGCCGCCATCAGCGCGATCGACAGGAGCGGGTCTTCGGCGTCGACGGCGCGGAGAATGACGTGGTCGAGGGGTCGGTGGCGCATGACGTTGGCCTCGCCCCGCAGGGCGCTCACGTCGTGGCCGACGGCGAAGCGCTCGCCCCACACCCGCTCGAACTGCGTTCGCAGGGTCAGGGCAGCCGCGGGCAGGGACGTGGTCCAGGTGCCGTAGGAGTGCAGGTGGCCGGGGCCGCCCGGCTTGGCGCCAGCCCCGATGGACGACCTCTTCCAGCCCCCGAAAGGCTGGCGGCGCACGACCGCACCGGTGATGTGGCGGTTCACGTAGGCGTTGCCCACCTGCACCTCGCCGAGCCAGTGTTCGATCTCCGCGGGGTCGAGCGAGTGGATGCCACCGGTGAGTCCGTACGGCACCTGGTTCTGCCACTCGATCGCAGTGTCGAGGTCGCAGGCCCGCATGAGGCCGAGCACGGGCCCGAAGCACTCGGTGAGGTGGAACCACGACCCGGGCGCCACAGTCGTTCGCACCCCGGGCGACCACAGGTGCCGCTCGGCGTCGAGCAGTCGCGGTTCGACGAGCCACGCCTCCCTGGGCTCGAGGGTCGTCAGCGCGCGGCGCAGGCGGTCGCTGGGCTCCTCGATCAGCGGCCCCATCATCGTCGACAGGTCAGTGGCGTCACCGACCCGCAGGCTGGTGACCGCGTCGGCGAGCCGGACGTGGAAGGCCGGGTCGTCGTACAGCGGCGCGTCGATGATGGCCAGACTGGCAGCCGAGCACTTCTGGCCAGCATGCCCGAAGGCCGAGCGCACGAGGTCCTTGATCGCTTGGTCGACGTCGGCCGCCTGCGTGATGACCATCGCGTTCTTGCCGCTGGTCTCGGCCAGCAATGCGAGGTCGGGCCGCCAGCCGGCGAACAGCGCCGCGGTCTCGTAGCTGCCGGTCAGCATCACGAGGTCGACGTCGGCGTGCGTGATGAGGTGCTCGCCCACGTGGTCGTCGGGCGTGCAGGCGATCTGTACCAGCCCCTCGGGCATGCCGGCGATCTGCAGCTGCCGCACCAGCTCTGTCGCCACCGCT
>CAMDKQ010000237.1 GCA_945901095.1 Bifidobacterium breve
ATCCTGTTGTGTTACACAATGGTATCCGCCCAAATTGGACTAAACAGCATGAGTCAACCACGGAACATCGCTGGCGTATAGGGAGCACTGATTTTCCTATCCCCTCTCATCGCCCCGGATCTCACCTGGCTCGCTCGACTCACCACGGATTCCCGGAAACAACCGTCACGGCAAACACACCGACTATCAGCGCTTCCCTAGTACGAGTGGAACTCGTTCTGCGATCGACCATTCGCTCACCGGCAATGCTCCTTCGTCGCAGCGGTCTCAACGACGAAACGGGGCGGGCCAACAACGCCCGCCCCGCATAGTCGATCTGCCTAGACCGCGAGTACCTCAACAACGCCCGTCGCGCCATTCACGCGCACAGTGTCACCGGTCTTGAGGATGTTCGTGGCCCCGGGAATACCTCCCACGCAGGGGATGCCGAGTTCGCGGGCAACAATCATCGCGTGTGAGCCCATTGAGCCCGTGTTCACGATGACGCCGCTCGCGACCATGAACAACGGGGTCCATGACGGGTCGGTCTGCGGCGCGACGAGGATCTCACCGGGCTGGAAGTCCGAGATGCTGTCGGTCCCGAGCACCACTCGCACCCTGCCTTCGACGATGCCCTGCGAAGCAGCGGCTCCGGTGAGGATCGTTCCAACCGACGCTCGCTCGACCAAGGCGTCGCCCTTGCGCGGAAGGGAGGAGATGGGCGGAATGCCCTTCGAGGTATCGATGAACATCGGAACCTCGAGGTTCCACAGCTCCTTCCAGGCCGCCTCGCGCTCGCGTATCGCAGCCTTGAGCGTGGGGGTGCCACCGAGCGCCAGGGCATCGAGCTCCTCATCGAGTGCGATGAAGATCTGCCTGGCGTGGTCGAGGACTCCATCGGCCTCGAGCCGGAAGCCGAGTTCGAGGAGAGCAATGCGCGCCTCGTTCATGATCTTCGTGCACGAGGACTTGCCACTCTCGCGCCAGCCGGCGAACCGGCGGGCCGAAGCGATTGCCCCGCGGAAGGCACCCTCGGTCGCTGCATCCATGCCGGCTGTTGCCTCGGCCATCGCACGGTCGGTCGCCCCGGCATGCGCAGCCTGCTTGGCATGCGGGGAATCCTCGTCGCCAAGCTGACGCATCCGGTCGACGAGAGCGAGGGCGAGCGAGGGCTTCGACTCCCAAGAGTCGGTCCCCAGATCCCACTCGCTCGGTCCCCGGAAGCCGAACTCGGAAATGAAGGCACCGAACTCAGACCAGAACTGGCCGTGCGCACTCGGGTAGGCGGCCACAACGGCCGCGAGACCCTGATCGAACAGGGCCGTGGTCTTGGCATCGGCACGAAGTGTCCGCGACAGCGCCCACAGGGCATAGGTCGGGGCTGCAGACTCGACCTCGCCAGCCTGACCGAGGATCGCGACGAGCAGGTGAGCCTTCTCACCAAGCATCATGCCCGCAACTGCCGGGCCGAGTGCCGCGTTCGACGAGCCCATCTGCTCAGACCGCCAGGCGAGTCGCTCGTAGGGCATGACCGAACGGGCGCGGGCGATGAGCGCTCGGTTGCTCAGGCCCTTGAGGTTCGGGCGCTCATTACGGATCCGATCAGCGAGGATCTCGTCCTCCTCGACCTCGGGGAAATTCGTGGTCATGAGGACCCAGCCCGATCGTGCCGGCGCCGCTGCTGACAGTGCCTCGTTCGCATCCGCCTCGGAGGCAGCGTGCACTGGAGCACCGGGGGAATTGAAGAACATCTGGTCGATGAGCTCCCAGGTCATGCCCTTGCGGATGCCGAGGACTCGAACCGAGCTCTGGTTGATGTAGAGGTAGCCGTAGAGGAAGCCGGCAACCGCCGACTCCTCGACCATCTCGTCAGCGGTGAAGCAGGCATCCTGGACATAGCCCGATGCCCAGCCCGGGAGGACCATCGGCTTCCAGCACATCGAGGCTCCGAGCGGGGTAATCGGCTCGGGCATGACGTCGGCGGCATTAAGTCGGGTGAAGACGGGGAACCGCTTGCTCGGCTCGGTGTCAATGATCCAGGCCTTCTCGGTCATCACTCTTCCTCTCTTCGGCTGCGACGTGGCGCAGGGCGCGTGGGCAGGACCGCCCGATGCGCACCGTCAGTCTGCCATCACCGTGGGGTGACTGTCAGGGGATCTCACCGGTTAGTAGGCAGGATGTGCAGTAAGTCAGGCGGACGACAGGCGATCGCCATGGGCCGACTCACCTCGAAGGAGCCTGTCGATCGTCTCGTGCACGTGCTGCACACCCGGCTCATTGCGGCCGATGAGCATGTCCTTGCCGGCGAGGGATGACAGTCCGTTCATGACCTCCGTCTGGGCGGTGTAGTCCTCGTCGCGGAACGCGGCATAAAACCAGTCCGCGGTGCGCTCGGCTTCGAGGAGCTCCTCCGGGCTTTGCGGGGCGTGTCGGAGCAGCACCGTCTGCCTCGTCATCGACTCCGCCCAAGAGTCTCCCGGAAGCATGATCGATACGACTGTCCGCTCACGCCATCCGCCCGCGATGGCCATCCCAGGGAAAATCCAGTAAACGAGCCCGAGTGCTTCGGCTGGCTCCCACTCCTTGCGGGGGGCGTCAAGGAATCGATCGATCGACTTGAGCGCGAAAACATGACGCATGTGGGGGCCGTACGAATCGAAGGCCGCCATGTTGCTGTAGTTGGTGAGCGCGACGGTGTTTGGGTGCAATGACGAGAAGTGGTAGCCCTCGAGGAACCCATCGACGGTCACCTTCCAGTTCGGCCCGGCCAACTCGCGGGTCGAGAAGTGGTGGCATTTCTCCAAGCCCAACTGCTCAAGCAGGGGTAGCGCGTCGCCCAGCCAGGCCTCAAGATCCATCGGGAGATCAGGAGTGAGACAGGCAAAGATGATGCCGGCCCTCTCATCGCATGCAAGTCGGACGAGGCTATTCTCCTCGCGATCGACGGCTCCGAAGGTCTCCTCCCCCGGTACCCCGGTCAGCCGTCCGTCGGTGTCGTACGTCCAGGAGTGGTACGGGCAGGTAAAGCGCCGGGCGCTGCCGCAGCCCTGCGGCACGACCTTCATTGACCGATGGCGGCAGACGTTGAGCATCGCGTTCACCGTCCCGTCTGCGGCCCGGACGAGCACGATCTCGCGACCGACAACCCGCATCGCCTTAAAGTCCCCGACCCTCGGGAGCTCGGCCGATGTCGCGACCGGCAGCGGGACCACCCGGAAGATCTCAGCGATCTCCCGCTCCCAGAGCCCTTGGTCGAGGTACTTGGCGATCGGCTCACGCCGCTGCTCGGCCACCATGTCGGTCGTGCCATTGCGCCGGTGCTCAATGAGTCTGGCCATGATGTCAAGGGCGCTCTCGCGATCAACAGCCTCGAAGACGAGCGCTGCCTTGTACTCGGGAACTGCTTCGGTCATTCGAGGATCCTTCCAAAACGAAGAGGCTCTCGCGAATCAATAGGTGAGCAGGTCCACGCCTAGATGCTGGTGCTCATTAATGCTCCGGATCACCCTGATCTCATGATCAAGTGCGACGCGACTGATCGCGGTATGGGTCGGGAGGAAGAACAGGTCCTCGTCGGTACCGAGCACCTCGCTGAGGTAGGCATTGATGACGCCGCCATGCGCCACGATGACGATGTGGTTGCCCCGATACGCATCGGCGAGGCCGTTGACGGCGGCGAGGCTTCGTGCCCGGAATTCGGCAGCCGGCTCCCCGAACGGCATAAGGTCCCAGCGGCGTTCAAGCCGGAACCTACGCTGCCGCTCGATCCACTCGGATTCTGGGATGAGGTCGGCGGGGTTCTCGTCGGCGCCGATGTCGCGGTATGACTCGATCTCGCGCAACTCGTGCATCCGGACCGGCACCAAGCCATGGGGCTTGCCGATGGCCACTGCCGTATCGAAGGCCCTCGACAAGGTACTTGAGAAGAGGACGTCAATCCGTTCATCCGCGAGGGCCCCCGAAACCGCAGCAGCCTGCTTTCTGCCGATGTCCGACAGGTGGGGATCAACCCAGTCTCCGTGAGTGAAGACGTCGCTCACCGGATACTGCTGCTGGCCATGTCGGATAAGCGTGATGCGCGTCGCCGTGCGCGATCCGATAAGAAATGGATCGCGCACGGAGAACGGCGGCTCCGGCGAGGCCGGGGGGCTGACGACGGTCATCTCAGGCGGATTCGACCACCGTTATGGTGCCGGTCGATCCGTCCAGCTCGACGAGGGTCCCGGTCGGCAACTTGTGGCTAGCGCCGAGGAGCGACACGACGCAGGGAACGCCGATCTCGCGACTCACGATCACCGCATGGCTGCCGGGTGCGCCGATTTCGCAGATGACCGCACTGGCGATCATGAACAGCGGCACCCACGATGGGTCGGTCGTCGTGCAGACAAGGATCTCGCCCGGCTCAAGCTCACCGGCCTGCGAGAGGTCAGAGATGACACGCGTGCGTGCCGTCACCGAACCCGGGGATCCCGCCACCGCCTTGATCACCGTTCCGGGCGCCTCGGCAGCCCCACCACCCGCGCCCTTCCTTGGCCATTCGCTGATCGGGGGGATCGCTTGGCCGTGCATTACGACGTACGGCGGATCGAGGTCCGCCAGTGTTGCGAAGTCCACTGAGCGCTGCGTAAGGGTCGTGCTCCAGCCGGACTGATCGGCGAGGAACCCGTCAAGCTCGGAGTCTAGGAGCATGAAGATGTCCATTGGGTCGGCGATCGAACCGCGCTCATGCATGCGCCGACCGAGCTCACGGAATGCCAGCTTGGGCTCATGGAAGAGCTGCACCGCCGCGTTCTTGCCCGCCTCGCGCATTCGGTAGGAGGTCTGCCCTGAGTTGATGCCGGCCGCGAGCATGCCAGCGGTCGCCTCGTCACCGGCGACGAGCGCGCTGAGTTCCGCCT
>CAMDKQ010000238.1 GCA_945901095.1 Bifidobacterium breve
GGCGGTGTGATCGACGCCAACTGGAAGATCACCGGCGAGGCCTTCATCGAGGGCTGGCACTCGCTCGCGACCCACCCGCAGATGATGGAGTGGCTCGGCGACGAGAACACCCAGTACGACGTGCTCAAGGGCGAGAACTGGAGCCGGCAGATCGTGCCCCAGGGAGTCCCGAGCCCGACGATCGCAAACCACATTAGCGAGCAGGAGGTGCTCGACTCCTACTACGAGACCCGGGCCTTCTACTCTGCTGGCGAGGGTCGTGACCTGTCTGCAGGCGCCGAGGGAACGCCGATTGTTCCGGCGGACTCGACTGCTCGACATGAGCTCGCCGAACAAATGCGAACCTCGCTGGCCAAGCAGTTTGGAACCGAGCAGGACCACTGGACCGATTCCGAACTCCTCGACGGGATCCAGTACTTCGTCTTCCCGAACTTTTACGTGTTCGCAGGGCCGCGAACCAATGCCGTCTACCGCTTCAGGCCGCTGGGCAACGACCCCGACAAGTGCATTGCAGAGGTGTACCTTCTCGCTCAGCAGCCTGCCGATGGCTCGCATCCCAAGCCACCCAAGACCAGGTGGCTGCAGCCGGGGGAGACCTTCTCCGACATCACTGAGATCGGTCTCCTCGGCCCGGTGTTCGACCAGGACTATGCGAACCTTCCGCATATTCAGGAGGGGCTTAAGTCACTGAGAGCACCAGGGATTCAACTCTCGCGCTATCAGGAGAACCGTATTCGGCACTACCACGGGATCCTCGACGAGTGGATGGATCGCGACTAGTAACGCAGCACGTACGACACCCGATCCATTCGTGCTCGCCGGGTAACGCGCAGGATCGGGTTTCCGTCCTCATCTGCGGTGAGGCCATCGCGAACGATGATGGGCGTGCCGGGCTTCACCCGCAGGATTGATGCATCGGCCGACGTCGCTGCCTCAGCCGAGAATGAACGCCACAGTGGGATGAGTTCACCGCGGTCCGCAAGGAGCATGCCGTACAGGCCGCTGACCGGGTTCCAGTGCTTACGAGGATCCTTGATGAGCTCGAGGGGTAGCCACGAACTGGACCACATCCATGTCTCCCCATCGACGACGAGGGCATTGTCGATGCGCCAGAGTTGTCCGGGTGGCAGCCCGAATTCCATGTTCGTCTGCGGCTGGTTCACTCGCGAGGTCTTGAGAAGGACGTCCTCATATGAGTGACCATGTTCGGCGAGTTGTTCGGTGATGCCCGAGACGAGTGAGTCGGGAGAGAGCGACTGCGAGACGGGCAGGCGGGTGACTGACGGTGCCACGTAAGTGCCGGACCCTTGCCGTGATTGGACCCGTCCGGCCCGAGCCAACTCCTCGATTGCGCGGCGGACGGTGAGCCGATTGACGCCCATCGTCGCGGCGAGGGTGCTCTCGCCGGGGAGTTTGTCGCCGGGCCCATACTCCCCGCTTGCGATCGACCCCTCGAGGGACTGCCGCACTTGCTCGTAGAGCGGGATCTCCGTCACGTTCACAGGCTACGGTCTGTGTAGACAACTTCCGGGGCGCGGGTAGTTTCTATAGTCGAACACCACTAGTCTGAGACGCATGCTCGAGGACAGGGTTCGCCGGCTTGAGGACCGATTCGAGATCAATGATCTCCTTGTTGCCTACGCCGTCCTGCTCGATGACCGGCAGTTTGAGGCGGTTGGCCGGTTGTTTACCGAGGACGGAGTGTTCGCTTCGCCGAACAGCACGACGAGCGGACGTCTGGCGATCGCGGCGAACTTCGAGGCGAAGCATGCCCCATTCACGATGACCCTGCACGACCCGCACGCGAGTTCCTGCTTCTTCACCGGCCCGGATGATGCGCGCGGAACCGTCTTGGGCTACGCAGAACTCGCGAACGAGGAGTACACGATCATCACGAACATCCGCTATCAGGATGACTACCGCAGAGAGTCGGGAGTCTGGCGGTTTGCGAGGCGGCACGTGCTGTCGGTCTACGGAATGACGGTCGAAGACTTCGTGTCGGGGCAGGCTGGGGGAACGGAGCGCAAGCGCTGGCCGGCTCGGCCTGTCGGACCTGCCGAGTGCCCTGATGTCGACCAGCGCTTCCCCGGTTACCTGATGCAGCCATGAGCGACAACACGGCGGTCATTGGCGAGGCATACGAACTCGGCGGTCTCTACAACGTGCGCGATATCGGCGGCTACCCGACCGCAGACGGGGGTGTTGTCCGCAGGGGCTTGCTGTTCCGGGCGTCGAGCCTGCATCGTCTCAATGACGAACAGGCCTGGGACCGATTCGGTGCTGGGACCGTCATTGACTTGCGCTATGACCGTGAGCGGCTGGCATTCCCGCTGCCACCATTCATCACCGGAGAACTGCACTCGCCCTTCCTGCCGAATGACTGGGACGCCGACCCTGCGGCGAGGGATCTTCCGGCGGCGGAGTTTCTTGCAAGCGTGTTTCGCGACATGGTCGATTATGGCGGCGATACCGTCTGTAAGGTCTTAGAGCGGCTCACGACCGAGGACGCCTATCCAGCAATCTTTTTCTGCATGGCAGGTAAGGACCGTACCGGGGTACTCGCGGCAGTACTGCTCGGGCTGCTGGGCGTGAGTGACGAGGACATCACGGCCGACTTCGAGTTGAGCGGTGACGAGGTCGTCGCTCTTGTCGACTACTTGCGCACGCGTGAGGACTTCGAGGATCACCCGATGATGAATCAGCCGGAGGAGTTGCTTCGGGCGCCGAGGGCCGCGATGGAGATCTTTCTCGCCGACGTGGGCGACGAGTTCGGGGGTATTCCGGGCTGGGTTCGCGAGCTCGGAATTTCGGACGAGCAGGTTGAGGTATTGCGCACCCGTCTCGTCGAACCAGGGAACATATCGAGGGAGCATCAATGATCGAACGGCGTGAACTGTATATCGATGGCGCGTGGTCAGCCCCGGCTGGAGGCGACGTCATCACCGTTGATGAGGCTGCGACCGAGGAGATCATCGGCACCGTTCCGGCGGGCGAGGGCGCTGATGCTGAGCGCGCCATCCTTGCGGCGCGTCGTGCCTTCGATGGGTGGTCAACCTCGCCAATCGCCGATCGGGCAGCGGCGGTTCAGGCGCTAGCCGACGGCCTGCGCGCCCGCGAGGGTGAGCTTGCCGAGATCATGGCGATGGAGGTCGGTACCCCGCTTGCGATTTCGGTGAGGGTCCAGGTTGGCCTTGCTGCGTCTGTCTTCGAGACCATGGCCGAAGCGGCCCTCGAACTTCCGGATCAGGAGCAGGTTGGCAACTCCCTTGTCATCCGCGCCGCCGCTGGGGTCGTGGGAGCCATCACGCCATGGAACTATCCGCTGTATCAGCTCGCGGCCAAGGTTGGGCCGGCGCTCGCCGCAGGATGCACGGTCGTGGTGAAGCCGAGCAGTGTCGCACCGCTCGCGACCTTCATCCTTGCGGACATCGTGCACGGTCTGGGTCTGCCGGCGGGCGTCTTCAACCTCGTCTCAGGGCGAGGGGCCCTCGTTGGCGAACTCCTGTCCTCCCATCGCGAGGTTGACATGGTGAGCCTCACCGGCTCAACCGGCGCCGGGGTGCGGGTTGCCCAGGCCGCGGCTCCCACCATCAAGCGCGTGGCGCTTGAGCTCGGTGGCAAGTCGGCGTTCCTCGTCGCGCCCGGTGCAGACCTCGACGCTGCCCTTCCAGCCGCGGTTCGCGGCTGCTTCGTCAACAATGGCCAGACGTGCTCGGCGACCACTCGCCTCATCGTTCCGCGTTCGCAGCTCGCCGAGGTCGAGGCGCGGATCGCCGCACTCGTCGAAGCATTCGTTATCGGCAATCCGCTCGATGGAGCTACGGATCTGGGCCCGGTCGCCTCATCTGGGCAGTTCCGCACGGTGAAGGACTACATCGACATCGGCATGACCGAGGGCACGCTCATCACGGGTGGCCCCGGGCCGGTCGAGGGTCAGGATCGCGGCTACTTCGTCAAGCCCACGGTGTTCAGCCGGCTTGATCCGAAGGCGCGCGTCGTGCAGGAGGAGATCTTCGGCCCGGTTCTTGCGATCATTGCCTACGACACGATCGAGGAGGGCATCGCGATCGCGAACGATAGCGAGTTCGGATTGTCGGGTGCGGTCTGGGCGGCTGACGTGCCTGAGGCAGTGCGGATTGCAACCCGGCTTCGGACCGGTCAGGTCGCAATCAATGGCGGACGATTCAACGCGCGGGCGCCCTTCGGCGGATTCAAGACCTCCGGGGTCGGCCGGGAGCTTGGCCATCACGGGCTCCTCGAGTACTTCGAACTGCAGAGCCTGCAGTTCCCCTCAACCGAGGACCTCGGCACCTTCACTGAGACCGTCTAATGGCAACCCCGGCACCGGCCGAGATCCTCCTCGTCCGGCATGGGTTGCCGGAGCCCGATGGCACGAAGGATCCGCCGCTTGGTGAGGTTGGCCTTGCTCAGGCGAGGAGGCTGGCGCAGTGGCTCGAGGGGGAGCGGATCGACGCGGTCTACTCGAGTCATCTCAAGCGCGCGGTTCAGACGGCTGAGCCGGTCGCTGCAGCGCGTGGGCTTTTGGTGACGATTGACGAGGGCTTGCGCGAATGGATCTCTGATGCTCCGAGTTACCAGCAGGTCGAGCAACTCGACCACCCGGAGCGCGCCGCAGCCTGGAATGAGGGACGCTTTGAGGACTTCCTGCCCGAGCATGATGCAGACGACCTCCGAGCCAACATGATTCGCACGATGCGCCGGATCGGGCTTGACCATCAGGGGCAGCGGATCGTGGCCGCGAGTCACGGGGGAGCGTCCAATACCTTCCTAGCCGAGGTGATTGGCAGTCCGAGGCGGTTCTTCTTCAACCCGGGG
>CAMDKQ010000239.1 GCA_945901095.1 Bifidobacterium breve
TCATCCCCCGACGAGGCGGCGACACATGCGTTATGGGCCGCAATTCCCACGTTCAACCTTCATTGCTGGGATTGAGGCGTAGATCACACTCGAGCGCCTTCCTGTCGCTCGGCCTCGATCTCCGCGCCGATGAGCAACCCGACGAAGCACAGGTACAGCCACAGGAGCACGACGAGCGCGGATCCAAAGACAAGGATCGCAGCGCCGAGCGTCCCTGAGAGGCTGGCATACACGCCGACCCCTGCGCTCGAGCCCATGATCCACCCAGCAGCGACCAATGGTCCTATGGAGCGGATCGGCACCGGGCCAATGCCATTGGGACCCCTTCGGATGAGCCACCAGGCTCCCAGCCAGACGACCACCGAGACGATGACCCAGTCGACCCACCCAATCCCGGTGAAGAGTCGCGCGTTTGTGATGCCAAGTGCTGCGAGGATTTTCGGGACAACCGTGAGGACGACGATGACGCCGACCGCGCCAATGATGCCGACGAGCGTGATCACCGACGAGAGCAACCGCTCCAATATCCCTTGGTAGCGCTCGGGAACTCCGAAGGCCGCATTGAGCGCTATCCGGAATCCGTAAACCATCCTCGACGCCGCATACACGGCGATAATGAGGCTCACAATCGAGGTAATCGTCACCGTGCTCCCGGATGATCGCTCAACAAGGTTCACGATCGAATCGATGAACGGTCCTGCCACCTGCGTCACATTCGGAGCCGAACTAATCGCCGTCGTGAGGGTCGCCCGGAGCTCCTCCGGGGTCACGAAGAGGCCAGCGATGCCGCCAATCACAACCGCAGCAGGCGCGATCGACAGCGCCACGAAGAATGCGAGGCCACCCGCAGAGAGGGAGCCACGATGCATTGCGAACCGCCGGGAGATCACCAGGCAGTACGCCACCAACCTGCCTATCCGTTCACGCATTCGGACATCCTCGCACTCGGCCGGCGCAGGCCTTCAGCACACGCTGATAGCCTGTGCGCTTCGCCCTCGTAGCTCAGTGGATAGAGCGCCGGTTTCCGGTACCGTAGGTCGCAGGTTCAAATCCTGCCGGGGGCACCCATTCCAGGCTTAAGCCCTCGTTTGACTCTCCCCGCGAAATCCAAACTCATGGCAAGGGCAGACCATCGACGTTAATGTAACATTACTCGCGCAGCTAGTTATGTTACATTTTCACCCATGAGCGCACATCGGAGGAGAAATTTAGCCCTCGCCGCCCTGACCGCAGTCACGTCAGGAACTCGTGCCTGTGACGCCGAGACTGAGCAAGTCGACTTCAAGGTGGAGCTCGGTACACGCGACCGCGGAGGAGCCCACCAGATCATCTCTCCCACGCACGAGCCCGCAGCTCAAGCCCTCGCCGAAGAAGTCGGATGCCTGGCCAACAGCCTGTCCGGGGGCGTGCTCATAATCGGAGTTGAAGACCGCGTTGGTGGACCGGCTGCCCTCGTCGGTGCGCAAAGTGACTCAGCATGGCTCAAGGCACGGATTCACGCACTAACGTCACCGCACTACACGGTGGATGTCGAGGAATTCCTCGAGCTAGGCGCCCGACTCCTCCTCATCGACGTGCCGCCCGCGCTGGAAGAGATTCGAGCCGGTGGAAAGCTGAGGGCCAGAATCGGTTCATCGTGCGAGGAACTGTCCGGTGACCGCGCGAGGGAGTTTCTCGAGCGTCGGCGCGGTTACGACTGGAGTGCCGAGCCATCCGGTGTCCGGCTCTCACAGGCAACACGTGCGGGCTTGGCGTCTGCCCGAGCGAAGTATCAGGCTGCAAAAGGCGTGGCACCGGCGAGCGACCGTGAACTCGTTCGCCGGCTCGGGGTGCTTGTCGGGGGCGGATCTGAGGCTGATCCCGAACTCACTCGAACTGGGGCGCTCCTTCTCGCTCCATTAGACCCCGGGATCGAGCAGCTCGTCGTGCTCGACGTTCCATCGGAGGGCAGGCCGTCTCGCCACTCGGTGCGCGGTCCGGCACCGCTTCTTGAGCTGTTCGATGAGGCGTGGGCACAGCTGACCGGACGATCCTTCCCCGAAACCGTCACGGTTGTCGGTGCGGGCCGCCGGCTCATGAGAGCCATACCCGACTACGCCCTGCGCGAGGCACTTATCAACGCCATCATGCACCGCGACTACCGACTGTCGCGCTCGGCCATAACCGTCCACGCGATCAACGGCATGACCCTCAAGGTGAGCTCACCCGGCGGGTTTGTCTCCGGGCTGAGTGCCGACCGACTCATCACAGCTCCATCCACACCCCGCAACCCGGCGTTGGCTGCAGCCATGCGTGTGCTCGGTCTTGCGGAGCGCGAGGGTGTCGGAATTGACATCATGTACGAGCAAATGATCCGTGCGGGGCATCCTGCTCCAATCATCACCGAGCGCGATGGCGAGGTGGTCGTGACGTTACGCGGCGGTCGACCCGACGCCGAACTTCTCGTATTCTTCGACGAGCTCGCTGCCCGAGATCAATCCCTAGACGGCGTGCGCACCGCGATGGCTATCACGGCGCTCTTCGCCGCCACCCCCCTACGCGCAGAGGGACTTGCCTCGATCGCTCAATGCACTACAGCCGAGGCGAACCAGACCCTTGCTGCTCTCGAAGCGGCAGGAGAGCTTCGCCGACTCGTCCGATCGGGTCGTGCCTACGCCCTCACTGAAGCAGCGCGGGAGCGATTTCACTCACGCCTTCAATACACCCCACGACGAGCACTCGATCAGCATGCTGATCTTGTCCGCGCTTATCTCGATTCGCAGCCACAAATCGGCCGAGAGGACGCATCGGCTCTTCTGGGGGTTGCCGAGAATTCAGCATCACGAATCCTCGCCCAATTGACCCGACACGGGTGGATCGAACCCGTCTCCAATCCGCGGGGCGCCGGCGTGCGCTATCGGCTCGTCTCGCCGTCAACTTCATCGCCGTCTCCGAATAGTGTTGACTAATCGCCTGATGACGACAACGACCCTCACCCGTCCGCACTACGCGGCAACCGGATCAAGCCTGTACCCGATCATCCTTGCAATCTTCTGCAGCGTCCTGATCATCTCGAACATCGGTGCGACAAAGCTCATCGAATTCGGCCCGCTCATCACCGACGGCGGCGTCTTCCTTTTCCCGCTCACGTACCTCATCGGCGACATCCTCAGCGAGGTCTACGGCTGGAAGGCAGCGAGGCGAGCAATCATCCTGGGCTTCGCAATGGCCATCCTCGCGGCGGTCACGTTCTACCTCGTCCAACTCTCACCCCCGGCCGATGGTTACGAGAACCAGGCCGCATTCGAGGCGGTCCTCGGCTTCGTCCCCCGCATCGTCCTCGCGAGCATCTGTGGGTTCCTCGTCGGTCAACTCCTCAACGCCTACGTACTGGTGAAGATCAAGGAGCGCACCAAGGAGAAGTACCTGTGGGCCCGGCTCATCGGGTCAACGGTCGTCGGTGAGTTCGCCGACACCTTCGTTTTTTGCACCGTCGCTTTCTATGGCATCATCACCGGCGCCGAGTTCGTGAACTACGTCATCGTCGGCTACGTCTACAAGACCCTCCTCGAGGTCATGCTCCTGCCGATCACGTACCCGGTCATCAGGGCTATCAAGCGACGCGAGCCAACCTACGAACTTCAAACCGCAACCTAAACCGGCCTGCTCGGCACCCGGCGCACTCCAACCTGCACATGCCACCCGAGGTTTGGGCGGGTTGATGTCGCTGCAGACACCCGAAAGGGGTCCCGGCGCGACATCTATCCGCCCGAACTGGGGTCTGGGCAGGCTATTTGAGGTAGCGGCCTAGGAAATCTGCCTTGTAGTCGGCAAACCGCCCCTCGATGATGCTCTCGCGCATGACGTCGATCATGCGGATGATGAACCGCTCATTGTGGATTGTGGCGAGGGTCGAGGCGAGCATTTCTTTCGCCTTGAACAGGTGATGGATGTAGGCACGGGTGTGGTGCTGGCAGGTGTAGCAATCGCATGCATCATCGATCGGCCGGAAGTCGCGCTTGTAGCTCGCATTTGTGATGTGGAACCGGCCCAGCGGGTGGTAGACGGTGCCATTGCGGGCGATGCGCGACGGCGCAACACAGTCGAAGGTGTCGGCGCCGTTCTCGACGCCAGTGAAGACGTCCTCCGGCTCACCAATGCCTAGGAGATGACGCGGCTTACCCTCGGGAAGCTCCTCGTTGACCCAGCGGACGATCGTTCCGAGTTCGGTCTTCTCGAGCGCTCCCCCGATGCCGAACCCGTCGAAATCGAGCGTTGCGAGATCCCGGGCCGCCTTGCGGCGCAGGTCCTCGTACTGCGCGCCCTGGACCACCCCGAAGAGCGCCTGATACGGCCGGTGGCTGCGCTCGCGGGTCAGCCGCTCGTGCTCAACCACACATCGCTTCGCCCACTCAAAGGTTCGGTCCAGCGATCGCTCCTGATACTCACGGGTGTTCATGAGGGTCGTGCACTCATCGAACGCGAACATGATGTCGGCGCCGATCTGGTGCTGCACCTGCATCGATACCTCGGGGGTAAACCGGTGCAATGACCCGTCGAGGTGCGACTTGAACGTCACCCCGTCATCGTCGACATGCGCGAGCCGGTCCTTGCCATTGGCGATGACATCGTCCGTCCGGACCGTCTTCGCGTCCATCGCGAGGACCTTCTTGAACCCAACCCCGAGCGAGAGTACCTGGAAGCCGCCACTGTCGGTGATCGTCGGCCCGTTCCAGCCCATGAACGCCGAAACTCCGCCGGCCTCGTCAACCACATCGGGACCCGGCTGCAAATACAAGTGA
>CAMDKQ010000240.1 GCA_945901095.1 Bifidobacterium breve
GAGGATCGCCTTGCGTTGGCAATCGATGAGTGCGGCGGTTGTGAAGTCATCAACGTGATGAACGGTCCGCACCAAACGAGGGCCAGCGCCAGCATCGCGCACCCGGGCCGCTGCCCTCGCCGAAATGCAGTCCTGAGCATGGAGCAGGTGAAAGGCCGAGGCGGTTGTGGCCAGTCCGCGCGCCATCGAGTCGACGGATGCGAACACCTTGTCGTCGAGGGTCGTTGCTCCTTCGATCGCCGGAAAGAGGGTGAAGGGGACCGACGTCGGTCGGAAGAATGACTCGCCCGGTCCACCGAGGGCGAAGAGATGGACGTCGATGCCGCGAGCCTGCAGTGCCTCGGCGAGCTCGAGGGAATGAACGACACCACCGCGTGGCTTCGTCGAGTAGGTGAGGATGCCGAGCCGACCCTGAAACGTCACAAGGAGAGACTACGTTTTACCCGGTCGCCCGAGGCAATCGCTCCGGCGGCGATGGCCGCACGAGCGTTGGTCTCCGTGACGAGGCAGCCGGCCTCAACGAGCTTCGCGACCTGTGCCCCGAAGTTCTGCGGGTCCTGATCGGTGCCGAGCACATAGGCGACGACCTGGGGCCCCCCATCCGCCATGATCTCCCGGATGATCGGTACCAGGACGCCAGCAGGGTCCGGATGCGCCCCATGTCCCAGGACCACGTCGAGAAGGATGACGCCGACCCTCGGGTCGGCTGCTGCATGCTCGAGCTGCTCGATGCGGGCCATCGGATCGATCATCGGATGTGGGCGCCCCTTCGTGTACTCCTCCTCGCCGAGGTCTAGGAGCACTGACGCGCCATCTGGCGCCGGCAGCCCAAGCGACTTGTCGATGGGGGTGTTCGAGTAGACAGGCAGCGGGTAGGTCTTCCCAAGGAGGACGAGGGCTTCGTAACACAGGGTCCCTCCGGAGAACAGGCCCCGGATGAGGGTCCGCTCGGCTGGGAGCCGGTCGATCGCCTCCGCGATCGTGGGTCCGTGGGTCACCGAGGTATCCGGCGCGCCCCTGCCGAGGAGTTCCATGGTTCGTAGGACCCCGCCTTCGAGGGTGTCGGCGAGGACGACTCCAGCAGGCGCCGCCATGGTCAGGTCGACGCCCATAAACGCTGCAACCATTGGGATTCCGTCGGCGAGCGACATGACGTACTGCGCGACGCTGGGCGCAGGGGGCTTCGATACGAACAGGATGACCTCGGTTGCGGGGTCGGCTTTCAGTGCTTCGATGGCCAACGCCGCCATCCGCCCGCCGATGTCTTCATTGAGATCGCGACCACCGAGTCCGATGACCTGAGAGACACCGACACCCCACCGGTCAAGCAGAGCCATCGCCTCCTGGGCTCCGGTGCCAGCGGCGGCGATAACCCCAACGGGTCCGGGAGATACGACGTTGGCGAACGCGAGTCCGATGCCGGCGAGCATTGCAGTCCCGGCGCCCGGACCCATGACGAGTCGTCCGCGGGCAGCGGCATGGTCCTTTAGGGCAATTTCATCGGCTCGGCTGACGTTGTCACTGAAGAGGAGGACATTGAGTCCGCGTCCAAGTGCCTTGTTTGCTTCGAGTGCGGCATAGTCTCCGGGCACCGAGATGATGGCGATGTTGGCGGAGGGCTCGAGTCGAAGGGCCTGGTCGAGCGAAATCGGTGCTTGATCAAGTCCGGGGGTTGCCGCCCGCCTGCTCGAGAACATGGCAGCCTCGGCGCGCGCGGCGGCTTCAGACGCTGAGGTCTCATCGGAGGCTTCGACCGCGATGAAGAGATCACCGGGCTTCGCACCGTCGAGGTCGTCGGCGCGGAACCCACGCTCAAGGAGGGTCTCGATGTTTGCAGGCGTGGCCATCGCGGACGATCCCCACGTGACGCCGTCGCTCTCCTCGAGGACCCTGGTCCCTGACATCTGGAGGACGGAGTCGAGGTAGGTGTCCTTGAACAGGCGGATGGCAAAGGTGCTCGTCATGCGCGGATGCTCCTTACGATGTGGGTGCCGGGGCCAGTGAGGCCGTCGAGTGCGGCGGACATGAGGTTCGCACTCGTGATGACGGCGACCCCATCGCGTGCGTCAACGAAGTCAATCGCGGCTTCAACTTTTGGACCCATGCTCCCCGCCGGGAATTGACCATCCTGTGCGTGGCTGCGCATTTCGTCAGCGGTGGCCACGTTCAACTCCCGCTGTGTCGGCTTTCCGAAATCGAGGAGGACGGTGTCGACGCCGGTCACGAGGACAAGGGCATCGGCCTTCAACTCGGCTGCAAGCAGCGCTGCGGCGCGGTCCTTATCGATGACTGCGTTCACCCCTCGAATCGTCCCCTGATCATCGACGACCGGGATGCCGCCACCCCCACCCGCGATGACCATGAATCCCTGCTCGACGAGCGCTGTGATTGCGTCTCGCTCGAGCACGCGCCGCGGGCGAGGGGAGGCGACCACTACCCGGTAACCGCGGCCAGAATCCTCAACGATCGGTTGCCCGGTGCGCGCGGAGCGCTCCTGAGCCTGCTCAAGGGTGTAAAAGGGGCCGATTGGCTTGGTTGGATTGCTGAACGCGGGGTCCTGGGGGTCGACATCGACATGCGTCACGACACTGATGATCGAGCCGATGCCCTGACCGCGCTCGTTGAGCAGTGCCGTCTCGATGAGGTGACCAATGAGTCCCTGGGTCATCGCGCCGAGGGCGTAAAGAGGCTGGCCCGGCACGAGTTGCTCGGCCTCGTCCTGCTGCACCGCGAGGTTTCCCACCTGTGGCCCATTCCCGTGCGTGATGACGACCCGCCAGCCGGCCTCGTGAATCGCTGCGATGGATTTCACCATCGCCTGGCAGTTCGCGAGCATCTCTTCATAGGTGCCGGATTGGCCCTCGAGGGTGATCGCATTTCCTCCGAGCGCGATGACCGCAGTTCGTGATGGGTGCTTGTCAGTCACGGAGCGCCTTTCGCCGAGGGGACCCTGAATCGTCAAGAAGACGTATGTCATACGACACTTAATCGTCACTATAGTTAATGCATTGACATGGTGCATCACAATGGGCGCATGAACGCATGGACCCCGGAGGCAACGAGTGCCTTCGTTGCCAGGCTCGAGTCGGCCGAGCGCCAGATCTACCCCCTCGCCATGGTTGACACCGATCGATATGAGCGGTCCGTCACCCTCATCGGCCACCTGTCTCGTCACCTTGATGGCTCCGGTGACTCAGCGGAGGACCTCGAGCTCCTCCGCCCGAAGGCGTTGACGCGGCTTCGCGGGATTGCGAGCGAGCAGGCAATCGTCCTCGCGGACCTCGATGAGGGGGCGGTGGTGGATGCGGCCCTCTCCCAGCGCTACCGCGTTCTGCGGGCTGATGCAGCCATTCATTCGAGTGATCGGGCAGTAGAAGAGGCGAGGGTTGCTGGGGAGACGTGGGCCGCGCTCGAGGCCCCGGATGTGAGCACCATCGGGTTCGCGGCCGTTCAGCGATGGGTGGACATGCACCTTGAAACCGGCGTTCGACTCGTTCGGACGATCTCGCCCGATGCGCTCACCGGGCACGCCCGGTTCCGCATCGAGTTGCTCCATGAAGGGCCGACGGATTCGTCGATGGTCATCGATTGTGACAATCGTCAGGAATGGCTGGACGAAGCGGCGGCATTGAGACAGGCGCTGGACGGCAAATGAGTGTGACTGAGTTTCACTAAAGTGCACTGAAGATGAAGTTTCGTCTCCTAAGATGAACGAACGCGCCGTCAGGGCGCTGCTCTACTGCCTCGCCCGGAGGAATGATGACCGCAATCTTGGACTACGCAACGGTTCGCGAATCGATTGAGGCCGATGGCCGTGCGATCGCCGGAATACCTGCCTCATGGGATGTAAGCAGCCTCATCATGGACGTTCAGGCACGGGGCCTGCGTGTCGAAGCGGAAATGGAGCGGCGCTCAGGTGGAGCCGGACCAACTGATTCGGGCATGTTGTGGATCGAGGGGTATCCAGTCACGGCGCCCACAGGCAACGCAACCGCAGCAACCTCCCCGTACCTGCTCAAGGCGGAGGATGACGGCTACGGCATCTATCGCGACGACGTGCGGGTGGCATCGGCGCGGGCTGAGCAGCGTCCACGGTTCTACGACCTGAAAACCGCTGACGGCATCTCCTACGAAAAGATCGCCCTGCTTCACCTCGACTCCCTCGCGAGCACGGTCGTTCAGACATGTGCCTACTGGGGCAACGCCGATCAGTGCACCTTCTGCGGCATTGGCCTGTCCCTCGAGTCGGGCCGCACGATCGTGAAGAAGACTCCGGAGATGCTCGCTGAGGTGGCAGTAGCCGCCCGCGATCTTGACGGCGCAGTTGATGCGACCCTCACAACGGGCAGTTCACGCGGGGTCGACCGGGGTGCGCGCTACGTCGGACGCTGCGGTCAGGCGGTGAAGGAGGCAAGCGGCCTGCCGGTCGAAGTCCAATTCGAGCCACCACTGGACCTCGATGTCATCAACGAGGTCGGCGACATGGGCATCGACTCGGTCGGCATTCACGTCGAGACATTTGATCCACAGGTCCTCGCACGCGTCGCGCCAGCCAAGGCTGCGTCCGGGATCGAATCGTATTTTGCGGCATGGGAACGGGCCGTCAAGGTCTTCGGCGAGGGTCAGGTCTCAACCTACGTCATCCTCGGCATGGGGGAGGATCCCGAGGTCACCATTGCGGGTGCGCGACGCGCCATCGATATCGGCGTCTACCCCTTCGTCGTGCCGCTGAAGCCTGTTGCCGGATCACTCATGGAGGACTGGCCATCCCCCTCCCGTGA
>CAMDKQ010000241.1 GCA_945901095.1 Bifidobacterium breve
TGCCAGCAGCGGCGCGGCACGATGCAGGGGATGGACTACCTGTCCGAGGAGCGGGTCGAGTTGCGCTATCAGTTGCCGCTCGCGGAGATCGTCTTCGACTTCTTCGACCATCTCAAGAGTCGAACGCGCGGCTATGCCTCGCTTGACTATGAACTGCAGGGCGAGCAGGAGGCCGACCTCGTCAAGGTCGACATCCTCCTGCATGGCGAGCCGGTCGATGCGTTCAGCGCGATCGTGCACCGCGACAAGGCAATGGCCTACGGCGTTCTCATGACCGCGAAGCTCAAGGAGCTCATCCCGCGCCAGCAGTTTGAGGTGCCGATCCAGGCGGCGATCGGCGCCCGCGTCATCACCCGCGAAACCATCCGGGCGATCCGCAAGGACGTCCTCGCCAAGTGCTACGGGGGCGACATCTCCCGAAAGCGCAAACTCCTTGAAAAGCAAAAGGAGGGCAAGAAGCGCATGAAGATGGTCGGACGCGTCGAAGTCCCTCAGGAGGCCTTCATCGCGGCGCTGTCGACCGGCGACCCCGCAAAGAAGTAGCGAGCGACGAAGAAGGCACGGGCAATCAATGAAGGGCCGGCCGTGATTGAACTCGTCAGGCCGCTGTCCATCTACGTCCACGTGCCGTTTTGCGCGAGCCGGTGCGGCTACTGCGACTTCAACACCTACACCGCAACCGAGCTCGGTGACTCCGTATCGCGCGCGACTTTCCATGAGGTACTCGCGGGCGAGGTGCGCGTCGCAGCGCGGACCCTCGACCACCGGGAGGTATCCACCGTGTTCTTCGGCGGCGGCACGCCGACCCTCCTCGGCGCGAATGCCCTCGGCGAGATCCTTGCGTCGATCCGCGAGGAGTTCACCCTCGCACCCGACGCAGAGATCACCACCGAGGCCAACCCCGACAGCGTCGATGAAACTGCGCTCGAGACCCTGCGGGCATCGGGCTTCACCCGAATCTCCTTCGGAATGCAAAGCACAGCCTCACACGTGCTTCGGGTACTGGATCGGACCCACACCGCGGGCCGCAGCCTGGCCATGGCACGTGCGGCCCGGGCAGCCGGCTTCGATCACGTAAACCTCGACATCATCTACGCGACTCCCGGCGAGAGCGACGACGACCTACGCCGCACCCTCGACGACGTCATCGAGGCCGATGTCGACCATGTCTCGGCCTACTCGCTCATCGTCGAAGAGGGCACGCCCCTTTCACGTCGCATCGGCCGGGGCGAGCTGCCAATGCCTGACGACGACATCGCCGCAAGCCGCTACGAGATCATCGACGACGCGCTCGCAGGCGCGGGCCTCGACTGGTACGAGGTGTCGAACTGGTCGCGCCCCGGGGGCGAGTGCCGCCACAACATCGCCTACTGGTGCAGCGACGACTGGTGGGGAATCGGACCGGGCGCCCACAGCCACGTCGCTGGCGTCCGCTGGTGGAATACCAAGCACCCGCGAACCTATGCCGATGCTCTGGCCTCGGACACATCCCCCGAAGGCGGGCGAGAGGTCCTCACCGAGGATGACAAGCGCGTCGAGCGGGTGATGCTCGCCATGCGAATGCGAGATGGGCTCGCCTCAAGCGAGGTGCTCGACGAGGGCTGGTGCGGGCGCACCGTCGATGCAGGACTCATTGACGCGTCGGCGTTGGCCGCTGGTCGCGTCGTGCTCACTAGGTACGGACGCCTCCTCGCCGATCGTCTGGTCCGCGAACTGATCGAGTAGTCACCACGAGCGCCACTTATGACAACATCTACGTTGACACAGAAGGTCACAAGGGAAGGTTCGGCCGATGTACATCCTGACCGCACTGTTGAGCGCGCTTCTGTTTGGGATCTGGTCATTCGGGATCGGCCAGTGGCGGGGAAAGGTCGCCGTTTTCAGTGTGGTCCTGGTGAGCGCGAGCTCAGCGGCTGTGGTGTACGTGCTTGTCGGGTTACTCAGTCACGACCTGGTGTTTGACCCGAGGGACGCGAGCCACGGGGTGCTGGGCGGCGTCGTCAATGTCACCGGCACCGTCCTCATTCTCAGGGCCTATGAACGCGGGAAGATGGGGGTTGTCGCAGGAGTGGCATCGGCGAGCGTCATCGTCCCGCTGGCGTTCTCATTCCTCGGGGGTGAGCAGATGTCGCCCGTTCAGGCTGTTGGGATCGGCGTCATCTTCGCCGGCCTCCTCGTGTTCTACGTCCCCAGCATGCGCTCCCAGCCGGACTCGCCAACCTCGTCCCTTCCCATCGTTCTCGCCGCCCTAGCTGCGCTGGCGTGGGGCATGGGTGTCGTCATTATCGACATCGGCGCGCGGGTGAGCGTGACAGCGACGATGGCGGCCTCACAGCTGCCGCAGATGGCATTCGCTATCGTCATGGTGTTCATCGTCGCCCGATCTCTGGGCGGGCTGACCCAACGCGCCATCGTGGCCCTCGCTGCGGCCGGAGTGGCGCTCGCCCTGGGCCAGATCGCGTTCTTCACCGCAGCGAACGAAGGCAATATCGGCGTCGTGGCAGTGCTCGGATCCCTGGACCCGATCGTGGTAGCACTCCTCGCGCTCGGGATACTCAAAGAGCAGATGACCCGGCTGGAGCGGGCAGCCCTCGTCATCGTCCTGGTCGGCACCTGCCTGGTGGTGTACTAGCCACCGCACTCCTCGCCAAGGTTTCGGCCAGATCCACCCCGAACCCCGACGAGATGCCCGTCAGAGCACAACTCATCGGGATTCGGGGTGGATCTGACTCAGGCAAGGCCCGAGGGGATGGCTGGGGAAGACACTGCTTGCCTACGTTGCGCTGGTGAGGGCGCGCGCCCGACGGTGCTGGACGCTCACGACGGTCACCGCCGCTGCCCACCCGGCCAGCAGGCAGACCATGACAATCCCCTGGGTTTGGCCGCTGGCGCCGGCCGCTCGCAGGAGTGTGTAGCTGTTCGTGACGATGATGAGTCCGCCAACAGCCACGCCCATGATCCGCATGGGGAGCACGTGGGTGACCCTGGCGGCGATCGGCGCAGCGATGACGCCGCCGAGGAGGAGTGGGACGAGGATGCGCCAATCGAGGGCGGAGAACCCGAGTGCGATGATGAACCCGATGCTGGCCGCGAGCGACACGGCAAACTCGGCGGTGTTCATCGTGCCGACGACCCGATTTGGTGTCATCCGACCGTCCACCATAAGGGCCGGAGTCGTGACGGGCCCCCAACCGCCGCCGCCAGTAGCGTCAACGAAGCCACCAACGAGGCCGAGGGGGATGAGGAGCTTGGTACCCGGACGTCCCTTGCGCATGGTCACCGTGCGATGTCGGCTGAATCGGATGAGGACGTAGACGCCGAGGATGAGGAGGAGTCCGCTGGCCCACGGCCGGGCGGCCTGGGTGGAGAGCCCAGCAAGGACGGTTGCACCGGCGAAGGCGCCGACAGCGCCGGGGATCGCGATTCGGCGCAGCACGGTCTTGTCGACGTTGCCGAGGCGCACGTGGGAGTAGGCACTGACCGCGGTGGTGCCGAGTTCGGCGAAGTGGACGGATGCGGACGCGGCCGCGGGTGCGAGCCCGATCGCGATGAGAAGGGTGGACGAGGTCACCCCATAGCCCATGCCAAGGGAGCCGTCGACAAGCTGGGCGCCGAATCCGGCGAGGGCAATAAGAAGGAGTCCGACCATAAGGAGTATTCCTATCGAATTAGTAGGAATAATGCAAACCGCCGCGTCGGCCGAACCAATGAATCCGTCGTAGACTGGCACTCAAGATAGGTGAGTGCCAAAGTGTGGAAGGAGGCGCAATGCTCGAGGATCGGCGCCTTGCCGTGCTCCGCGCCATCGTCGAGGACTACGTCTCTACCCATGAACCGGTCGGCTCAAAGGCGCTCGTCGAGCGCCACAGCCTAGGGGTCTCACCCGCGACGATCCGCAATGACATGGCCGCACTTGAGGACGAGGGCTACATCGCCCAGCCGCACACGAGCGCCGGCCGAGTACCAACCGACCTTGGTTACCGACACTTCGTCGACCGACTCTCCGGAGTCAAGCCGCTCAGCACGGCCGAACGGCGCGCGATCCACGAGTTCCTCGGATCCGCCGTTGATCTCGACGACGTCATGATCCGCACCGTGCGACTCCTGGCCCAGATCACCAGACAGGTCGCGCTCGTGCAGTACCCCTCCCTGACCGAGAGCACCGTTCGCCATATCGAACTCATCTCGCTGAGCCCGACCCGAGTGATGATGGTGCTCATCGCGAACACCGGCCGGGTCGAGCAGCGGGTCATCGAATGCTCCGGGCCGGTCGACGAGGCAGCCCTCGCCGACCTGCGCGCCCGGCTCCTCAGCGCCGTCGCTGGTCATCCATCAGCGCAAGTCGACGACACCGTCGCGGACTTCGCCGAGTCGTGCCCGTCTGAGCTGAGGCCCCTCGCCAGCGCCATCGTCGCAACCCTGCTCGACGCCATGACTGAACGCATCGATGAGCGTGTCATCCTCGGCGGCACTGCTCACCTCGCCCGCTACGGCGAGGCGTTTCCGCTTGCCATCCAGCCCGTGCTCGAGGCGCTCGAGGAACAGGTCGTCCTCCTTCGGCTCCTTGGTGAAGAGACGATGAGCACCGGAGTCACTGTGCGCATCGGGCATGAGAATCCCGTTGAGGGCCTCGAATCGACCTCGGTCATCACCGCCCGGTACAGCCGGGGCAACAAGACCGTCGCGTCGCTCGGCGTCGTCGGTCCAACCCATATGGATTACCCCGGAACGATGGGCGCCGT
>CAMDKQ010000242.1 GCA_945901095.1 Bifidobacterium breve
CCTTCGCGTCCTCGCCGCCTGCGACGAGAGCCGCCACGGCCTCGTCCACCGTGCTCGGTCGCACGTAATCGAATGCAACGGGAATCATGCTGCTCCTCCGGCCTTCGCTGCCTGAATTGCCCGCCACACCGTCATCGGTGCCGCCGGCAGGGTGATATCGGTGACGCCCAGCGGTCGCAGGGCATCGACGACGCCGTTGATGATCGCCGGTGTGGAGGCAATGGCTCCGGCTTCGCCGACTCCCTTCGTGCCGAGAGGATGGGTCGTCGAAGGGGTAACCGTTGTGTCGGTGATGAACGACGGCAGGTCCATCGCGCTCGGAATCAGGTAATCCGCCAGACTTGCCGTCTGGAGGTTGCCGTCCTCGTCGTATGAGGCACCCTCGTACATCGCCTGGGCGATCCCCTGCGCCAGGCCGCCGTGCACCTGACCTTCGACGATCATCGGATTCACTTGGATACCAACATCGTCAACGCACACGTACTTACGTAGCGTCACCTTGCCGGTCTCGGTATCAACCTCCATGGCCGCGAGATGCGTGCCGTGGGGGTAGGAGAAGTCCTCCGGGTCAACGGTCGCCTCGGCCGACAGGGTCGGCTCAACGCCCGGGGGCAGGTTGTGGGCGGTGAAGGCCTCGAAGGCCACAGCACCGAGGGGCTGCACCTTCTCCGGATCTCCCTTGACGCGGAACACGCCTTCGACGAACTCGATGTCATCAGGGCTGCACTCGAGTTGATGCGCGGCAATGACCTTCGCCTTCTCGACGAGTCGATCGGACGCCCGCTTGATCGCCTGTCCCCCAACCGCGAGGGAACGCGAACCATAGGTGTCCATGCCGTATGGCGCACGACCGGTGTCGCTGTGGATCACCTCGATGTCCTCGACCGGGACCCCGAGCACGCTGCTCGCGATCTGACTCCAGGCGGTCTCATGGCCCTGGCCGTGCGGCGAGGTGCCGGTGACAACCTCAACCTTGCCGGTCGGCAACAACCGAACGGTGCAGTGCTCCCAGCCGCCTGCGACGTACTTCAGTGCGCCCAGGGTGCGAGACGGTGCGAGTCCGCACATCTCGGTGAAGGTCGAGATGCCAATACCGAGCTGCACCGGGTCGCCCGAGGCGCGCCGCAGCGCCTGCTCGGCCCGCAGCCCGTCATAGTCGAACAACTCCATCGCCCGAGCAGTGGCAGCCTCGTAGTTTCCGGTGTCGTATGTGAGCCCGGCAACCGTCGTGAACGGGAACTCCTCGTGGGTGATCCAGTTCTTCTTGCGCAGTTCCATCGGCTCCATGCCGAGCTCAGCCGCGAGCTCGTCGACAATGCGCTCGATCGCGTAGGTCGCCTCAGGGCGTCCGGCACCACGATAGGCATCGGTCGGTGTCGTGTTGGTGAAGACGCCGGTGCACTTGAAGTCGTATGCATCCATCTTGTAGATGGCCGGGTACATGAACATGCCAAGCAACGGGACGCCCGGGGTGATGATCTGCAGGTAGGCACCCATGTTCGCGAGCAGGGTCACCTTGAGCCCGAGCATCTTGCCATCGGAGGTTGCGGCGATCTCAATGTCCTGGATCTGGTCGCGCCCATGATGGGTTGCGACCATGTCCTCGCTGCGGGTCTCAGTCCACTTGACCGGCCGGCCGAGCTTGCGGGCCAGTTGTGTCACGAGGATTTCCTCGCGGTAGCACTGGAGTTTGCCACCGAAGCCACCGCCGACATCCGGCGCCACGACCCTCAGGTTGTTCTCCGGGATCCCAGTCACCAGGGCGAGGAGCACCCGAAGAACGTGCGGAATCTGGGTCGAGGTCCAGATGGTGATCTCGTCGCTCATGCCCATCGGTGCGGCAACAACCGCACGTGGCTCCATGAATGCCGGGATAAGCCGCTGATTGATGAAGCGGCGCTTCACGATGACATCAGCCTTTGCGGCAACCTCGTCGTAGCCTCCTCCGAGGTTGTAGACGTAGCAGGTGTTCGTGCCCTTGTCGTCATGGACGATTGTGCTGCCATCGGCGATTGCGGACTCCATGTTCACCACGGCCGGAAGTGGCTCGTAGTCGACCTCAATCGCCTCCAGCGCATCAGCCGCATGCACGGCGTCGGTCGCGAGGACAACCGCGACGCAGTCGCCAACATGGCGCACCTTATCGATCGCGAGCGCCGGGAACCCGGGCATCACGATGTCGTCGGTGACGGGCCAGACACAGGGCACCGAGCCGTTGAGGTCGCCGAGCTCTGCGGCACCGAAGGCCGCCACGACGTTCGGCATCTTCAGGGCGGCCGAGACATCAAGCTTCGTGATGCGGGCATGGGCCATCGGGCTGCGCAGGATCGCCATGTGCAGGGTCCCTGGCAGTTGGATGTTGTCGGTCCAGTTCGTCTGGCCGTGCAGGAGCCGCGCATCTTCCTTGCGGCGAATCGGGCGGCCAAGGGCCGTCGGTGTCGTCACTTCCATCTGCGTCATTTTGCAGAGCCTCCCATCAAATCAGCCGCATACGCGACACTCTTCACGATGTTGTGATAACCGGTGCAACGGCAGAGGTTTCCTTCCAGACCCTCGCGGATCTCAGCCTCCGTCGGGTTCGGGTTCTCGCTCAGCAGGTCAACGGTCGACATCACCATGCCGGGGGTGCAGTACCCGCATTGGAGCCCATGGCACTCCTTGAAGGCGGTCTGAACGGGATGCCACTCATTGCCGTCCGAGATGCCCTGAATAGTTGTCACCGTCGATCCGTCAGCTTGAACGGCTAGGACGCTGCATGACTTGACGCTACGTCCGTCAAGGAGAACCGTGCATGAACCGCAGTTCGAGGTGTCGCAGCCGACCACCGTTCCGACCTTACCGATCCCTTCACGCAGCCAGTGGACCAGAAGGGTCCGGGGTTCGACGTCGGCCTGATAGGCCATACCGTCGACTGTCACCGAGATATGCATAGGGGTCAACGCCCTTTCGTCGGAGGTTGGATCGTCGGAGGTTGGACGAGCCTTTATCCTCGATAAGGTACGCCTGCAAGGGTCATTCCGCTGAGGAATTCGGAAAAATGTTTCGGTCTAATCTGGCGGCATGCCAGTCGACGTCCGCGGCTCGAAGGGATCGCTCGGGTTTTGCGCACTCATCGCGACAGCGATCACCACCACACTTCTCGCCGTAGTGCTCGTTGTCATCTCCGTTTCCTGGTGGCGGCCACCCACGCCCTAGGCAGGTCGATCAGCCGAGCGTGTATGCGATGACCACCTGCACCCTGCGGCCTTCCGGGCCGAGTTCGGGGGCCTGCCCGCGTCCGCTTACGTAGGACCGTCCTCGCTGCGCATCAGACCGATTCGCCAAATGCTCGTGCATGGCAAGCATGGCGTTCGTCGCCCGATCGGTCGAGAGCGAGATGTCGTTTGAGGTGTTGCGGCTGGGCTGGACGTAGCCGATCGACTGAATTGTGACCCCCGACGCCCCTCGCGGGATGCTCCGCACGAGGCTTGCGAGTCGCTTCTTGGCTGCCATGCTCAGCACCGGGGACTCAGCGGCAAACCTGATTCTCGCCCGGACCTTTTCGACCACACGCACCTGCTCCGCCGCAACGACAAGGCCGACAGACGCTGAGCGCACCTGGAACGCCGGGGTGTAGCCGTTGACCTGGGCCACGAAATCGCCGGGGGTCAGCGTGTCTGGAACCGGCACCGAGCCAGCAAAGGTGCCGTCAACCGCCACGGTGAGGTTGCCCAGCAGCAGTGGTCCAGATTCGGGCACACTCGTTCCGGCGCGCACGGTACCCACAGCGGACCCGTTCAAGGATGCGGGGAAGATGTAGATCGAGGCTTGGGTATTCGGAGCGAATCCTGCCCCCGCTGCTGCGAGCCCATGGCCCTGCACCACCCGCATCGTGCCATTCGCATCGAGCGGTGCCGGGGTACCGTTCGCGCGCGTTCCCGACAGATCAAGCTTCCAGCCCTCGCCGGATACCTGCATACCATCGCGCTGAGAGTTTTGAGCCACGGTGACAGTGGCCGGAACACCACCCACGAGGACCACCGCGCTGCCGGGTGACACTGACTGGGTCGTCGATTCGACAACAGGCTCGAGGAGACCGGACGGTGTGACGGTGAGGGTTGCCGCGGCAGAAGGAGCCGACGTGGGGGTCGTAGAACCGCCTTCCCCGCTGCTCGATCCGCCTCCGCCTCCGGCAGCGGCCGCACGGCTGATCGTGACGTTGTAGGTCTGGACTGTCGTGCCGTCCTGCGCCGTCACGACGACGGGAATGATGTTCGAACCCACGTAGAGCGAGATCACCGCTGACGTCGCGGCGGATGCGACCGTCGTTCCGTTCACCGTGACGGTTGCATTGGCGTTGGTGACCGTGGGCGTGACCGTCGTGGACGTCACGGTATCGGCAACGCTGGACGTATACGAGGTCGTGCTCGCACTGAAGGACGGGCTCAGGGATCCAGCCGACACGACAAGGTTCGAGAGCGTGGCGATGGTTGATGCTGCGCCACGAGTGACCGTCACCGTGTAGGTGCGAGTCGCAGCATTCTGGGCCGTGACAACGACGGTGACGGTGTTCGCCCCCACGGTCAGCGGTATTGCTGCCGACGCCGCACCCGAAACCACCGTCGAACCACTCACGGTGACGGAGGAACTCGGCTGAGTGACGGTCGGAGTGACGGTCGTTGACGCCACCGCGTACGAGACGGATGAGGTGTAGGAGGTTGTACCTGAGGCGAAGGAGGGTGTGAGTGACCCTCCGCT
>CAMDKQ010000243.1 GCA_945901095.1 Bifidobacterium breve
GCCGCGTCCGCCGATCGCTGTGAGGACCTCGCGGGCACGCACGTCCGCGCTGAATTCGGCGCTGAGTATTCGCTCCCCCGAGACGACGAGCGAACTGGTCGAACGGCTCAGTGAGTCCTCGAGGAAGTCCCGGGGCAACGTCCCTCGCTTCCAGTCCTGGACGATGAGGGGGAGGCCCCCGGAGATCAGGTAGGCGTCGAATGCCTCGAAGGCATTCAGGCCTGTCATCGAAGAAACGTCACGAGGGTTCAGAGGGTGAAGCACAAACTCTGTGCCCCGTGCGTAGTAGGGCTGGTCGTGCTCGGTGAGTTGCTCCATCATGGCTAGGTCGCTTCCGACGAGTATGAGAAGGACCGGCTTGCCGGCCAACTCCCTGTCCCAGATTCGCTGCAGTTCACCGCCGCCGCCCGGCAGGCCTGCCAGCAGCCACGGCACCTCACTTGATGGAGTGACCGTGTTGCTGGGGAGGTTGGCAGCGAGAATGGCCAACATGTTCGTTAGGGTTTGCGCGTGAGCGAGCCGCGAAAGACCCTGGCCAAGGGCCTCATCTTCGTCGGTGCAGCGACCCTCATTGGTAACGGCGCCGCCTATGGCCTTTCGATCATCGCGGCACGCAAGCTCACCCAGGCTGAGTTCGGGGCGCTCGGCGCTCTGCTCGGCATCCTCATCATCGTGTCGACCCTCAGCATCGCCATGCAGGTCGTCACGGCCAGGCGAGTATCGACGGCGAACGAGAACCGGCGTGAGGTCGAGGGCCAAGCCATTCGGCTGTCGATCACAATTGGCGCCTCGATCATGGCCCTCGGGCTGTTGGCCGCGTGGCCCCTGTCGATTGCCTTCACCATCCCCTACGCCGCCGTGGCCATGGGGTTCGCATCGCTCGGCTTCGTTGTGCTCGGCACCGGGTCGATGGGCATCGCCCAGGGTCGCGAGGAGCACCTGCGATTCTCATTCGGCTTCATTGCGAACGGCTTCGGGAGGGCCGGATTCGGGATCCTCTTCGTCCTCATCTTCCCGACCATCATCGGTGTCTCGGCGGGCCTCTTGGTCGGCTGCGCGATCGGCGCAATCGTCAGCTACCTCATTATTTGCCCCGGGACCTGGAGCCGCAGCCTTGCAAAGGGCGGGGCCGCCGAGTTCGGTCACGTCGCGCACGCGCTCATCGTGCTGTTCACTCTCACGAATATCGACGTCCTCCTCGCCCGCCTCTTCCTCACCGAGGATCAGTCGGGCGAGTACTCCGTCGGGGTCCTCCTCGCAAAGATTGCCTTCTTCCTGCCGAACGCCATCATCATCGTCCTCTTCCCAAAGATGACCTCCGGCGACTCGAGACGCACAGTCCTCGTCGCCACTGGCCTCACCGCGACCCTCGGCGTCGTCATCACAACCTTCAGCCTGTTCTTCGGCACCCTCGCCATCCAGATCCTCGGCGGCGCCGACTACGTCGCCGAACTCGGCCCCGAGGCCTGGCTCTTCGCCCTCGAGGGCTCGGCATTTGCCCTTGTCCAGGTGCTGTTGTATGCACGTCTAGCGTCGCAGGATCGCCGGGCAGTCGCCTCAGTCTGGATCGCGCTCGGAATCCTCGTTGCCGTGGTTGTGGGCTGGCGACACGGGTCCGTCGCCGAGATCGTCACCACGGTGGTCGCTGTGTCACTCGTGCTCACGGCGGCCGGTTTGCTTATGGACGTGCGAAACTCCGTCCGCTCGAATGGTGAGCGACGCGACCTCGTCCCCGGGAAGGGCAACGAGACGGTTGTGCCGATCGAGGCCGCGGAGTAGGCGCTGCCTCGTACCGGGTAGTGGCGAGTTCCTGAAATAGGAAGACGTGTCAGCGTGCGATGTTCTCGCGGGCCCACGCAGCAAGCTTCTGGGCGCACGCATCGACGCTCTCGATCCACGATGTGGCAGCCTCAGAACTGGCCTCATCGCTCACCTGCTTCACGATGGTGATGGGCAGCCGGGCGGCGGTAGCGGCCCGCGCGATCGCGTAGGCCTCCATATCGACGAGATCGGCATGCTGGGCGAGACGGTCGCGCACGGCCGGATCGGCGATGAACGCATCACCGGTTGCGAGCGTGAGCCCGCTCGTCGCCACGTCAATGGGCTCACCAAAGTGCAACCCGGTGAGGCTGAAGAGCGCGGCATCGTCGAGATCGTGCTGAGTCACCCTCGCGATGACATGGCTGCCGGTGAGCCCCGGACGCAGGGCCCCCGCGGTGCCGAGGTTGATGAGGGAATGCGGCCGCAGCTCGCCGATGGTGGTGGCGACGGCGACGGCTGCATTTACCTTGCCCGCCCCTGTGACGAGAATTGGCAGGTCGAGGGGATGCAGATATGTGGCCTCCTCCTCGAGCGCAACGACAAGCAGGGGTCGATCCGGGGAGATTGAGCGGTGAAGGCGCATGGGGGAAACGCTACTCTGACGATCGTGTCAGACGCTACGGGTGCTCCATGCCGGGGATTTCGCCGCGCTCGAATGATTGCGGCCATTACCTTCCTCTGCGTCGCTGGGTGCTCGTCGCAGACTGCACCGATGGACCTCACTCCTGTTCGTACTGACCTGTCGCCGAGGGGAGTCGTTGTGTCTGGTGTGATGGTCGAACGGGTCGTCGACGGCGACACAATCCATGTGCGCATCAACGGAGACGATGTCACGGTGCGACTCATCGGCATCGACACCCCCGAAACCGTTAAGCCGGACTTCCCGGTTGAGTGCTTCGGACCGGAGGCGTCCGACTTTGCCAAGGAAGCCCTCACCGGGCAGAGTGTCACCCTAGAACTAGATGCATCCCAGGGCAATGAGGACCGATATGGACGAGTCCTCGCGTACGTGTGGCGCGAAGCCCCCGACGGTTCATTGGCACTATTCAATCTCGACGCCGTCGCTGGTGGCTACGCGCGCGAGCGGCAGTACGGCTCGACGCCATACGAATGGAAGGCAGAGCTTGCCCGCGCGGGTCAGAAGGCGCAGGACGCTGGCGCCGGACTGTGGGCGGCGTGCGAGTGATGAATCCCTGGGCTTCGGCGAGCCCGGGAACGCGAGGCTCGGCAGTGGCTGTCGTTGCGGGGGTCGTGCTTGTCGCTACATTGCTCATCGGCATGGTCATCGGCCGGAGTTCCGCAACTGTCCCAGCTGTACCGACGGCCGTCACGCCCACTGTCGTGGTGCAGGAGCCTGAGGTTTCGCCGTTGCCGGTCGTTGGAGCGGTGATGCCTGCGCAGCCGCTTGCCATGTTCACCGCGGAACAGTCGCTCGCGAATGAGCGTGGTCGAGCCGCCGGTTACCGGGTCGTCGACACCGATATTGATCGCCGGGCCCTCGCACAGCTGCTGGCAGAGACGTTTGGCGTTGACGGCCCTGTCGTCGCGGAGCCGTCGGGTAACTGGCGCGTTGGCTCCGCGAACGGCGGGAGCATTGTGGTGAGGGGCGACGCGCAAGCTTCGTGGATGTTCTCCGACCCGACGATCGGCGATCTCGGCCGGGTGCCCGCGCGCGAGGCTGCACTCAAGACGGCAAGGGGGCTACTCGGCGATCTTGGCGTCGACCTCGCTGGGGTTGACTGGCAGGTTGATGCGGCGACCCCGCGTACGACCGTCATCGCCTGGCAGACGATCAAGGATCAGCGAACGCAGATGGCCTGGCGCGTGAGCATCGGAAGGCGCGGGGCGATTACTGAGGCGAGCGGGTTCGCCGGCACCCTGCAGCCGGTACCGGGGTATCCGGTGCTCGGAGCGGCGGAGGCGGTTCGTCGCTCGGCCCAGCCCGGATGGTCTGCATTTGGCCCGACACCTGTTGCTGAGGGATCTGAAGTGTCGGATGATTCTGTTGAGCCTAGGTCGCCCTTCTCGGCGACTTCGCCGACCGTCGGGGGGCGCCCGGTAGCGGTGGCGACCGCGCGCGAACTCGTCGCCACCGAGGCGGAACTCGGGCTGGCAGAGTTCAGGCAGCCATCCGGCGAGATCCTCATCCTTCCGGCCTATCTCCTCACCGCCAACGATGGAAGCAGATGGACGCTGCTCGCCATCACCAACGCGTACGTGAAATTCGAGCCTCCAACCCCACTTAACCCCGTCGATTCATCCGATATCCGTTCCAACTGAACAAAAGATGGCTAGATTGACAACGAGCGAGTGAGCCGGGTTCTGCATGACTCGCTACGGCGCCAGTGCTTGATCGCCTTCGTCGATTGTGAGTGCGCCGGTCATAATCGCGACCACGTCGTTCATCGTGTGAGTCTGTGGAGTCACGACCGCTGCTCGCCGGCCGAGTCGCTGCACATGGATCCGATTTGCGACCTCGAAGACCTGCGGCATGTTGTGCGAGATGAGGATGACCGGCATGCCCTTGTCACGAAGGTCCTTGATCAATTGCAGCACGCGAGCAGATTCACGGACGCCAAGCGCAGCGGTCGGCTCATCGAGGATGATAACGCGTGACCCGAACGCCGCGGCCCGCGCAACGGCGACCGCCTGTCGTTGCCCACCGGAGAGGGTCTCGACGGTCTGGGTGATGCTCTGCACAGTACCGATCCCAAGCTCCTTCAGGTGCCGAGCCGACTCCTCACGCATCCACTTCGTGTCGAGCTTGCGAAAGACGGATCCGAGGA
>CAMDKQ010000244.1 GCA_945901095.1 Bifidobacterium breve
TGATGGCACAGGACACGTGACGACGCGAGTTCCCCACGGCGACCGGAGCCTGACTGGCCGCGTCTGCCCTCACTGGACCGCGACGCACGGTGGTGGCTACGGCTCGAGGGCGTGGTCAGCCGCGCGTTCACCCCACCGCCGGGCGCCCCACGCACCAAGGCAGCCTCGGTATGCGGGTGGGATGCACGCTCGTCAGGTCGAGTCGGGGTGCAAGCCGCCCTGCCCCAGCGAAAAGGCAGTGACGTCCAAGGGGATCCCGATGAAATACCGACTGAGCCGGTCGGCCATGGCCAGCCACGCTGCCCGCGACAGTGCTGCAACGCGGGTGTCGCGGGTGAGGAATGCCGCGTCGACTGACGCTGTCAGCCGCAGGTCCGCGAAGTAGTCCTGTGGCCCTCGGCCGGTCCACCGGGGCACCCACAGGGTGTGCCCGACACGGCCGGCACGGACCAGTTCGTGGTCGACGCCCGCCCGGGCGTTGAGCGGGAACAGCGGGGCCACCAGCCGGTAGGGGTGGAGAGCGCCCTTCTCCTGCTCGGAGAACTCGCACGGCTGCGGCAGCAGAATCCCGTACCCCTGCCCTCTGACCAGGACATGGCTGCGCAGCTCGTCCAGACCGGGGAAGGGTGGACTGGCCGGCGGCGCCGAGCCGGCCAAGGCTGACCTGACAGCCTCGGGATGGCGCCAGAACGCCCCGAAGCCACCACGGAAGATGTCTCCCTGGAAGATCGGCCGCTCGGGTTCGAGCCGGGCGAAATAGCGCGACGCCTTGGGGTAGAACCGGTCAGTCACCGAGCAGGAGTTCGGATTCGGAGGTGTACATCGACGCCAGCTCGTCGCTGGTCATGTGCACGTCCCAGGTGTCCCGCAGGACGCCTCGATCCAGTTCCATGCCCGCCTCCTGCGCCTCGCGCAGCAGATCAGCGGCCGCCCTCATCTGAGGAGCGAAATATCGCCGGTACACCTCACTGAAGCCGACACCGGTGAGCTGCTCCACCGTGGACGCGTCCTCATACTCCGCTGGCAGAAGCGACACTCCCTTGGTTCGGGCAACGCGCCCCTTCGCCGTGCCCTCGACCGCCGTGTCCTCGACCGGCTTGGTCGGTGTCTTCACTCCCATGCGCGGACCTCCTTCGTCGTCTGCAACTGTTGCCTACAGTACCGGCCGACCCCCGGTCAGGCAAGCAACCGTTGCCTACCAGCACATAGCTGGGGAGGACTGCGCAAGCTATCTGGAATCGGGCTACTGCCACGCCCTGGGAATCCCGTTCGAGGGCGAGACCTTCGCCTGCGATGACGTCCGGGCGGGACCGCACGCTCTTGCCCCTCACCGGAGTCAGGCGGTCGTCACGGAGAACCGGGTGTGCCTGCGGTGGTAGGTCCGCCGTCTGTGCTTCCAGGTAGTGGCATGAGGTCCCGCACGCCGAGCCGATGCTCGTGAACGCGGCCGTGGAGAAGTAGAACACCTTGCCCCCGCCGGGCTCTGGGGACCCGATGGCTAAATCCATCGAGACCGGCGCCGCCGCGGCGGATGCGGCCGAGGTGCCAGCCGTGTTCGTCGCAGTGGCCGTGGCCGCCTGCCCCGGCAGTCATGGTCGCGGTGACCTTGCCCTCACCGGCGACCACCGACACGGTCGGGGTTCCGGGCTTCGATAGAGGTGTGAACGAGTCCGACACAGCAGGAACAGGTGAGGCGCCACCGCCAACGCGCCCGATACGAGGACCGCATCAAAGACGCCAAAGACATCGGGCTGACGAACCTGCCCTACGCCGATGCCGCCTCGAATGCCATCTGGATCCACGCCGTCCTGCTCGCCATGGACCTCACCACCTGGGCCCAGCAACTCGCCCTCACCTGCACCTGGCGCGTCGCCCAACCCAAGACCCTGCGGCTGAAACTCTTCGCCACCGCCGCCCGGTACGTCAACGCCGCACGCCGCCGAATCATCGACCTCGACCCCGACTGGCCCTGGGCCACCACCCGACCTCCCACGACCAGAACCACGGAGACAGCCACCCAGGCCCACGGGAAAAACAGTCACGCCCCCACAGGCTCACCCCGGAAAAAACAAAAACCCGCCGACATCAACAACCCCGACGAAATCGTTGGGCTAAGCGGTCCCCCGGCACGACAGCCCCGGACGCCGGACCGGGCACCGCGAGAGACATCGATTCAGTCTTGATCGTCACCCAGCAGAGTGGTGAAACTACGGAGATGATGGTTCAACGACCATAGTTGCTGAGTCGACCATCGCTCGCAAGCGCGGCCCTTTTCACGCGGCCAGACCTTTTCACACGGCACCACTCGGAGTTTGGCGTTCATGGCTGAGTCTGACTGTGGCGAAATACTTGTCACCCGCCCGGCGGCGGCGCCGGTCAGCGTCCGTTGCGCCGCCCTCAGCTGCGGACTGGCTAGATCCCGTCGACCGGGAGGGTCACGGCAATGCCCGCCGCGTCACTCACGGTGATCAGGTGGTCGCGTTCGACGGGGTCGCTGAAAAGGGCGTGCGCTCCGACGGCAATCTGACGGGGGTCACGATCAATGAGCAGGTAGGCCTTGTCTCGGTTTAACCGGCTACTCATCCATACGAACCCGTCAACGTCGGGATGATCGGCCAGAAGCGCCTGCCCGTAGGCGCGGGTGAGCGGATAGCACATGGGCGACGTGTCGGTGAGGTCCGTTGACCGGAGTCCAAGTTTGCGAAGGCCGGGGTCATGGAGTTCGACGAGACGCAGCGGCCTCATGTTGGTGAAGACGCCGACGGGTCGATCGGCCACGCGGTCGAACGGAAGGAGAGCGCCGTTGAGCGGCAGTCCGCGCCATAGCGTTTCTGCGATGGCTGCGGCTTTCGTTTCCGCCGCGTACAGCGTTCCCACGATCGCGCCGTGCCGGGTGAGTGGGGAGAACCGGTAGTCCGTGTCGGATCTCGTGTCGAATGAGGCGAAGGGCACTTGCGGGTGCCCGACGTGCCACATCTGGAAGCCTGCCGAAATCTCAATGATGTTCGGGTCCAGAGGGCGGGCAACGGTGGAGACGTCAACGACGGTGGCGCATGGGTCCGCTGCGGTCACGTGATCGCGTCTTGGTGGGCCGCGTGGCGAACTCGCATCGCAGCCGAGGGATCAGCCCACACATCAGCCGGAGCCTCGTCGTTCAACCATCCGGACGGTGACGAGGCCCAGATGGCGATGGACATGTCGCTCCAACCGTGGCCTCGCAATTCGGCAATCACGTCCGCTACAACGGCAATGACGGAGCCGTCGGCCGTGAACTGGAAGTCAGGGAACTCGTACCGGTTGACTCCGCGGCGAAGTGCGATAAGACGCCCAGCCTTCACCAGGTCACTTGCCGCACCTGCCTTGTTCCTCGCCTTGGAACCCACCCGCGTGGCAACTTCGCTTGACGTCAGAGTCCCGTACCGGCGGGCGATGTCCCGCCACGCGCTTATCGTGTTGTTCACGGCCATAACGGTCGGGTTCGACAGCGGTTCGCTGATCGCGCCGAGTGCGGTGATCGCCTCCGTGTCCGCGGACGCCTGCGCGCCTACACGGGCCATCGCCCGCACCGTCCGCCCAGCGCTCTCCTTGGTGAGCAGCGTTACCAGCACAGACCCGGGAAGCGCCTTGAACATGGTCTGAGCGGCGTTCATCCATTCGTCCACGCCCACCTGCACACCAGCGGAAAACTCCCCCGCCCCTGCTTCGGACTGCAGATCATCCAGCGTGGCGGCAAACACCGCTTCGTCGGGCCGCTGAGCGGTCACGACCGCGAATCGCGCCCCCCGCGGCGGGCGCATGAAAACTCCCTGCCGAACCACCATGTTTTCTCCTATCATTCCGATGACACCGTATCAGTATCGGACCAACAGGCGTTTGGTGCCCTGTGATGCGGCCGTTTGCGGTGTAACACCCCGAACTGCGTATCACTCCACGCACTTTGCTCGACGGCACGCAACCTCTACTACGAAACGGTTCGTGGGTTTTCCAACACTTGTGAACACCAAACGCCGAATAGTCACACGGCAATCACCGTTCACAGCACTTCAATCACCTGATTAGCGCACTTCTCTTGTTCCACGGGGCGAGTTGCCGGTCAGCGCTGCGCCGACAAGCACGCCCGGCCATGTCGCCCTGCACGGCAGATGCATACCCTTCCAATGACATCGATCTCGCCACCACGGCCGGGATTTGGGACTGGGCGAACATGTCGGATACCGATACCTCAATGCTCGATGAGATCGACCCACGGGGCATGGTGCCTCCCGCCGAAGACGGGCCCTTTGCCGCTGCGATGGCCGACGTGCCCGACGATGACTCCCTCGCGATGGTGCAGGCGATGACCCTGGGCGAGCCGATCGGGAACGGCGCCCTACGGGAACTCCTTGCATGGGGGCACGTCAATCGCTACGCCCGTGTTCGTGACTCGCTCATCGCCGCCGGAATCGTCAAGCGCATCCTCGGCGGATACGGCGGCAGGCCGGTTCTCCTCATCGACGACCCAGCCGAGCTCGCGACCCGCGGAGAGCTGGGAGTGG
>CAMDKQ010000245.1 GCA_945901095.1 Bifidobacterium breve
CTCACGAGTGCCCACGGGGTGTCGGTCGAGGTCCTCGCAGCCGACCTCTCGGATCGGGAGCAGCTCAGCATTGTCGAGCAGCGACTCCTGGACCGAGATCGGCCGATCGGTGTGCTGGTGAACAACGCTGGCTTCGGGGTCAAGGCCCGATTCACTCGCGGCGAGATCAGCGACGAGCAGCGCATGCTCGATGTCTTGGTCATTGCGGTCATGCGCCTCAGCCACGCGGCGGCCGTCTCGATGGGCGAGCGCGGCCACGGGGCCATCGTGAATGTGAGCAGCGTGGCGAGTTGGCTGACCGGCAGTACCTACTCTGCGGCAAAGGCCTGGGTCACTGTGTTCTCCGAGGGTCTCGCCAGTGAGGTCGCCCCGCTCGGGGTCAGTGTCACGGCGGTATGCCCCGGCTACGTCCGGACAGAATTCCACGAGCGTGCCGAGATGAACATGGGCAGCGTGCCCGGGTGGATGTGGCTCGACGCCGACCGGGTCGCAGCGAAAGCGATGCGCGATGTCGATCGTGGCAAGGTGCTGAGCGTCACCGGCAGCCAATACAAGGCGATGGGGGCGCTGCTTCGTCATTCACCGCGAGCGCTCGTGCGCCGGATCGGCAACGCTCGCTGACGAACCGGCCCTTGCCTCGATCCAACCGGCCGCTTTTCGGTGCTTCCGTGAGCAAGACCGCCGAGAGCGGCGAGGCGGTTACCCCGAACACGCCCGCCAACACCTGGCATGACGCTTCGGTTCCCGGTGCCCTCACCGACGAGGCAGCGTTGAAGTCCTCGCAGGAAATACTCGACTGTTCGCGGGGAGACAGGGTGCCCACTTGGGCAATCGAGTGAAAACGCACCATAGGCGAATTGGCCCTGTGGTCGCTTCATGATTCCTTTGTTAACATCCGGCGCGTGGGTGAGCGGTCAGCTGTCGCCCGCTCCTCAGGTCGGCAGCCTCAGATGCGAGCGGTGCGCAATACGGAGTTGATGCTCGATTCGTCGACCCGTGCTCTCGCAGCCAATGGCTGGGCCTCATTCACGCTCGCGCGCGTTGCCCGCGAGATGGGGATCTCCGAGCGACCAGTGCGCAACCGCGCGAAAAATCGCCCTGACCTCGCCGCGATCACCTGGACCGAGCGTTCCGGCCCCCTGCTTGTCGCTGCGGTCAAGCGCTGCATGGCGGGCATCAATCAGGCACGCGAGACCGGTGACAGCGCCGACCTCTGCAGCGCGCTCATGGCCATGTTGAGCAGGGGCGTTGAGCTCGATGCCGCCGCCGAACTCCTCATCTGCTCCAACTTCGATCCTGACGTTGCCGAGGCCGTCGATGCCGACCTCGCTCCGCTCGTGCGCCGGCTCATCACCCCGGGCAAGTCGCTCTCGCCGGACGACGCAGCGCGCGCGGCCTACGTCCTCTCGCTCGCGTTCGGCCTGCTCTTCATGGCGCGCTATCCCCGAGCGCAGAGCAAGAGGGTCGGCGAGGCCCTGCCCGTCTGGGTCGCCGCCCTCACCTCGGACGCGACCGCGCAACCGTTGCCCAAGAGGGACGCGCGTCATATCGACGTGAGCCCGGTGCTGGCGGCCGATGACCCCGCTCTCGATGCCCTGCTGAGCTCGACCCTTGAATTGGTCGGCACCCGAGGCTTCGACGGGGTGACCGTCGCCGAGATCGCGAGGCAGGCCGGATTCACCGAGGGTCTCGTCTTCAATCGCTACTCATCGAAGCTCGACATGTTCATCGATGCAACAAGGCGCCAGAACGAGGCCGGCTGGAAGCTCAACCACAAGTTCGTCCAGGCGCTCGAGGACGACTTCGGGCAGGGCATCGCCGAAGCCGTGATGATCCGCGAGGCTCAGAAGCCCGGGCGAGACCTCGGCCGGAACATGGCTCTCGAGCAGGTGCGCATGGCATGGCACGACCCGGATCTCGCCACTGCGGCAAGGACCCAGATGGACGACTTCCGCGCCGATCTGCTCAAGCGACCCGGCTGGGGCGTCATCGAGACCGAAGGCGATTTCACGATCAATATCGCCGTCAGCCTCGGTACCTACGCCCTACCCCGGCTCGCGCCGAACTGCTTCAAGCTGCCGTGGGATGTTGTCACCGTGCCGCTTTTTGCGACCTTCGAGGCCCGCGCAAAACCGTAGCGGCACTCCTCTGTTCAGGGGTAGCGAAGCAAGAATCGTCGAAGATTCTCAGCGTTACTGGCGTTCAATAGCCAGTACGACTATTTTGCGCAAGTCGCGCATCATCTCTACACCCCTGTCCGGTGCCGACCCCCAAGATGACGGATCGCACCTTGAATACTCAACGGGCAAGTAGTGGCCTTCGCTGGGCCGCACCATCTCGCAAGCCAGCTCATGGCCTCGTCCTGTTGGCGGCCGCAGCAATTGGATTGACCGCCATCGGTCATCCCCCTGCGTATGCCGCAACCCCGCCTACGCCAGCACCGTCATGCACGTCCTTGACGCCCGCGATCAACGCGGTCGTGACATGCACCCCTGGCGACTACACCATCACAATTCCATCAGGTGCGACGTTCGCCACCGTCGACGTTAGGGGCGGTGGTGGTGGCGGCGAAGGTGGCACAAGCGGTGGTGGCGGCAACGGCGCGAAGGTGACCGGAGATATCGACCTCGTGACCGCGGCGCCCTCAACCGTCTCCGTTCATGCGGGAGCCGGTGGGGCAAAGGGGAATCGCACCACGATCGACGGCGGCGCCGGCGGCGGTTGGTCAGGAATTCAAGTACTCGGCGTCGACATGATCCTCGCCGGCGGCGGTGGGGGCGGCAGTAGCGACGAGGACGGGGGGTGACGCTGTGGCGGCCATCGGGAGCACCGGTGTTTCCGCCACCGACGTCACTTACCTCTCCTCGGCGATGGGCGGAGTCGGCGGAGGCGCCTCGAGCGGCAGCGGTGGTGCCGGCGGCGCTGCCGTGAGCAACGGAAGTGCCACAGGTCTATCAGATGCTGCTTCAGGATCGAGCTACGTAGCCAACGCAGGCGGCGTCGCCGGGGGAAGCCCGGTGAACAACTTGAACGGCGGAGTGGCCGGCACGGAAGGCAACGGCGGTGGCGGCTCCGGCTACGGCGGTGGCGGAGCGGGAGGCTTCGTTACCTACACCGGGAGCGGTGGATTCACTCGGAAGCTTGCAGGCGGAGGCGGAGCGGGGGGCTCGTTCTTTGCTTCAAGCGGTCTCAGTGGCGGAGTGATAGCTGCCGGCGGAGGATCGGGCGGATCAGACAGCAATGCGGGCTACGACGGCTCGGTCATCATCTCGTTCCACGCGCCTCTGCCCACGATCACGAGTGTTTCTCCGGCAAGCGGGTCGTTCGCGGGGGGTACGTCTGTCGTCATCACGGGCGCGAACTACATCGCGGGCACGACCGTGACCTTCGACGGTACGTCGGCTTCATCTGTAGTCGTCAACTCCACGACGCAAATCACTGCGACCACGCCGGCCCATGCGGCCGCCTTCGTCGATGTCACGGTCACGTCCGCGGAGGGCACGGCGATCGCTCCCCTCGTCGGTGGATACGAATACACGACTGCGCTTCCCCCAGCGCCGACGCCTGCTCCTGATTCGGGCGGTGGGTCCACCCCGACGGTAACTCCGACGCCCACTCCGACCCCGACCGCTACGCCGTCGCCCGTAGCCGTCGTGGACCTTCTGGATCCAATCCCGAATGCGGTGAATCCGAATATCCCGTCGGGCGGGGTCCCGGCTGGGGCCTCGGTCTACCTGGTTGATGGCGTTCCAGTTCCGGTCACGGTTGCGCCGGATGCGAAGTCTGATCCGACGGGCCTGACGGTGTCAGGGCCTGGCTTCAACGTGAAGCTCGCGGGCCGCGGCGACGTCAACGATCCGCTCGGGCTCAATGACAAGAATGCGCTGATCCTGCAGTCGGATAAGACGGCAAGATCAGCAGCACGAACGGCATTGCGGTCGGTGGCGTCGAAGGCGAAGGCCGTCGCACCGGTCGCGGTCGCGGCAGGCGACGGCTTCAAGGCAGCAAGCACGGTCAGGTTCTTCCTGCTGCCCGCCACCTACATGGGCGAGTTGCCGACGGATGATGCGGGCGCCTTCGCCGGCAGCGTGCCGGTACCCGCTGGCCTTACCCCCGGCACATACAGGCTGCAGATGAACGGGTTCGCGCCCAGCGGGTCGGTTCGCAGCCTGTCCATCGGAGTCGTGGTGCGCCCATCGGTCACGGTCGCAGCGACGAAGCGTGCGAAGGCGTACGTGTTCTTCGAGCCGCTCTCCTCGCAGATCAGCGCCGACGGCCAGTCCGCCCTCCAGTCCCTGCTGAAGAAGACAGGCAAGGCGGGTATCCGCAGCGTCGTCGTCGGATTCGTCCAAGGAACAACCGTGACGTCCAACGACGAAGCCCTCTCCACCGAGCGGGCCCGAGCGGTCGCCTCCTACCTGCGGACCCTCGGACTCAAGGGCGCCTACACGGTTCGTGGCAACGGCGTGGCCGAGCAGCCCGGCGCGAAGGCACGACGGGTCGGCGTCACCGTGGAATACCGCACCAAG
>CAMDKQ010000246.1 GCA_945901095.1 Bifidobacterium breve
GAGTGTCAAGACGGGCAGATCACCACGGCTACTGCGCTCGCGGACACTTCAGTTGGTCGGGTCGTCGTCGAGGAATTGGAACGCGCCGGGGCCGTGCAGTGCGGAATTTGCACGCCGGGATTCCTCGTCTCGATTGTGACCGGCATTGAGACGTTGGGCCCCGCGCCTGAACGAGCGCAGATCACCGAACTACTGAGCGGCAACCTCTGTCGGTGCACGGGGTATCGCCCCTTATACGACGCTGTGGAGGCGGCCGCCCGTCGTCTTCATGGGGGTTCGACGCCATGACTTCACCAGCCCCTCGCGCGGACGCCCGCGCCAAGATCATTGGCAAGGCACGCTACACGCAAGACTTCAAGCCTGAAGGAATGCTTCACGGTGTCCTTGTGCGTTCTTCGGTGGCCCGCGGCGCGGTGAATAAACTTGAGCTGACAGGCGCACGAGCGGCGCCTGGCGTTGTGTGCGCGCTAGGTCCGCTGGACGTACCAGCGAGACTTTTCGGCGACGTTGCCAAGGACGAGCCGATTCTAGCCGGGTCTGACATACGATTCATGGGTCAGCCGCTGGCGCTGATTGCAGCAGAGACGCTTGAGCAGGCCATGGCAGCGGCCAGTCTGGTTCGGATTGAGTATGCGGAAAGTACGCCCGTAGCCGAACTTTTCGGTGCTCAATTGGAAGGAGCCCCCCAAGTACGAAGAGGACAACCTAACGTCCTAGAACCTTCGAGTGCTCGGCGCGGCGACGTCAAGGGAGCGTTCGCGATACCGGGGACCCGGATCTTCGACACAGAGATCCGCTCGCAGACTGCCCACCAGGGATACATCGAATTACGGTCGAGTCTTGCTGAAGTGGATGAACATGGTCGGCTTCACGTAACGACTTCATCGCAGGCGCCGTACCAGGTTCGTGCGGTCTTGGCCGACCTCTTCAACCTTCCCCTGACAGATGTTCACGTGCGAGTCCCGGCTTTCGGCGGCGGTTTCGGAGGGAAGCTTCACAACGGCATGGCGCCGTATGCTGCGGCCCTATCGTTGACAACGGGACGACCCGTACGGGTCGTGTGCCCGAGGAATGAGGATCTCCAAGCATCCACGCCTCGGGAAGGCTCGGTGGTGCGAATGAGATCCTCGGTGCTCCCAGACGGGCGCATCGTGGGCCGTCAGGTCGAGGCTTACTTTGATTCTGGCGCCTATGTCGTTGACACCCCGTACATCACGTCAATGGGTGCCATGCAGGCAAGCGGCCCCTATGACATTGACGCATTGGAGTGCCAGGTCTCCGCGGTGAGCACTAACCTGCAACCGACGGGATCCTTCAGGGCGCCGTCGGGACCGCAGATGGCATTCGCGCTCGAACGTCATATGGACGACATTGCACTCGAGTTGGGTCTGGATCGAGTTGACCTCCGACGGCGGAACTTCGTCAGTGATGGGTCCAAAGGGCCCACGGGGCAGTCCATTCATGAACCCGTCGTGGGCGAGTGCACCGATGCGGTCGAGCGTCAGCTGACTCTCTGGCGCGCCGAGGCAGCCTCGCGTCCACCGGCCCCGGGGCACACCTACGGTTTCGGCATCGCGTGTTGCTGGTGGTTCACGGCGCCGGGCGCCTCATCGGTAGTCATTCGAATCGAGGAGGATGGCGGCGTAACGGTGATGACGGGCGCGACGGAGATCGGGACGGGAGCCGTGGTGTCGGGCCTTGGCCGTTTGGTCGCCTCTGCGTTGGGTGTCGAGGCGAGCGATGTCCGCGTACTCTCGGGCCACACCGACCTGCCGCAGGACTTTGGGTCAGAGGGCAGTCGAACGCTGTATGCCTCGGGTAACGCTGCGCTCTCGGCAGTTGACGCCCTGAAACTCATCGTCGCGGAGCACTTCGAGGCAGCAGCCGGGGATCTGGAGTTTCGTGACGGGTTGGTTGGCGTGATCGGAGATCCGGATACACGCATGCCTCTGGGCGAAGCTTCCGCGGCTGTTCACGCTGCAGGTGGAAGCCTCATCGCCAGTGGGCGATTCCAAGCCTCTTCGGTGGCGTACGACATGACTTGCGCAGAGTCGATGCTCATACCCACCTTTCACGAGCCCACCTTCCACTGCCAAGGTGCCTGGGTTGAGGTGGACAACGAGCTGGGTCATGTCCGTGTGCTGAAGTACGTGGCAGCTCACGATGTCGGTGCAGTCATTGACGAGGTAGGACTGCGTGGCCAGGTGGAAGGGGGTGTGGTCCAAGGGCTTGGTTACGCACTCTTTGAAGAAGTGGTGTCCAACGAGACAGGTCGGGTCCTCAATGACAACCTGGCCGACTACCGCATGCCGACAGCCGGGGATGCGCCGGAGGAGATCGTGGTTGTCCCGGTGACCTCCCATCCCAGTCAAGAGGGACCGAGTGGCGTCAAGGGCATCGGCGAAGCTCCGGTGATCCTTCCGGCCGCCGTCATCGCCTCAGCGATTCAAGACGCTACTGGGCGGCGTCTCTACCGCCTCCCGCTGAAGCCAAGCCGAGTTCTCGGCCTAGAACCGTAACGATAGTCGAGACGCAGTATTGACATTCGATATTCGCCCTCATACTTTCATTGCTGCCGAAAAGTTGAATTGTTGTTGACATCGTGAAGGGCATTCGGCGGGCGCCTCGACGTAGGCTGTGACCCGCTTGCCTCATCACCGTTCGGTGAGCGCTTCGGATGCGGTAGGCGGGAAAGTGCTGGGCTGAGAGCCGGGTAGCGTGTTGGACGCCGGTAACGTATCTTTCTCCCATTTTTGAGTCTGATGGCACGGAGTGCTGCACATCGCTGGCGGCCCGAGTTGAGGTCACGTCGAGGCGCGACCATCATGGTTCACGACCCCCGGACGGGGCAGGCTTCTAAGCAGGCCAGTGAGGTGTGTCGGTTCGATGCCGGCTCACCCCCTGACAACAGACAGATCCCTGTGTAAAAATGCACAGCCCGGAGGCCAGCCAAGAGACTCGTCACAGCAAAATTGAATAAGAAGTTTCAGACGAGGCCTATCAGTAAGTGGGCTCTCTACAAGAGCGGCCCAGACGGGGGCGACGATCAGACCTCGGAACGCCTCATCCACACCCCTAGCCGAGGCCTGTTACCCGTACGTCACGTATGGTTCGGAACCGTCAGACTCGGTGTGGAGAGCGGGATGCCCCTACTGACCGAGGGTGCCCGGGTCCTGGATTTGGTGGAGGGGCTGGACGGATTCGCCCCGCCGACCGCGCCCTCGCTGCCGGGCAAGGCGATCCATGAGATTGCGGTGATGCTCACGGCGGGCGGCGACTGCCCCGCGAAACATGCGATGCTGGAGGCCCGCCCGCACCTTTTCGGAAAGTCAGCGCGCGCAGCGTCAGCAAGGTGATTGCCCGGTGAGAGATCCCAGATCGACCGAACGCGATCTTGAATGACCCCGCCACGATGCAGTGAGACGTGAAGCGACCGGATGGAAGGTCGATAGGAGCCCCTGATGATGACGGAGGGTAACGCTGACTGGGACATCCCCAACCGTCGACTCACGAGGAAAAGAGGCCAAACCGTATCGCTCAACGATACTCAGGATTGACTCGCGAACTAAAACCCAGAATCCTCTTGAGCATCCGCAGCGCAGTTGTCCACTGCGTCGGGCCAATCGAAAGGATTGATGCCGTGAGATCTCGTCGAATCGTGTCACTTGCCGTAGTGGTCTCTCTTACCTCGGCGGCGGCTCTGCTGGCTGCGTGCTCCTCTGGGAGTTCGAGCGTAAGTTCCAGTTCAGGGTCGGCCAGCGTTGGGACTGGTTCCGACTTCAAGGTCCCGGTAATCAATGTCGCGGCCGGCGACAAGGGTCCGGACGGTGGAATGGAACTGGACCAAGTCACGTGGGCCCTGCCAGGAGACATCCAGAAGATCGACCCTGCCGTCGCCTACGACTTCAGCACGGCACCCGTGCTCGCGCAAGGGTGCGAGGGCCTTCTGCGCTTCAGCGGGGCTGGCGAGCTCATCCCTAACCTAGCCACCGACTGGAAGGCTGTCGACCCGACGACTTACGTCTACACGATCCGCGAGGGCGTCACCTTCTGGGATGGGTCACCTCTGACGGCTGACGATGTGGCATTCAGCCTCAATCGAATTCTCGATCCGGCCACGGGGGCCTACGCGAGCGCCTATTACGCGAACGTCGACGCGATCACCGTGACAGGTCCGTCCGAGGTCACCGTCAAGCTCAAGACGTCGGACACTCAGTGGAAGTACGTGCCAGCCATGGGCGCCACGGGCTCGATCACGAGCAAGGCGTTTGTCGAGGCAAATAAGGACACACTCGGTGATCCCGAGACACTCAACATGTGTACCGGCCCCTTCAAATTTGACAGCTGGACGAAGGACCAGCAGATCGTTATGAGCCGCAACGACAACTACTGGAACAAGGAGCGTCTTCCTAAAGTCAAGAAGCTCGTGTTCAAGATCATCCCGGATGAGGCGACGCAGATTGCCGCACTGAACGCAGGCGAAATCGATGGCGGTCCTTTGTACACCTTCGATGGACGGACCGCC
>CAMDKQ010000247.1 GCA_945901095.1 Bifidobacterium breve
GTCGGTGCGGCTGTATGACGGGCCGGTTGCCACGACTATCCCCAAGGATGCTGGCGCCGTTGTCATGCTGTCGGCGAAGCGCAGGAGCGACTTCGCTGCAAGTTCGAGCACCGCGTCACTGCCCGAGAGTTTCACCTCCAGTGCCACCCACTGGTTCTTCGGTCCCACAACGATGGCGTCAACTTCGACGTCACGGCTGTCGCGGTACGCCCGAACCTGACCGCCGAGGGCATGGGCGTAAACGCACAAGTCTCGATACACCAGGCTTTCAAACTGGAAGCCGAACATCTCGCGATCAGCCAGCAGAGCACTTGGGTCTGCGCCGAGCGCAGCCACGGCGAGGGAGGGGTCAATGAGGTGGCGCTTTGGCTTGGAGCGCACCTGTGCTGCCGAGCGCAGGTGCCCGCCCCACGCAGATTGCTCGTCAACCACCCATAGGCGCAGCAGCGGGTCGAGGTAGGTACTCACCGTCTTGGACGTCACTGGCTCGCCCTGTCCAGTGGCATCGGCGGCCAAGACCTTGAGGTCGGTGTACGTGGCGTTGTGGCGCGCGAGGGAAAACAGCAACGCCTTGACCTTGCGAGGGTCACGCCGAATCCCGTCCACCTCGGACAGATCGGTCCCCGCGATCGTGTCGAGGTAGTCCCGGGCCGACTGTTGGGCGTCGTCAATCCTGCGATGCAAGGTGGCGGGCCATCCACCCCGACAGGTGAGCTCGGCGATCGCAGCTAGGTCGTGTGCTGGCGGCACCGCGGTGAGTTTCTCCCCGGTGAGCAGTGCAGCCAGGGAGATCGCGCCAGTGGAGTCGCCCGACTCGAACAGACTCATCGGGCGCATCCGCAGCCGCGACACGCGCATCGCGCCCGAGTGTCGGATCAGGGCTTCTGAGGGTGTTGCCGAGCCGGTGAGGATGAACTGTCCGTCCTGTTGACGATCATCGACGGCATTTCGCACGGCGTCCCACACATCGGGAACCCGTTGCCACTCGTCGATCAGCCTTGGGGTGGGTCCCTCGAGGAGGATGGCGGGCTCAGCGAGTCCGGCGCGTCGCATCGCGACGTCAGCGTCGAGGCGCACCTCGCTGGCAGCAATCTGGCGCGCGGTGGAAGTCTTGCCGCAGGCTTTCGGACCTTCGATGAGGACCGCTCCGTGGGAGCGCAAGCGCTGACCCAGCACGTTGTCCACGATTCGGGGGAGATACTTCTGCTTACGCGTTGTGGGTGCCATGAGATGACCTTCGCAGTTTTCAAACAAACAATAGAGGTGCTCTACTTCCGATAATATCGGAGGTAGAGGCCACCCGCTTGGCCACCCGCTCAGCCGCGGCCCCTGTGAGATCTGCGCTGCACCAGGGCTGCCGATTTCCTGCTCGCACGACGATTGAACTTCTGCGGCGATATCTGTACTCTCTGTACAGCTAGTACATAAATGGAGGTAAGGAATGGCTACAGCAACCCACTTCCCGACGCTCTCCGCAGCCCGAGCCGGGTTCAAGGACCTCCTCGACGCTGCTGAGGAGGGGCGGTCCGCGACGGTGCGCCGCGAGAACAGGGTTGCAGCTGTCGTCGACGCCGGTCGGCTGCGGAGCATGCTTACCGAAACTCGCCCCGCAGACGCGCAGCTTGTTGCGGAGGCGGACGGCTGGAGTATCTTCCTGCCAGGGTTACCGCTTGCTGCTGACGCTACGACCTTCGATGGGGCGTTGGACGAGATGGTTCTCGTGCTCCGCGAGTACGCGCAGGACTGGGACGATCACCTCCTGCATGCCCCGAACCACGCGAACAACTGGGGCCTGGTGCAACTCATCGCACTGTCGGATGACGGTCAATTGAAGGCCTGGTTGGTCGGGGAGTGAACCACCCGACGCCAACTCGCGCCGACCATGAGAAGTTCTGCAGGATTGAAGGCTGGACGTCCGTAAGAAATGCGCGTGGGAGCGAGACGAATCATCACGTGACCTACGAACTGGCACTGCCTGATGGCAACGTCCTACGAACCCGCGTCTCGCACCCCATCGATCGGTCTGACTACGGCCCAGCATTGTGGAGCCATGTCCTTCGTGACCAACTCAAGATCACCGAGGATGAGTTCTGGGATTGCGTCAACAACGGAGTCCGCCCACCTCGAGGTGTTCCGCAGGTGCCCTCCCACAGCCTCCCGGCTGATCTTGTGCACCAACTTGTCGTGAAGTTTCGTGTTCCTGAGGTCGAGGTAGCCTCGATGGACAAGGAGCGAGCCGTGAGCCTGCTGCAGTCCCTTTGGATGTCGAAGATCGACCACCGTGAAGAGGCCCAGCAGGCCACTGGCCCCGATTTTCAGGGGAGCGTCCGGCAAGGATCGCCGCCCGAGTGGCGTTCATGACGGGCCGTGTCCCTCGATCTGTGCTGCGCAGAGTCGAGAACCCAAGTCACTGGCAGGGGCTCACTGTCTCTAGCGACATCGCGAGACGGCGGAGGCGATGCACGAGCATCGCCCGAGGCTGCTCCATCCCCATCGCCTGCTGGCACCGTTGGAGGACTGCGCCACGCTCAAGCAGCCAAGCGATGGCCGAACGGGCGTCGCGCACCACGCCCTCACCGTAGGCAACCGAGGCCTTCGCGATCGCCTGCGTCAACACCTGCCGGTTCGGCTGAATCATTGCCAAGTCGATGATGTCGCGACTGAAGACGGTTGGGTCGGCCCATCTATCCGAGTTCGCCAGCAGTTTCATCGCGACGAGATCCGTCACAGTCGCCGTCGCCAGCCCCATGACTACGTCCGTTATGCCTGGCTTCTCAAGGGGGATGCGTCCCTCCCGGATAATTTCGAACTTGAGCGGCGTACCCGCGACGAGGAGACGTGTGCGGATTCCGTACTGATCGATGCGCATGGGACCAGCGACCACGACCCGCTGACCAGGGACCGTCAGCGCATCGAATCCGCCCTGCTTGCATGTCTCACGAAGTCGTCGATACGACGAGTCTGCGGCGACGACAAAGTCGATGTCGACCGACTCCCGGTATTCGCCGAACCGCATCGCCAACGCCGTCCCTCCCGCGAACAGGCAGTCAGCGGACCGCAGACTCTCAGCGTCCATGCAGCCGAGCGCCACTGCGATCAGTTGGTGGCGACTACGTGCGAACATCGCCACCGAGCCCGTCACGCAGATCTTCGATCAAGGCCTGCTCTGACTCAGTGAGGTTCAAGGGGCGCAGATGGCGGGAGTTTCGCTCATACAAGTCAAGAGCCTCGCGCGGCGTGAGCAATGTGTCTGGCTGCAAACTCCACGCCAGGGCGGCCAACTCGGGCCAGTCCCCTACCCGGATCCGTGTCGGGATCATCCCAATCGGTCGCACCGATGCCGGTGCCAACTCATCGGTCTCGGCGATGCCGAGCACGTCAAGTGCTCGTGCATACGAGCCCGCGGACACGCTGGGCGAGCCGGACTCCATGCGATGCCACGTCATCCGGGAAACCCCGGCTGACTGCGCCGCCGCGGTCATCGACACTCGCAATGACACACGCGTGTCTCGTAGTCGCGCGCCGAGCGACCGCAGCCACCGCTCATCCGCTTGCTCAGCGACTTCTTCCGTAACGGGCTGCATGTCTATGATTATGGACGATTGAGCATAATTGTCAATCTTTGGTTACAAAAGAGCCATGGTGTCACATGAACTCAACGCTTATGTCACGCGCGATACGACCGCCTAGGAGGGCCGGACTGTATGCCGTTGCGACAATTAGCGCTCGACTCTCCGCTCGACCTTTCACGCCTGGGGTGCCCAAACTTGCCCCTGTAGGCATCCTCGGCCGAGTGCCCCATGACCTTCGAGGTATCGTGACCTCCGCCCTGCAATGGGCTCAAGGGGCGAGCGACAGGATCTCAGCGTTGAGGCCTGGGTACCGAGCGAAGCCACGATCGAATGTGACGATCGTCGTTCGTGACACGATCGCCGATGCCGCCAGTAGGGCATCAGGAACTGCGCGTGTGCTCAAGGAGAGGGTTCGGGCGAATTCACCAAGCACGCGCCAACTGCCCGAAGGATGACTGACCGTCTCGGCATCCGCGGCAGCGACCCAGCCGTTGATGAGGTCGCGTGCCGATGCACTTGTCTCACGCTCAACCCACACATCGAGGGTCAAGATCCGCAGCGCAGCGGCCAGAACCTCGACCGGAACAGCGAAAGCATGGCCCGCAGTGCGCGATCGAACGAGGAACGAGCGAGCCAGTTCGTGGTGGGGGTGATCCGGTCGCAACGAAGCCACGAGCACGTTGACATCAGGCAGATAGGTCGTCACGTGAGTATGCCCCCGCCAGCAGTGCCGCTCGACGATCGTCCTCGCCGTAGAGCAGTTGATACAGGTCATCAGGGTTGTCGAGATTGACCCCGGGGCGCACGCCCCTCGATTTCGTCGAAACCGGGAAATCAGGCCGATCTTCACGTTGTTGTGGTCGAAGCGCCATGCGGAGCGCTTCCTCGATCACGCTGGTTGTCGATACCCCGCGTCGAGCAGCCTCGACCTTCACCTCACGGTAGA
>CAMDKQ010000248.1 GCA_945901095.1 Bifidobacterium breve
GACGTAGACGCCGAGGATGAGGAGGAGTCCGCTGGCCCACGGACGGGCAGCCTGGGTGGAGAGCCCGGCAAGGACGGTGGCTCCGGCGAAGGCGCCGACCGCGCCGGGGATCGCGATTCGGCGCAGCACGGTCTTGTCGACGTTGCCGAGGCGCACGTGAGAGTAGGCGCTGACGGCGGTGGTGCCGAGATCCGCGAAGTGGACCGAGGCGGACGCGGCCGCGGGGGCGAGTCCGATGGCGATGAGGAGCGTTGACGAGGTCACCCCGTACCCCATGCCGAGTGAGCCGTCGACCATCTGGGCGCCGAATCCGGCGAGGGCAATGAGGAGAAGAGCGATCATTAGGACTATTCCTATCGAATTAGTAGGCAAATGGCAAGCCGCCGCGTCGGCCGAACCAACGAATCCGTCGTAGACTGGCACTCAACATAGGTGAGTGCCAAGGTGTGGAAGGAGGCGCGATGCTCGAGGATCGGCGTCTCGCCGTACTCCGCGCCATCGTCGAGGACTACGTCTCCACCCACGAACCGGTTGGATCCAAGGCACTCGTCGAGCGCCACAGCCTCGGGGTCTCACCTGCGACGATCCGCAATGACATGGCCGCCCTCGAGGACGAGGGCTACATCGCACAGCCACACACGAGCGCCGGCCGAGTGCCGACCGACCTCGGCTACCGTCACTTCGTCGACCGGCTCGCAGGAGTCAAGCCACTCTCCCCGGCCGAACGGCGGGCGATCCACGAGTTCCTCGGATCCGCCGTCGACCTCGACGACGTCATGATCCGCACCGTTCGGCTCCTCGCTCAGATCACTAGGCAGGTGGCGCTCGTCCAATACCCGTCGCTTACCGAGAGCACGGTGCGGCACATCGAACTCATCTCGCTGAGCCCGACCCGAGTGATGATGGTCCTCATCGCGAAAACCGGTCGCGTCGAGCAGCGGGTTATCGAATGCTCCGGACCGGTCGACGAGTCCGCCCTCGCCGACCTGCGCGCCCGGCTCCTCACCGCCGTCGCTGGTCATCCATCAGCGCAGGTCGACGACACCGTCGCGGACTTTGCCGAGTCGAGCCCGTCGGAGCTGAGGCCACTCGCGAACGCCATCGTCGCGACCCTGCTGGAAGCCATGACCGAACGCATTGACGAGCGCGTCATCCTCGGCGGTACCGCCCACCTGGCCCGCTACGGCGAGGCGTTTCCGCTCGCGATCCAGCCCGTGCTCGAGGCGCTCGAGGAGCAGGTCGTCCTCCTACGGCTTCTCGGCGAGACAACGATGAGCAACGGTGTCACCGTGCGAATCGGGCACGAGAATCCGGTCGAGGGCCTTGAATCGACCTCGGTCATCACCGCCCGGTACAGCCGGGGCAACAAGACCGTCGCGTCGCTCGGCGTCGTCGGTCCAACCCATATGGATTACCCCGGAACGATGGGCGCCGTGCATGCCGTTGCGCAGTACGTCAGCCGCATCCTGGATGAACAGTGAGTCCCGTGGCCACAGATTTCTACGCCCTGCTCGGGGTTGCCCGCGATGCCTCGCCCGAGGAGATCAAGAAGGCATACCGAAAGCTCGCCCGCGAGCTGCACCCGGACGTGAACCCCGACCCTGAGCATCAGGAGCGGTTCAAGATGGTGACGGCCGCGTACGAGGTCCTCAGCGACCCCGAGAAGCGCCAGATGTACGACATGGGCGGTGATCCACGCGCGGCGGGTGGCGGGTCCAGCGGTGGGTTCGACTTCGGCGACATCATGGATGCCTTCTTCGGCGGCGGGTCACAGCGTGGGCCACGTACCCGGGCCAGACGTGGTCAAGATGCCCTCATCCGCATCCAAATCACCCTCGAGGACACCGTCTTCGGCGCCAATCGCGACCTCACCGTCGACACAGCGGCGGCGTGCGGCTCCTGCGCCGGGGCCGGCACCGCCCCGAACAGCCAGGCCACCACCTGCGCCATGTGCAAGGGACGCGGCGAAATCCAGCAGATGCAGCGCTCATTCCTCGGCCAGATCATGACCGCTCGACCCTGCCCGCAATGTCAGGGCTTCGGTCAGACCATCCAGCACCCCTGCCCCGAGTGCGCGGGCGACGGTCGGGTCCGAACCCGGCGCACCCTCACGATCCAGATCCCGCCCGGCGTCGACTCCGGCACCCGCATCCAGCTCACCGGCGAGGGCGAGGTCGGCCCGAACGGCGGACCAGCCGGCGATCTTTATGTCGAGATCGCCGTCGCACCCAACCCAGTATTCGAGCGGCAGGGCGACGAACTCCACTGCACCGTGACGCTCCCAATGACCTCCGCGGCTCTCGGAACCTCCGTCACCTTCGACACCCTCGATGGCGAGCAGGTCCTCGACATTCGAGCGGGCACCCAACCCGGCGAGGTGCTTCTCCTGCGCGGCAAGGGGGCGGCACGGTTGCGCAGCCCCGCACGGGGCGACCTGCATGTGCATCTTCTCGTCGAGGTCCCGACCAAGCTCGATGATGCGCAGACCGCGCTTCTGCGCCAACTAGCTGCCCTACGTGCAGAGGAGGGTGCCCGCGTTGGCGTGGATTCCCATGAGGCAACAGGTGGCCTTTTCTCCCGACTGAAGGACGCGTTCTCCCAGAAGTGACAGCCTCCGTATTCCACGCAACCCCCGCCGAGCTCTCCGGTGCACGGGTCGGCGCCTTGCTGACCATTGTTGGGCCTGAGGCCCGTCACGCAGTGAGCGTCATGCGCATGGAGTCGGGGGAGTCCATCGAATTGGTCGATGGTGCAGGCAGGCGCGTGCGCGGAACCATCGCGTCCGTCGATGGTCGCGATTCGCTCGGAATCGAGGTTGCCGACGTCATCGACGAACCCGCTCCCGAACTGCGCCTCACCGTCATCCAGGCACTGCCGAAGGGAGAGCATGCCGAACTTGCCGTCGACCTCATGACTCAGGTCGGAGTCGATGCCATCGTTCCCTGGGCAGCACAACGATCCATCGCGCAATGGAAGCCGGAAAAGGCCGAGAAGGCACGAGCTAAATGGCAGGCCGCAGCGGCGGCCGCGGCAAAGCAGTCCCGGCGTGCGCGAACCCCCGTCATCGGCGAACTTGCCTCCTTCACCAACGCCTGCGCGCTGGTGTCGGGGGCCAACCTCGCCCTGTTGCTCCACGAGGATGCCACCACGGGCCTTGCCGACACTCACCTGCCTGCTGGCGGCGAGATCGTCATCGTGGTCGGACCTGAGGGCGGCCTGGCCGACGACGAGCGAGCCGGACTGCGTGATGCAGGGGCGCTGGAGGTGCGACTCGGCCCGAGCGTGCTGCGATCTTCACTGGCCGGAGCAGTCGCTGTGACAGCGATCTCGGCGAGCGCCCGCTGGCGGGCGGCTGACATGCAAGGATCATCCGCATGAGCGAATGTCTGTTCTGCGGAATCGTCGAAGGCGAAACGCCCGCCGACATCGTCCTGCGCACAGACGAGGTCGTTGCTTTTCGCGACATCAGCCCGCAGTCGCCCGTCCACGTCCTTGTCATCTCGACCTCGCACCATGCCAATGTGGCCGAGATCGTGGCAGCCGATCCGACTCTGGCAGGCCACCTCCTTGCAGCAGCAGCGCAGGTCGCCGAGGCCGAGGGCCTCAGCAATGGCTACCGAATCGTCTTCAACACCGGTGCCGACGCCGGGCAGACCGTGTTCCATGTTCATGCTCATGTCCTCGGCGGACGTGACCTCCTCTGGCCCCCGGGATAACGAGTGACCCTTCCAACATCTGCTCAGCCGCAACCGCAATCAGATCAACCGCAGGCGCAGGCCCGCATCACCATTCCGAACTCCCAGCCGATGGTCGCCCTCGTCGGCGCATCGGACGAGTACCTCCGACTTGTCGAGGCGGGATTCCCACAGGCAGACATCCTGCTGCGCGGCAACGAAATCACCATCACCGGCAGCGCAGACGACGTCGGCATGATCGAGACCCTCTTCGGCGAAATGCTCACCCTGCTCCGCACCGGCCAGGCTCTCAGCGGGGAGTCGGTGGAACGCAGCATCTCCCTCATGCAGTCGGGATCGCGGCCCAGCGACGTCCTCACCGCCAATATCCTGAGCAACCGCGGGCGAACCATCCGCGCGAAAACGCTTAACCAGAAGCGCTACGTCGACGCCATCGACACGAACACGATCGTGTTCGGCATCGGGCCTGCCGGCACCGGCAAGACCTACCTTGCGGTCGCCAAGGCGGTGCAGGCGCTGCAGGCCAAGCGGGTGAACCGAATCGTTCTCACCAGGCCCGCGGTCGAAGCAGGCGAGAAACTCGGATTCCTGCCCGGCACCCTGTCGGAGAAGATCGACCCGTACCTGCGCCCGCTCTACGACGCCCTCCACGACATGATCGACCCAGACTCAATCCCCCGCCTCATCACCAGCGGCACCATCGAGGTCGCCCCCCTCGCCTATATGCGAGGCCGCACACTCAACGACGCCTTCATCATTCTCGACGAGGCCCAAAACACGTCAGCCGAGCAGATGAAAATGTTCCTCACCC
>CAMDKQ010000249.1 GCA_945901095.1 Bifidobacterium breve
CCGTCCGATGCACGCCTCGGCGGCGTCGACCTATTCGGGACGACCCGCGCTGCCCAAGGAGTCATCGCCGGGGACTGGTGGGATGCTGTCACCCTTCCAGGCGGCGGGCTCGGCCTCGTCATTGCTGACGTCTCAGGGCACGACCTTCACGCCGGGATCACCGCGGTCGGCCTCCGATCTATCTTTCGAACCGGATTGCTTGCCGGACTCAGGCCGGATCAAGTCATGGATCTCGCCGCGAGGGGACTGCGAACCAGCGGGCTGCTCGTCACCGCCTTCATCGCCCTTGTGCCGGATGGCTTCGACACCCTTGAGTGGGCGAATGCCGGACACCATCCGCCGCTCATCGTGCGAGGCAACGGCACCATCGGCTCGTGCGGGAGCACCGGCCAACTACTCTCCCCGCTCGGTGGGCAGTGGCACACACAGCAGGCGCCCTTCAGCCCCGGCGACGTATGCCTCGCGTTCACCGACGGTCTCGTCGAATCCCTCGACGAGGGCGGCGAGGAGTTGGGGCAGCACGGCCTCCTATCAATCATTGATGCCTATGCGACGTCAGTGCGGGCTAACCCGACAGAACTCGCTGAGTGCGTCATCGGTCGGGCCCGACAGCGCGCAACCGAGTGGAATGCCGACGACATCACGGTGCTCGCATTCGGACGGAGCACCTGAGGTCACCCAAACCGATTGCGCGACCCGCCCAGCACGTACAGACTGAGGGGCCAACATCTCACGCCCCACTCGACAACGGATCGGATTCTGCATGCGGTACGTGCTGCCCCTCACGGACCCGGTCCTTTCCACGCGGTCCATCTGCGTCACGCTCAGCGGACTTCGCATCCTCGACGACGTGAGCATCGGCATTCCCGAGGGCACCGTCACCGGGCTCATCGGCCCGAACGGCGCCGGCAAGACAACCGTCTTCAACGTCATCAGCGGGTTTGTCAAGCCTGACTCGGGTGAAATCCGGGTCGACGGACGAAAGCTCAAGCACATCCACCCACACCGGCTCACCGAACTAGGTATCGCCCGCACCCTGCAGGGGGTCGGCCTCTTCCCCAGCCTCTCCGCGCTCGAAAATGTCATGCTCGGCGGATCCTCGCGAGTGAAGAGCGGCATCATCGCCCAAGCCCTCGCCATGCCATGGACCGACACCGAGCAGGCCGACCTGCGCGATCGGGCACTGGCGATCATGACCGAACTCGGAGTCGAGTCCGACGCAGGGCGACTGCCGGGCGAACTCCCCTACCCGATCCAAAAGCGCGTGGCGCTGGCCCGGGCCCTCGTGAGCGACCCCAAGATACTCCTGCTTGACGAGCCGGCCGGCGGGATCAGTGCTGGTGACATGGCCGACCTCGCCCGCCTCATCATGAGTTGGGTACCCAAGCGCACGGTGCTCCTCGTCGAACATCACATGGAGTTGGTGATGGAGGTGTGCGACCTCATCTGGGTCCTCGACGCAGGCAAGGTCATTGCCGCCGGCACTCCGGAGGTTGTCCGACAGGATCCAGCGGTACTCGCCGCCTACCTCGGCCAGGAGGGGGCAGCCTGATGCTTTCCATCACAGATCTCACCGTGAGCTACGGCCCGGTCGAGGCCCTGAACGGGGTGACGATCTCAGTGCCGCGCGGCGAGGTCACCGCCGTCATCGGCGCCAACGGGGCCGGCAAGTCGACACTCATGCGCACGCTCGCCGGCCTCGTGACCCCCGCTGCCGGGCAGGCCACCCTCGACGGCGAGATCATCACGCGGAAAAGCCCCGAGGACATCGTCCGCATGGGTGTCGCCCTCGTCCCCGAAGGACGTTCGACGATCCCTGAGCTCACCGTGGAGGAAAACCTGCGACTCGGTGGTCTATGGCGGCCCAAGGCAGACCGGCGCACCACGCAGGCAGAGGTGTTCGACCTGTTCCCTGTGCTTGCTGAGCGCCAGCGCATGCGGGCCGACACCCTCAGCGGTGGCGAGCGCCAGCAATTGGCCATCGGCCGCGCACTCATGTCGAATCCGAAATGCCTGCTCCTCGACGAGCCGTCACTCGGCCTTGCGCCGCTTATCGTCACGCAGATCCTCCACCTCGTCCGCCGCCTCGCGGACGAGACGAAGATCGCCGTGCTCCTCGTCGAGCAGAACGCGGTAACGGCACTGCGCATGGCCGATACCGGCGTCGTCCTCAATCTCGGTCGGATTGTGCAAACCGGGCCAGCGTCCGAGATCGCGTCCGACGAAAAACTCCGACATGCCTACCTCGGATACTGAAGGGCACGGCGATGACCTCATTCATTGACTACCTCATCGGTGGTGTCAGCAACGGTGCTGTCATCGCACTCATGGCGATCGCGCTCGTCCTCATCTGGCGCGCGACCCGGGTCGTGAATTTCGCGCAGGTAGGGCAGGCGATGTTCACGACGTTCGTGGCGCTGACCGTGCAGACCCTCACGGGTTCCTGGGCGCTTGCGCTCGTGGTCGCCATGGTCGCCGGGGCGATCCTCGGCGTCATCGTGCAGTTCCTTGTGCTGCGACCCATGCGCCGCGCTGACACCTCGGGCGCCATCATCGCGACCTTCGGTGTCCTCATCGCTCTTCAGGCCGCCGTCGGCATGATCTGGGGTGGCGATGCACAGGCTTACCCGCAGCCCTTCGACAACGCCGGCATCGTGGCATTCGGACGTATCTGGCCCATCTCCGTCTACGACTTCGTCGTGATCGGCGTGACCATCCTGCTCGTCATTGCTCTCTCACTGCTCTTCACACGAACCTCGATCGGGCTGGCAATGCGTGCGTCGGCGTTCAATCCTGAGGTTGCTCGCCTCTCAGGGGTGCGAGTGAGCCGCGTACTCACCTTCGGATGGGCACTGGCCGGGGTTGTTGGTGCGGTCGCCGGAGTACTCGTCGCCCCAAGCTCAACCGTGTCGCCCACCACCTTCGACATCCTTCTGGTCTTCGCCTTCACCGCTGCAGTCATCGGCGGACTCGACAGCCTCGTCGGAGCCGTCGCTCTGGGCGTCTTCGCGGGGCTCGTCATCTCACTCGTTTCGGGCCTCAGCAATTCCGGGAATGCCCCCGTCGTCGCCCTCGTCCTGCTTGCACTGTCATTGATCACCAAGCCCGACGGAGTCTTCGGGCATCACAAGGCGAGGGCGGTATAGCTCCATGACATCCCTCCTCCGATTCCCCGGCGCCCGGCTCGTCAGTCACGCGGCATTCGTCATCGTCATCTGGTTCCTCATCATGCGGATCAATGATTCCGTCGATCCGCTCGCCAACTACTACATCGCCCTCGTTGCCATGTACGCGACCGCGATGTTCGGCATGGTCATCCTCGTCGGCCTTTCCGGTCAGGTGTCGCTCGGTAACGGGGCCCTCATGGCGGTGGGCGGCTACGTCTTCGCCGTCACCTCGCTTCACTGGCAGACGGTCCCGATCCTCGGTCTGCCCTGGAATGGCTGGTGGTCGATGGGCTTCGCGGCCGTTGGCGGTGTTGTCGTCGGGCTCCTCATTGGAGGCATCGCGGCGCGACTGCGCGGTCCATATCTCGCCGGTCTCACCCTCGGCCTTGCCGTCGGCGTCCCGGCCATTGCCAACCGCTTCCCCGAACTCCTCGGCGGCGAGAGCGGTCTCATGCTCACCGTGCCTTACCCGGAGGGCGGGTATGCGCCGGTTGAGGAGGAGGTGTTCGTCGACGGCAGCGCCGAAACGCCCTCCGATGATGCCTCGACCATTGCCGCACCATCAGCCGAGGCGACCGTGTCCCCGGACGACATGCTCACGATGGACAACTTCCCCACCACCGACGCTAGTGCGGCAGCACCTTCGGTTGACGCCCCTGTAATCGATCCGGCAACGACCGACATGAGCAGCGTCGACCTCAGCGGAACTGGCGATCTCATCGATGCCTCGTTCATCATCGAGCGCTGGCAGGCGGGGCTCGCGATCACGGTGGCGTGCATTGCCGCGTTCATCGCCCTCAACCTCGTTCGGGGCCGGCAGGGCAGGGTGTGGCGTGCTGTTCGCGACGACTCCGTCGCCGCGGCGGTCGCCGGCATTTCCCCTGCGAAAGCGAAGGTCTCAGCATTCGCCGTGAGTAGCCTGTTTGCGGCCCTGGCCGGCGCTGTGTTCGCACAGATTCTCAGCTACGTGGGCCCAGGGGCCTTTGGCCTTGGCCTTTCGCTGTCGCTCCTCGTCGGTGTTGTCCTCGGCGGCCGTTCATCCCTCCTCGGTGCCGTCATCGGCGGCCTGTTGCTTGTGTGGCTCCCCGAATTCGTCCTCTCGCTCTCAGAGAGGGGCGGATGGGAGGACCAGATCACGAACAACGCGCCAAATCTCATCTACGGCCTCCTCGTTGTGCTCGTCGTGCTGCTCGCCCCGGGCGGAATCGTCGGATCAGCACAATTGCTCATCGCCAAGGTGACCCGCAGGGCGCCCAAGGGAGTTTGAGCAATCCCGTTGCACAGGGCGTGATACCCGGCTAGCCTCACAATCAATCAG
>CAMDKQ010000250.1 GCA_945901095.1 Bifidobacterium breve
GATCCGCTCTACAGCCACGAGTTCAACGACGCGGTCATGCTTGTCTGGCGAGAGCACCTCGTGCCCCGGCTCATTGGTCGGGACCTCGCCGCCGAGGAAGTTCCCGAATTACTCGGGCCGGTACGCGGCCACCCGATGGCACGCGGCGCACTCGAACTCGCCCTCCTCGATGCTCAACTGCGAGCCTCAGGTGAATCCTTTGCCGCCTATCTCGGGTCGGTGCATGATCGAATCCCCTGTGGCGTTTCAACCGGGATCCCCGCGGACGACTCGATCGACACACTGATCGCCGAGGTCGATGGCTACGTGGCGGAGGGCTATCGACGAATCAAGCTCAAGATCCAGCCGGGCTGGGACATCGAACCGACGAGAGTGATCCGCGAGCGGTATCCCGACATTCCCCTTCAGGTCGACGCAAACCAGGCGTATTCGCGAGCCGACATTGAGCACCTCTGCGCACTCGATGAGTTCGATCTCCTGCTGATCGAGCAGCCCATCCACGAGGAGGACTACCTCGGCCACAAGTTGCTCGCCAAGCGGATGCGCACGCCGGTATGCCTCGATGAGTCGGTGCTCTCCGCCGACAACGCCGAGAGCCTGATCGACTACGGCGCGTGCGAGATCGTCAATATCAAGGCCGGCCGAGTCGGCGGCTACCTCAGTGCCAAGGCGATCCATGACGTCGCGGTCGCACGTGGTGTGCCGGTTTGGTGCGGCGGAATGGTCGAGACCGGAATCGGCCGAGCGGCCAATATCGCTCTGGCTTCGTTGCCCGGATTCACCCTGCCCGGCGACACCAGTTCGTCCTCGAGGTTCTACAGCCTTGACGTGACTGAGCCGTTCGTGATGGACGCCGACGGACTGATGACCGTTCCCACCGGGCCCGGGCTCGGTGTGACACCCATACCCGATGTCCTTGCCGAATTCACCACCTCACGCGAGGAGCTCATCGGATCTTCAAAACGCAGGTAGCCATGGTGGAAATTAGCCCTTGAGATCGGCGAGGACCTGGTCCCACAGGGGGGTCGCATCCTGCCGGAAATACCCCATGTGACCGAGCGATGTGGCCCCGACATCGCTGGGTCGAATATCGCGGGCAGTGACCTGAGCATTGCGATAGAAGGACATGAATGCGTCGCGCGATACCGGCGGTATCCAGCGGTCATCCGTTGAGTTGATCGCCACGATGGGGATGTCAACCTTGTCGAATAGGGCCACCATTTCAGCACTGATGTCAGGATCCTCAAAGTAGTGGTGCGGGTAACGGCACCAGCGCTTCCACTGCCGGTATACGTCAAGCGGGAGGTCCTCCCCGAGACCGAGCCGGCTCCACGCGAGGTAGCCCGCGCTTCGTGTGACGACCGGTCCGGCGAGGTCCCAGAGCACGCGGACGCGCAGTTGCTCCAGGCGAGGCATGTATCCGCTCCACCCGGTCCCTGTGCCAAAGGCGTGCATGGACTGCAGACGTGACGGGTCAGGCAGCAGCCCGAGCGCCTGGCCCCCGTACGAGTGGGCGACGAGGTGGGTGCTCACATGATCATCGGCGATTTCGTCGACGACGGCAGCGAGATCCAGCCGACCCCAGTCGCGGTAATCCATCCGGAAGCCGCGAAGGGTGGCGGGTGCAGACTCCCCGATCCCTCGGTAGTCGAACGTGACGACCTCGAACCCAGCGCCGGCAGCATGGGAGGCGAATCGTCGGTAGAACCCCTGAGGCACTCCGGTGGCGCCCGCCATCACGATGCGCGCGCGGGGCTCAGGCACCGAATATCGCCGAGCAGCGAGCCGGTAGCCGTCTGATGCGGTGACGTGGAATGCCACGGGCACTACCTCAGGGGCTCGCTCGCCGGGACGATTCGGGCTCACCCTTGCCCCTGAATCTGTCTGGTCACCCACTCTGAACGCTCAAGGAGTGAGCCTGATGGCTCGAGGAATTGGACGGGGATGACAGACACGGCAACTCCTTGCACGGCTCAACGAACAACGAACGAACTATGATGGTCATCATAGTCGCGCGACCGCATGATCACCGCAGCAACCCGGCTGCACCAACGGCACGCGCATGACGTTCAGGCAGCAATCCTTGGCACTCGCTGCGCACTGTCATGAGTCGGGTTGTCACCGCCTGCTCGGTCTCACAGCACCCTGAGGGCGGGCCGAAGGTCGGGGTCAGTCGAGTAGCGGTGAGAGATCGCGCGAACTGGGGTGACTCAGGACGTCACAGCCGCTTTCCTGCAGGACGTCCGCCATGGGGCGACTGGAGTCGACTGCCCGGGCGGGCCGTGGTCGGCCGGAGGCGGCGAAGCAGGCCACCGCCTGCGCCCGCTCGGTCGTGAACCGCGGCTGGTACCGCACACCGTCGAAGCTGGCATCGGCGAAGGCTGCCGCCCAGCGTTGAGCGAGTTCGTACGACACAGCGCTCGACAGCTCCTGTGTCACGCCGTGTAGCACGGCGTCGGAGGCGAGCAGGTCGGCTAGGCGGCCCGGGTCGTATTCGGCCCGTGAGATCCGCACGCCTTCCACTTCGTCATGAGCGATGAGGCGGCCGGGGCGGCCAAGCCGTTCCCGCGCTGCGGCAACTTCGGAACTGGCCCAGTAGCAGCTGCCTGCAGGATGCGCCAGGTCGAAGCGACCGCCGACGGTGCCATCGGTGCCGGGGACACTGGAGTAGAACCAGCAGCCGCCGTCACGCTGCCGTGGCCGGTGACTGTGAGCACGGAACCACACACCCGTGCCTGGGGTGAAGTGCGGGAATGTGCCGTCGATGCCTTCCGGGTCACCTTGGCGCTGCCGGTCGCGTCGGGTCAAGCCGTGACCGCCTGTGCGTACTGCACGGCGAGCCGCGTGACAACGTCGCGCTCCTTGTCGCTGGCGGCAGCGGCCTTCAGCGGCGAGCGGCCCCGCAGCTCGTCATGGTCGGTGACCAGCCACAGGGCAGCGCCCCAACGCGGTGCGGTCTTGAGAGCGGCGAGCAGCGGAACAAGGGAACGCCGCACAGCATGAGCCTGTACGTCGAACTGAAACGCGGGGTACACCCACATGTTGTCGCTGGTGCGTGCCGCGAGAATCGTCCCGCGGGTACGGCGATCGGCGAGCGCCTGCTTGCTTGGTACGTCGAGCAGGCGCATGACGCCCGTCGACGAGTAGAACGGCCCCAGTAGCGTGTCGTACTCGGACCTCGTCGTGGCGCCGGGGACGGCGGCCGCCATCGCGTCGGCCAGCTCGGCAGGCGCAGGGAGCGGGCTGCCGGATTGTGCGAGGCGCGGGACTATCACGTGCAGGTGTCGACGCAGCGAGTTGAGAACCTCCTCCTCATACTCGTCCTCGGTGCCGTAGCCGGCCAGGTTCAGCGCGCTCGTCATCTTTAGCCTCCAGTCAAGTGGGTCAAGTACTACCGTACGCACTTAAGTGATCGTGGTCAAGGAGGTCAAGGTGCACGCCCAGTGGATACTCCGCCTCCCGAGGTCGGAAAGCCCGTAGCGTGGAGCGGCAGCAACGCCGGCAGATGGGAAGGAGACTATGATGATCATCATAGTCTTACACGACGTACCTGATCATCGGCAAGGAAGGGGGACGTGCTGGTGTCGTCGGAGTCGCGCGACCGCATGATCACCGCAGCAACTCGGCTGCTCGCGCGCGATGGGCTCGAAGGCACGTCCTTCTCGACCGTGCTCGCCGAGAGCGGGGCGCCGCGCGGCTCGATCTACCATCACTTTCCCGAGGGAAAGGACCAGCTCGTCCGCGAGGCCGTGGAGGAGGTTGGCCGCCGCTTCGTGACCTACCTCGATAGCCTGGCGCCGGCGACGCCTCGCGACGCCGTTATCGAGGTCACCGCCGTATGGAGGAGCGTGCTCGAGAGTTCGCGCGTGACCTCGGGTTGCGCGATTGCCGCAGTCGCGGTGGCAGGCGACACCGGTCCGCGTGCGGCGACGGGCGCGGTATTCATCGCCTGGCAGGCCTCAATCTCGGCGCTGCTCCAGCGTTCGGGTCTGAATCGGCCAACGTCTGATGCGATCGCGCCGATGATGATCGCCTCGATCGAAGGAGCTCTCGTGATGTCCAGAGCCCAGGGGTCGCTCAAGCCGTTCGATTCTGTTGTCGCGCAGCTTGAGCGACTCGTCACGACCAAGTCTGGATAGGAACCCTGGTGCCTACCGGCTCACCTAGCTCGCAGGCTCAGCAATCCACGCCTTCACGGGACGCGACCACAGCAGGAGGGCGCCTACGAGCGCGGCGCCCTGAACCAACACCATGAACAAGACAGTGTCTTCCTGAATGGCTGATCCCGCGCCTTCAGAGAGGAGCGGAATGAAAGAGCCGATAAAGGCGATCACGGCGGTGATGGTGAGGGTGAGTCGAACGCCCGGACGAAGGGCCCCCTGCCAAAGAAGGATGCCGAGCAGAATAAAGACCGTGGCAACAACGGCGAAAACGGAGGTCGCCAGCGCCATCCACTCGTGGACATCAAAACTCGATGCCG
>CAMDKQ010000251.1 GCA_945901095.1 Bifidobacterium breve
CCGATCTCCTTGGCCAGGCGATACCGGGTCAAGCCCATAGGCGACATAAACTCCTCCCACAGCAGTTCCCCCGGCGTCACCGGATCCAGCAGCACTGCACTCTTCGCCATCATTCACTCCCTGCCCTCAGTGGTAGTCCACGATCTCAACGTCAGCCGGCCCCGCCTCTGTCCAGCGGAAGCACACCCGCCACTGGTCATTGATGCGGATGCTCATCTGACCCTTGCGATCGCCCTTCGATACCTCGAGCCGATTGCGCGGAGAAACACTCAGGTCATCCAGCCAACCAGCGGCCCAGTGCTCGGCCTCGTCGTCCACCAGCGAGATCCAGACTCGTCCAGGCATGGCCCTGCCTGCAAGAACCGGGCCGGCTCATGTCAGGCGGAGGCTCCTGCGGCCTCGACCGCTTCTCGCCGAGCGCCCAGAAGCCACTCCACCTCAACGATCATGGTCGAGATTCCGGTCGGGAACCACGCCAGGATCTCCACGAGATCGTCCGGCATCATGGGTCGCAGCTTCTCCGCCATCGCATCGACGGCCGTCCCGGACGTTGCTGCAGCGGCGAAGTCGAGTACCGAATCTCGCGCTCGTTCGAGGTGCCCCTCGCGCGAATGGGTTCGCGTGCAGGTCCAGAGTTCCTGGGCAAGCTCCGGCCAGGCCATGGTGTCCCGCCAGAAACCCGGGAGGATCACGTCGCCATGGCAGGCGACGATGTCAGCGCTCAGGTCGGTATCCGCAGTCGCCGGGATCAAGGAATCCATGACGCCGGGGTGCGGGCGCGAGAGACTCCCGACAATGGACAGGCTGAATATCAAGCCGATCGGATTTGCCGCCGAGTAGTTCGCCATGACGGTCTCGAAAGGCGCCGGGAGTTCGACGCCTTCCGGCAGGCAGCATCTCGATTCGTTCAATGCGGCACGCGACTGTTGTCGCACTCGGCGCCTGAAATCCATGCGCTCGGCGAGCTGCACGATGTCCTCGAGCGCATCCACCGCCACGAAGAACGGCTCGGGGCATTGCGCGAGGATTCGGTAGATCGTCGGGACGAACGGCACGCCCAGCTGTCTGCGGATCTGGCTGTAGCCCTCGGCAATTTGCTCGTCTGCCGCTGCTTCGGGAACGCCCAACTTGTCGATCGGCCGGGGATTCTTCACGATCTCACGCTCCAGATATGGAAGGGGAAAGTAGATGACGCCGGGACGCGCAGGATCCATCGCTCCAACTGCGCAATGGCGCGAAGCCAGACTGCTCGCTCATGAACGATCCGTCCAGACCGACAGCGCAGCGATGGCGGCATTCACGATCGAGCCGCTGTCGAGGTCGTGCGCGGCATACAGGTCTCCTATCGTCCCCGAGTGCCCGAATGAGTCGACTCCCAGTGGAATGCAGGGAACCCCGAGCGCCGAGCCCATCCATGCCATGTTGTGGGACGCGGCGTCATGGACGGTGACGATCGGTATCCGCGTCGGGAAGACCGACCGAAGGGCCCCCGGGAATGACGGCGTCGTCGCGGTTCGGATGCCCTGCCGAATCGTGCGCTGCCACGCGGTGTGGAGGCGGTCGCCGGACGTGACGTCAACGACGGACGCGAGGATTCCCTCGTCAGCCAGCTCGGCGCTGGCAGCGAGGGGCAACACGCATTAGCTTCTTGCGCCTTAAATCAGATCATCGAGGCTGATGAGTTCACGACTGCGGGCAAACTCCGTGCCCATCTCGTTCCAGTGGAACCAGAATGCTCCTGCCGGCGGAATGGTGAGTTGCTCCCATGAATCAGCGAAAGTGATGGCGAGCATCTCTGCGTCGAGGGCCGTCTTCGAAATGGCGAGCACGCCACCAGAGAGGTCGAGGACGACAGCACTGTCCGTCGTGTATTCCCATTCGGTCTCACCTGAGACGTCCTTGCGCACGTGCTCGCGCACGATGCTGATGTCTTGGATCCGATCCCCAGCATGGAAGAAGAAGCTGTTCTCGTCCAACGCGCGGCCGGCAAGAAGGTCGTTCGCGGTGTAGATGTCGGGAACACCGTCGTCAATGTGCAGCACCGCGTATTGGCCGTCGAAGCCCTCCCAGTCTCCAAGCCCATCGACTTCGCCCCACAGGGTGACGGTTGCCTTGTCGGTCTCAAGACTCACGTCCTCGCTCATCAGGCGAACGTCGAGATTGACGCCAAAGATTCGACGCAAGCTCGCACCGCGCAGCCCGTCAAGGCGTCGCAGCGACTCCACGTCCAACGTGTTGTGAATCTCAATCATGCCTAGCTCCGAGCGGGGACTCGTTCTGTGAGCGACATACGTTTCGATTCCCTCATGTGATCCCGCCGGCGAACTCATTGCCTCTCACCGTGCGAGTCAGGTCTGACAGTCCCCTCGCGCGCCCCTTCGACGGGACCACGACGCATCGCCTCGGGACGGCGATCCCTCCCCACTGCTGGCGTTCACCAGTCACCGCTCGACGGTCGCGTTGAACTTGTGCAGCACCTGGCGCAGTTCCACCGCGAAGGACGGGGCAAGCAGGTCGACCTCGGGACCGGTGCATGCCAGGGAGCCCCGAGCCCTCGCGCACGGGGCGGAGGGTCCGTCATCGAACAGCACCCACGCGAACGCGTCCTCGTCGTGCCGGGGGCGGTACTGGAAGCCATCCACCTGCGGGAACCAGGTGCGAAGCGCGTGCGCCCACGCCCGGGTGAGCTCGTACTGGTCGGCGTCGCATTTCGTGAGCGAGAGCGGTGCGCCCACATGAGTGAGCCCCGCTCCGTGGAGCACGAGGACCGACAGGTCCCGCACGATGGTGACCTTCGACAGGCAACGCCCGGTGAGCTCCTTGCGCGGAACAAGGCGTGGTGCCCCACCGAGCGGCAGGTCTCGGCAGGCCGTCTCCACGATCGCCGTCGAGGGGGCGTCGCCCAGGTATGCGTATGAGAAGGATCCGTCGAGGCTGTCGAAGCGCCCTCCGGCAAGGGCGGAAGGCTGTGCGTTGGGATTGAACGAGTCCGCTGCATGAGGCGGTCGGTGGACGCGCCAGAGCGTCGTCCCGCTCGGCAGCTGAACCGTGCTGGGGTTCCCCGCCGGCGGAGTGCCGGGCGGGCGGGGGACTGATGGCCAGTTCACACTGCCGACGCCGCTGGCTTCACACCCGCAAGGACAAGCAGGTCGCCTTCACGGCCTGTGCCGACCAGGGAAAGAGGAGCAGAGCCTCCCAGCCGAGCATGCGGGCTCACCCACCACGACCCGACGCCCCACGGGTCACCAATCGCGTCGAGTGCCTCGTTCACCCTCGCAACGACCGGATGGATGCGGCGGCCAGCGACATCGAACTGGAACGCCGGGAACACGTATGCGCGGCGCGCATTGGGAAGGCCGAGCAGTGCACCTCTGCGTCGCAGGCGACTGGCCTCCTCGCGAGTGTTGCGGACTCCCACGCCCAGGAGCTGCCCGACCCCGGATGAGTCGAGCATCTCTACCGAAAGCACGGCCGCTCGTGCGGCCGCTCGGATGCGGATGTCCGACTCCACGACATCGGAGTCGATGAGACGACGCGGCTCGCCCGCCAGCGCCTCGACACGATCGGACGAGGTGAGCAGTGCGCGCAGGAGCACTCCCACCGAGGGCCCCCACGGTGCAGCCTGGGTCTGCCCCAGGGCATCCGTGACGACGTCCACCAACTCGTCCGGGGTCAGATCGGCAAGTTCCCGGGCGAGCTCGTCTGCGTGAACGCTCATTTCCCACCTCCTACATTGCGACACACTCTAGTCGCGTAGGTATTGTAGGCAAGCTGGCTCACGTTCCGCGTCGCAGTCCGAGGCACGGAGGCCCCGTTATACGCCAACGCCGTCCTGCGGAATCTAGGGGAAGTGTCGCGTCGTCCAGCTGCGACTCTTCAGTCCAGCCGCGACACTCGTCAGGGGACTGCGCGCGAAAGCGCGTCCGGACCGAGTTGAGCCGACGCCCGCGCTGGCGAGGCAACTCGCGCGTGCGGCGCGGATTCTTGCGCACCACGAGGCGACCAGGGGCCGCCGCATCGTCGCCTGCATGAATCCAGGCGTGAGTGGGCGAGGGTTCAACAGCGTCCCCGAATCGATCAATCGCCTGCAGCGCGAGCAGGCGTGTTCAAGGCTGACTGGGCTGATGGCAAGTCGAGGACCTACCCGGCAGGCAAGGGGCGGGCGAGATGAGGACTCACCTGCAAGACCGATTCAAGCCCCCCGAGCGGGCCGCCAGACCAGTCGCCATGCTGAGCAACTAGGTCAGGCGGCCACTGGCGCTAGCTGTCGGCTTCGACGACGGTCGCGCCGTCAGCGGCTCGCTGCACCGCAGCGCACCCTTCCTTCGCCGCGGCGAGCGTGTCGTATGCCTCGCCCACGGCAACGATCTCGCCGTTCCCGGCCTTCAGCCGGAACCGGAACTTGCCTGACTTGTCCTCGTACACCTCGAACTTGCCTGCCATGC
>CAMDKQ010000252.1 GCA_945901095.1 Bifidobacterium breve
TCGCCTGCCGGAACCGCTCGGCCTTCGCGAGGACGAATGCCGAGTAGCCACCGTCATATTCGTCGACCTGCCCGTTCACGACCTCCCAGGTGCGGTCGCAGAGAGCATCGAGAAACCAGCGGTCATGCGTCACGACTACGACCGCGAGCCTGTTCTTGGACTTCAAGTATTCGGCTAGCCAGGCCACCACCTCGACATCGAGGTGGTTCGTGGGCTCGTCGAGAAGCAGGATGTCGAGATCTGCAATGAGGGCCCGCGCGAGCTGGACGCGGCGGCGCTCACCGCCCGACATATTGCCCATTGTCCGGAGCAGCAGGGTCTCGTCGAACCCACCGAGCAGGCCGGTGAGGACCTCGCGGATCCGTGCATTCGACGCCCATTCGTGCACATCTTGGTCGGGCACGAGGTAGTGGCCGACTGTCTGCTCGGCATCGACCACCTCTGCCTGCGACACCAGAGCAAGGTTGACGTCCGAGCCGATGGTGGCCCTTCCTGAGTTCACCGTCTCCACGCCGGCCATCACGTGGAGAAGGGTGCTCTTGCCCGCACCATTACGGCCGACGACCGCGATTCGCTCCCCCGCCCCGACTCCCAACGACACTTGGTCGAGGAGCGGACGTTCGCCATAGGCCTTCGTGACTTGCTCGATGTTGATGAGATTTCTGCCGGCCATGGGTACCATTCTTCCGGTCGGCACAGCGGGGTAGTGAAGGGGCGGCCTTCCAGTGGCCCTTCGTCGTCGTTCACAGGCGGCGGGATCGACGGATGCTGCCGCTCCCGAACCAGCAACGCCAGGCATGCTCGGCAATGGGCTCCACCTGCCCATGTGCGAGCCGGAAATCCCCTCAATCTTGGAGGAGATCCGCGCGCAGAACCTGCCCGCCGGTGAGGGTGTTTACCGGGTCGACTGGGCCGGCATCAGCACCCGCATCCAGATGCTCCCGTGGGTGCGGGATGGGCTCCCTGGGCTGTCATGGGAGTCGTATGTGCTGAACGGGCCAGGCAGCACGCGGCAGACAACGCGGTCGACATGGGCGGCGCGGTCCACAGTGGCGGTGCGTCACCCGATGGTGAACCGACCTCCTCCACGTCGACCTGCAAGGGATGGAGTTCGAGGGGATGCTGCAGGACACGCTCCTGAGGCGCGAGTGGGCGCTCATCCTCGAGTCACCGTGCACTGCGATCTTCGATGGTGTCCGACCCTCGCTCACTGGGTTCACCATCCAAGATGGCAACCAACCGTGGGCGAACTCCCGGTTCCGTGACGCTCATCCAAGGCTCATCCGGCATCGGTAGGCATCCCGGTGATCGCCCTCGTCCCTACCTTCTTCATGCCCCGTCAACGGCGCCCCGCTTCGACACCGCGACCGGCAAAGCCAAGCCATCTGTTTCCGACCGGCGGGGCAGTCTCCGGGAGTATGAGCCCCCCTGCAAATAACTGCAACCCGCGACTCTACACTATAAAAATTTACCACATTGTTATCGATGAATATTCCTTTGGAGGCCGTAATGGCGATAGATGAGAAGTCACCGAAGATCCTTGACCTACCGATTGGACTGAAGGGCTCGGGGCAACGTAAAGAATTCGACAGCCTCGGCACCGTGATGGTCCCGGCCAACCGCTACTGGGGTGCGCAGACCCAGCGCAGCCTGATCCACTTCAACATCGGTCATGATCGAATGCCTCACGAGGTTTATCACGCGTACGGTTATGTCAAGAAGGCCGCGGCGATTGTCAATACCCGCCATGACCGCCTTCCCGTTTGGAAGGGCACCCTCATCGAACGAGTGTGCGATGAAGTCATCAGCGGCGCCCTCGATCAGGACTTCCCGCTGTACGTATGGCAGACCGGATCGGGAACGCAGTCCAACATGAACGTGAATGAGGTCGTATCCAATCGATGCATTCAACTTGTTGGTGGCAAACTCGGATCGCAGGAGCCCATTCATCCGAACGACCACGTCAACATGGGGCAGTCCTCCAACGACACCTTCCCAACTGCGATGCACATCGCCGCGTACAAGATGACGATTGAGCAGACAGTCCCGGCCCTAAAGCGCCTCCAGAAGGCCCTGGAAAAGAAGTCCCGTCAGTGGCATTCCATCGTGAAGATCGGCCGTACTCACCTTGAGGATGCAACCCCGCTGACCGTCGGACAGGAGTGGTCGGGATACGCGGCCGCACTTGGTGACGCAATCACCGAGGTTGAGCACGCGACAAGTGGCCTGCTTCGTCTGGCGATGGGCGGCACCGCAGTCGGCACCGGGCTCAACTCCCCCGAAGGCTTCGGCGACGAGGTTGCTGCCGTGATTGCGAAGCTCACCGGCTACCCCTTCCAGACCGCCGAGAACAAGTTCGCTGCCCAAGGAACGTTGGATCGGATGGTTCGGGCGCACGCCGGCTTGAAGGCTGCTTCAGTCACCCTGTTCAAGATCGCCAACGACATGCGTTGGCTCGGTTCAGGCCCTCGAACGGGCCTGATGGAATTGATTTTCCCCTCGAACGAGCCCGGCTCATCAATCATGCCGGGCAAGGTCAATCCCACCCAGGCCGAAGCAATGATGATGGTCTGCATTCAAATCATGGCGTCTGATGTTGCGGTTCAGATGGGCGGCTCGGAGGGCAACTTCGAACTCAATGCCTTCCGACCGATCCTTATCAGCAACTACCTGCACTCAGCGCTCATCATGGCGGATATGTGCGACCACTTCCGGGAGTTCATGATCGAAGGCGCGGAGCTCAACAAGCCGCAACTCAAGGCAAACATTGAGCGATCGGTCATGATGGTCACAGCCCTGTCGCCCATCATCGGATACGACAAGGCCTCAGTGATCGCGCACTATGCCATTGACAACGACCTCACCCTCAAGCAGGCGGCGTTGAAGAACGGTGTCACCGAGGAGCTCTTCGACCGCGTTGTCGTTCCCATCAATATGACTCATCCGGATCGCAGCGCACCGAGTGCAGCTGCAACGCCTCCCTCGCGCGCGCGACGACCGGCTGCGAAATCAACGACGAGTCGGAAGAAGTCATGACCGCTCCGCTCGTCGGCAAAGACGCACTTGCTGCCGAGGTGGGCAATCGGCAGTTCCACGCCTCCTGGACATCAAATGAGCACCGGATGCGCCGGCTTCTCGCTGAGTTCATCGGGATGTTCGGGCTGGTGTTCATCCTCTCGGGGGGCGCTGCAGTTTTAGCCAAGTACGGCGGTGGCGACCCGAACACCTACGCCGTGGCGCTGATCCTCTCGGCGTTCTCCGCGCTCTGGCTGATGGTGGCCATCTTCTTTCTCGGCGATATCTCAGCGCACTTCAATCCGGCGATGACCTTCGCCTTCGCACTTCGCAAGGACATGGGCTGGTCCATGGCCGCCGTGTACTGGATTGTCCAGTGCATTGCCGCCGTCGCAGCCGCGATGCTTGCGAAGTGGATGTTCGGCCCACTGGGAAATCTGGCCGCCACCCGTCCGCCAGACGGGCTCGCTTGGGAGGCCGTTGCCTTCGAGGCGTTGATCACCTTCGGACTCGTCCTGATGGTGCTGGGGATGGCGAATGGCCCGAAGTTGAGTGGCCCTTACGTCCCCTTCGCCGTCGCCGCGTACATCATGGCTTGGGGTTCCATGGGCGGGCCATTTGACGGTGCCGCGATGAACCCAGCACGAGCGCTCGGACCTGATGTCGCGCTGGGCAACCTCAGCACCTACTGGGTCTACGTCGTTGGGCCAATAAGCGGTGCAGCGATCGCAGTGCTGGTGGCGACGACCCTGCGCGGATCTGCCAAAGCGCAGGAGGCGCGAGCCGCCATGGGGGACCCCACCGCAGCGGGCTGATCAGTCGATGACTCGACGGTGATGGGGAAGAATTTCGGTGCGCCCGGAAAGATTCGAACTTTCAACCTCTTGATCCGTAGTCAAGTGCTCTATCCGTTGAGCTACGGGCGCAGATCGCAAAGGATCGACCAGAAGTCTAGCGTGCGCCATCGGCGACCTTGAGCGAGACTGGTCGCATGAGCCAAAACATACTTCCCGAACCCTCCCGACGAGCCTTCCTCACCGGCGCCTGCGCGCTCGTGGGCCTGTCTGTCGGCGCTGTCCTCCTCGCCGATGATGCGAGCGCAGCGCCCGGCATCAAACGACTTCCCGACGGCCGCGTTCAGGTCACGGTGTCGAAGGTGAGCGCCCTCGCCAAGCCCGGCGGGGTCGTGGCCCTCGGCAACGTGAAGGGAGTCCCGACAGCGATCGTGCGAACGCAGGCGAGCAAATATGTCGCACTGGACCTCCGTTGCCCCCATGCTGGCGTCACCGTGGGTCTGGATGGCGCTGACTGGCTCTGTGCCGCCCACGGCTCGCAATTCGCCCTTGACGGCGCACTCGAGTTGGGCCCGGCAACGAAGGGGCTCTCGCGGGTTACGTCACGACTGTCCAACGG
>CAMDKQ010000253.1 GCA_945901095.1 Bifidobacterium breve
ATGTCCAAGAGCTCGGAGGCGCCCAGCGGGTCGTGCACGTGCTCGCGCAGGGCCTCGGTTCGCGCGGCCACGATGTCGTGATCATCGGCGTGGTGCCGAATCAGCCGCCGCACGTGTACGAATCCAGCCCCACCTATGACACCGTCACCTTGCTCGACGATGTTTACCCCAAGGATGCGGTGGCACGCCTGGCACATGAGAGGCTCGCGACCGAACGCCTGCAACGGCTGCTCGACGACGGACCACCCGGGATCGTCATCACTGCGCAACTGTGGGCAATGGAGCACCTCAACCGTTGCCGGCTCGCAGGTTGGGCGGTCATCGGTCAGTACCACTCCTCGTTCGAGGCGGCCCAGGCCGGACGTGACCTCCCGCGGGCAAAGGCTATGTACCGCGACGTCGACGCGTTCACGCTGCTGTGCGATGAGGACGCGTCGTCATTCCGTGCGGAGGGCTTCAACAATGTCGTGACGATGCCGAACCCGCTTGCGTACTGGCCTGCAGAGGCGACCGACTCGGCCGCTCCAGTGGTGACCTACCTGGGTCGATTCTCCGCAGAAAAGGGACCCCGATTCCTTCTCGAGGCGTGGCGTCTGCTGGCACCGGACCATCCGAAGTGGCGACTCGACATGGTCGGGTCAGGCCCTCTCGAGCAGGAACTTCGGGGCCGGCTCAGTGCCGAGAACCCGCGCGTCACGTTCCGGCCGTCGACAACGGACCCGATGGGCGTGCTCATGGGAACTGGAATCCTCGCGCTGCCGTCGCTCACAGAGGGGTTCCCACTTGCGCTCGCGGAGGCGATGGCGTGCGGTGTCGCCTGCGTCGCGAGCGACTGCTCGGCTGGCGTACGTGCGCTCGTCGACGATGGTCGGACCGGACTCATCGCCCGCCGAGGCGATGCGAGTCACCTAGCTGAGCAACTAGGCAACCTCATGGCATCCGCCAACCTGCGCAGGCGCCTCGGGACCGCGGCGCGACAGTCGGTGGAGGGCTTGAGATTGCCGGCAGTCGTGGATCGATGGGAAGCGCTGTTCGTGGACGTCCTGCGGTGAGATTAAAGGTGGGCGTTGGCCCTGGTGAGGTCCTCCTCGAAGTCGACTTCGACCGCGAATAGGTCGGTAATGTCCAAAGGAATGATCGAGGTGCCATCGCGCTCGATGGCGATCTCCAGACCGCGCTCGAAGTAGTCGCCGTCGGTGCAGGATTCGAGACCCCGGATGAGGTCGGCGCGATCGCGGGCCGCGATGAAATTGATGCCCACAGCCTCGCCGAGTGCACCCTCGACCTGCTTGGAGAGCAGCGCAACGCGACCCCCCGCATCGACGGTGTACTTGACCTCCTCCTCACCCACGACCGAGGTGTTGACGCAGATGAACGAGGTGTCAGCGTCCATGAGCGGCTGGGCGCGCTCAAGGACCCGTTGGTCGAAGACGACGTCGCCGTTCATCCACAGCACCCCGCCATCGGGCGCGATGCGCAGGGCCTTGAGCAGGCTTCGGTTGGTGTTTGTCTGGTCATAGAACTCGTTGTAGACGTAGGCCACATCGGGAAAGGCCTCAAGGATCATCTCGAGCTTGAAGCCGACGACGGTCATGACCCGAAGGTCCGCGCCGAACACCCGCTGGAGATTGTCCATCTGCTGGCCCATGATCGTGCGGCCATCGGCGAGGGGAGTCAGGGGTTTGGGCCACGGCCGACCCAGCCTGGTACCCATGCCAGCGGCGAGGATGACTGCCTGCATACTCATGAATGGTCTCCTGTCGTGACAATCCGCAGCCGGCTGAGGTCGCCGAGCGCGGCGTCGTGCTCGCTGATGGCCTGTCGAAGCTCGATCCAGAAACGCTCAGTGCTGCGGCCAGGCTCGAGGGTGTCGAAGTAATGGTTGCGCAGACCCGTGCGGGCCTCGCGATCCGGGTCGGAGTCTAGGAGGGCAGCGATCGTCGTTGAGAGCGAGTCGATTGAGTCCTCGTTGACAATTGGGACGGCGGCGGCGATCGGGGCATCGTCAACGAGTTGCTCACGGTTCGAACGGCGGTCACACAGCACGATGGGTGCCGCCGGCCGCAGGTAGAGATGGTCGAGGGTGACGCTCGAGACATCGGCGATGAGGAGGTCGGTCGATTGCAGGATGCCGAGGACATCTGCATCTGGCAATGCCGCGTGCCCTCGGGTGGGATCTGCGTGGGCGGCCCTCGCGAGCGTCGACATGATCTGCTGGTGGCCGGCTTTCACTCCGGGGTCGGGGGATGACGGGACCCTCGGATGCGGCTTATAGATGACGCGGGCACCGGGCTGGGCGAGGGCCGCCTCGATGATGCGGGGGCCGTAGACATCGACGGAGGTGTAGTTGTTCGCGTTGTCCTCGCCCTCCCACGTGGGCGCGTAGGTGATGGTCGGGCCGGCGAACTCCGCCAGGGGTGACGCTGCGGGGAGGTCGAGTTGCGGCCGCCCCACCCTGACAAGGTGGGTGGTGTCAAACCACGCGATGGCTGCTGCATGTCGGCGGACCGCGGCCTCACCGGCGACGAATACCTTGTCGTAGGCCTTGGCTTGGTTGCTCACCATGCAGATCTTGTCGCTCTCACCGTGGTTCACATGGATGTGCACGGCTTGCTGAAAGGAGAGCGACTGGAAGTTCGTCCAGCCGTTGTTCACGTAGATGACGGCGCGGAAATCAGCCCGGTCGTAGAGGGCCATGAGGTCCTCGTAGCGCGGGACGAGGAGAACGCGCAGTGAAGTTGCGCCACGGAGGGCATTGAAGGTCTCCACCTGACGGACGACAACGATGGTGGTGAGGTCGTTGCTCGCCTCGAACACTGGCAACCATTGGGTGAGTTGGTACAGCTTGGGGACGCCGTCGGCGAAGTACAGGGCCACCTCGGAACTTGGGATGTCATCAAGGTCGAAGCCTTCGGGTTCAACCTCAGCGAACTCTCGCATGCGCCGCGCGAAGCTTCGTGCAACACGCTTGGAGAAGGTTCGCACCTTTGTTCTCGTGCTCATCCTCGTGCGAACTTCACAGTGCTGAACCCATTCTCGAAAAACGCAGTTCCAGAGCCCGAGGCGCGATGCGAGACATCAACATGCGATCTCCTTTGCTTCGCGTTACGAGTGAGGGCCTATCGTACCGGCGTGGGCAACGTCTGGAAGAACCGTCAGGTGCTTCGCATGCTCGTCTTGCGCGATCTGCAGCGCAAATACCGAAACTTCAGGCTCGGCTACCTCTGGTCGATTCTGGAGCCTCTCGGAATGACCACCGTGCTGTGGTTCGTCTTCAGCGTCCTCCTCGGTGGACGCAAACTCGGTGAGCAGCCGTACTTCCTTTTCCTCTCGGTCGCGATCTTGCCATGGTGGTGGTTCACGAAGGGCATCTCGGAATCGACACGGGTTTTCCGAGGCAACATGTCGCCGCTCACGATTAGCCTGCTGCCGACGGAAATTTCCGTCGTGCGGGTCATCCTCGTCTCGATGGCCGATTTTGCGCTTTCGTTGCCGATCATTGTCATTGCCATGGTCATCACGTGGACATTCCCAGGCCCGCTCATCTTGCTGTTCCCGGTGGCGATCGTTGTGCAGGTGATCCTCATGTACGGCGTCGGACTATTCGTTGCCTCGGTATCGGCGCTCGTCCCTGACTTCGCGCGCATCGTCCGCATCGTCATGCGTGCCATGTTCTACCTCACCCCAGTGCTGTACGCGATCGCCAATATCCCAGCGGGAGCCCGGGACATCGCCGTATTTAACCCGCTCGTGGGCATCCTTGGCTTGTATCGCATCGGCTTTTGGCCAACCGAGACCGAGGGTACGGCGGGGTTTGTCATCGGACTAACCGTGACGGCGGCATTCGCAGTTATCGGGATCATCACCTTCCGCCGCCTTGAGCCGCGCATCCTCAAGGAGGCCTGACGCATGGCACGCATCCGGATCGAACCCGAACGGCCGTTCGCAGTCGAGTTTGATGGGGTTTCGCTGTCGATGCCACGGAGTAAAAGGCGGGGTGGGCAGGGGACCCGGCACCGGATACGGCGACTGGCAGGGGAGTCGAGTCGCCAGCAGGTCCGAGTTTTCGCCGACCTGAGCACGAGCATCCTGCCTGGGGAGTCGGTTGCGATCCTAGGAGGCGCTAAGTCTGGTCGCGAGGAGTTCCTTCGGCTGGCCGCGGGCACCTTGGTGCCCGACTCAGGGAAGGTCCACCGGCAGGGACGCGTCGTGCCGATCCTTGACGACTCGCGTTGCCTCACCCCGAGCTACACGACCCGGCAGAACATCTATCTCACTGCTGGACTGCTCGGGATGACTCCCGACGAGACAACGGAGCGTCTCGATTGGATCGTCGAGATGGCGCAGGCCGGCAAGTGGCTTGACTCCTTCCTACGCGGGGCGCCGCGCAACATGCGACAGCGA
>CAMDKQ010000254.1 GCA_945901095.1 Bifidobacterium breve
CGAGGATCGACGGGTGACGGTGGAGATGGCTGCGGCGGAGCGTCGGCGAACCTGATGCAGGGTGCGTTCGGCCCAGGCGAATTCTGAAGCGAGGATGACGAGGCCAAGGATGATGAGCGGGATACCTGGGCCCGGAAGGACCAGGAGCACGAGGCCCGTGAGGAGGGTCGCCCCGCCCGTAACGGCGACAAGCAGCCAGCGGAGCGGATGAGGCAGGCGCCGCCACGGGAAGATGGGCCAAGACCGTGCCGTCTCAGCCGGTGTGGGCTCCTTGGTGTTGCTGGATGTGGGCGAGACCACGCAACCCCCTCGTGTCAGGCAGCACATGCTGCTGCTGGCACAAGGTCTCTCGCCACCGGCCTAGGCCGGCCTGGGTGCCGGACGCTCGCGCGCCGTGATGACGACAGCCCAGATATCGGGATACTCCCCTTGCTATGCCGAAGGATGCCAGATGACCACAAATGTGGCAAGTGCTGGGCCTCACCTGAGAAGCGGCTCAGCTGAACCGCGTATTCTCGGACTTCCCCACAGACAAAGGAGCCGCAATGCCAGCCGAGACCCGAAACCTGCAAGACACGGTCGTCGTCATCACCGGTGCGACCGCCGGAATCGGGGCGGCTGCTGCGCGCCTCCTCGTCGAGGCCGGGGCCAAGGTCGCGCTCGGAGGAAGGCGCGAGGAGAGGCTGACGGCCCTCGTAGACGAACTCGGCGCCGATCATGCCGTCGGTGTCGTCTGCGACGTCTCGGTTCCTGCTGATAACGCACGGCTGGTCGCTGCTGCTGTCGAGCGTTGGGGTCGGATCGACTCGGTTGTCCCAAACGCGGGGATTGGCATCTACGGCGGGATCATGGACACCTCCGACGAACGTCTCGCCGAGATGATGCAGACGAACTTCGCCGGCACCGTCTGGACCGCTCGCGCAGCCATCCCCGAGATGCTTCGCACCACCGGCGGCGGCGACATCGTCATCGTCTCGAGCGCGGCAGGCCTTCGCGGTGGAGCCGATGAGGCGGTGTACGCGGGTACCAAGTTCGCGCAGGTCGGGCTAGCCGGAGCTATGGATCGCGAGCTCCGATCACAGGGCATCCGGGTCACCGCCATTTGCCCCGCTGGCGTCGAGACTGAGTTCGCTATTGGCGACGGCCGAACTGCCGGCGACCCGTCGCTCGCCGACTACATGCGTCCGGAGGACGTCGCCTTCGCGATCGTGACCGTTCTTGCCCAGCCACGTCGAGTTCGCACGACCCTGTGGTCGCTGTGGTCCATGGGCCAGCAGGGCTGACGGCGCGGTCATGACTGCCATTTCGATTCAGCCATCAGATCCGTCCGGGCTCACGCACCGACCACTCGGCTCGACCACCGGTATCACCGTCTCCGACCTCGGGCTGGGCCTGTGGGCCGTCGCCGGCAGCGAGTGGGGGCCGGGGGATGACGCCGCGTCGCTCGACGCCATTGAGGTTGCGCTCGACGCTGGCATCACCTTTTTCGACACCGCCGATATCTACGCCGATGGCCACTCCGAGGAACTCCTCGGTCGGGCCATGGCCGGGCGCCGCGACCGCTTCATCGTCGCGAGCAAGATCGGTTGGAACGGCTTCGACCGGGAGGCAAACCATTCGCGATACGACACCGCCGAATCGATCGTCCGCGGCGTCGAGACCTCCCTTCAGCGACTCAACACCGATCATCTCGACGTCATTCAGTGCCATATCAACTACACCGAGCCAAATACTGATGCCTTCATCGAGGGCTTCCGCGAGCTCAAGTCGCAGGGAAAGGTTCGCGCGTGGGGCGTGAGCACCGGCGACATCGATCACCTCCGCTACTTCAACGCTGGCGGCGACTGCGACGTCCTGCAGATCGACTACTCCATCCTCAACCGCATTCCCGAGCAAGAGATCTTCCCCTACTGCGAGGCGAACGGCATCGGCGTGATTGTCAGGGGCCCACTCGCCATGGGGCTGCTCGCAGACAAGTTCACAACTGAGAGCAGCTTCCCCGCTGGCGATTTCCGGGTCGCATGGATCGAGGATCCAGAGCAAAACGCGCAGTACCGGAGCGACTTGGCGGTCGTTGATGGCCTGCGACCGCTCCTGCCCGAGGGAGAGTCCATGGCCGAGTTCGCACTTCGGTTCGCGCGCAGCCATCCGGCCGTGAGCACCGTGATCCCCGGGGCGCGTGACGGACGCCAGTCCGCCGCCAACGCCCGGGCAGGCACAGCCCCGCTGCTCACGAGCACCGAACTCACCGGGGTCGATGCGCTCGTGCCGCACGGTGGTGGCCGAATGATCTGGCCGGCATGAGAAAGATCCTCGGGACGGCGCCGGTCGTCTGGCATATCGATCTCACCCTGGAGTGACGGTGGGGCGGACGGGTCTCGTGGCGATGATCCTCGGCGCGACCGCACTGATCGGCTCCTGCTCGACCGCCCTTCCTCACGCGACTGCACCCCCCTCGACCAACAGTGCGTCACCCGCTGCTGACTCGACTCCCCCGCCACCCCCCACTCGCCGAAAAGCCGCCGAGATCTACTCCACCACCCGTGATGCCGTGCTCGCGATTCAGGTCCAAGAGGGGAGCCGGCGCGCACTTGACGCGCTCAGCCTCCTCGCGCAACGCGAGCTGGGCGTCAGCGGCGCCTGCCATGCCATCTCTCATGATCTCGGTCATGCTGCCCTTGAGCAGGCCCTCGCCGAGTCGGCTGATCCGCAGGCCGCCATGCTCACTGTCTGCGCTCCGATGCAGGACGGCTCCTGCTGGCATGGCGTTGGTCACGGACTCATGTTCGGCGAGCGAGTCTTCATGCAGCTCTTCAGCGCCGACCGCGCGGCCGACCATGCTGCCGCCCGCAAGGTTTGCCAGAGCACTCGCTCACCCCATGACGCCCAATGCTGGTTCGACTCCCCCGTCGTCTGGCTGACGGTTCACCCGGACGGTCAAGTTCCACCCGGAAGACCTGAGCATTGGCGCTCGGACATGCGGCAAGGCCCGGGCCCGCAAACGATGCCCCTCCGTCACCATATGAGTTCTGCGCTCGAAGCTCCCTCGCCGTAGCATCGAACTATGGACGCTTTCCCCGTGCGCACCGCTGCCATGTCGATCACCCTCCTCTTCACGACCATCGCGGCGCTCGTGGTTGCGCCGCCCGCTGCTGCCGCCCTGTCCGACCCCTCGATCCCCGCAGCAATTTTGGAGACCTACGAGGGACGTGACCTTCGCATCCGCAAGGACATTGGCTCGACCTCTGCCTATACCCGGCACGCCATCACCTATGAGAGCGGCGACCTAACGATCAGCGGGATCATGAACAAGCCGCGGGGCAAGGGCCCGTTCCCCGTCGTCGTCCTCGCCCATGGGTACATCGATCCGGCCGTGTACGTCACAGGCCAGGGCTTCCGCCGGGAGCAGGACTGGCTGGCACGAAACGGCTACGTGGCCCTGCACGTCGACTACCGAAACCACGCAGGCTCTGACGATGACCCGGAAAGCGACGTCGCCCTACGGCTGGGCTACGCCGCTGACGTCATCAACGCCGGCCTCGCGGTTCGCGGCTCATCCCTCCCCTTCATCGACACAGGCAGGGTGGCCCTCCTCGGACGATCGATGGGCGGCGGCGTCGCCTTCCAAGCCATGGTGATCAGGCCAGGGGTCTACGACGCCGTCATCACCTACGCGTCGACGAGCACCGACATCGTCGACAACTTCAACCGGTGGCAGCGCTTCGACGGGAGCCTGGGCCGACGCATCATCGCCCGCTACGGCAGCCCGGAGTCAAATCCGGCTTTCTGGCGCACGATGTCGTCACGCAACTACCTTGCGCGCTCAACCGAGCCAGTGTTGATGATCCATGGGACGAGCGACGAAAGCTGTGACATCGAGTGGGCCCGAGCCACCGAGCGTGCACTGAACCAGGCCGGTAAAGACGTGACCCTCGTCGAGTACCGCGGTGCCGGCCACTACCTGTACGGGCCGTGGACCGACTCGATCCGCCAGGTGAAGCGCTTCCTGGCCAAGCACATGTGACGTGCGGCCTTCGTCAGGAATCATCCTTGACGAATACGTGGATGAGCTCGAGCTCCTCGCGCTCAGGCACCTCGGTCAGCTTGTCAGCAACGGTTGCCCTGAATTGCTCGAAGATCGCCGCATGACCCACCTCGGTAGCCTCCGTGGCAGAAGCGAACACACCGATCCCACGGATGACCTGGCGCCTTCGATCCGCCGTCACGAGGATGAGGTCCTCGTTCGGGTTGACAAGGCCGAACTCGTCGGCGAACGCGATGTAGTCGTCAAGCACCTCGTCGAAGAACTCGGGCTTCGTTCGCATGCTGTACTCGATCACTGCGGGCACGGTGTGCTCCTTCGATGGTGGGATAACTACACCTGAGTCTGCCCTACGAGTCG
>CAMDKQ010000255.1 GCA_945901095.1 Bifidobacterium breve
GAGGCCGGGGTGCCCGTTCCGAAGCTGTGCGCGACCGACAACCTCGAGGCCTTCGGGTCCTGCCGGCTGTGTGTCGTCGATATAGATGGCCGCAAGGGCACGCCGGCTTCCTGCACGACCCCATGCGAGGACGGCATGGTGGTCCATACCCAGACCCCGCACGTCGCGAAGATCCGCCGCGGCGTCATGGAGCTCTACATCTCTGACCACCCCCTCGACTGCCTCACCTGCCCAGCCAACGGCGACTGCGAGCTGCAGGACATGGCCGGAGTCGTGGGACTGCGCGAGGTCCGGTACGGCTTCGACGGCGAGAACCACCTTGAGGCGCCAAAGGACGAGAGCAATCCGTACTTCACCTTCGACGAGAGCAAGTGCATCTCGTGCAGTCGGTGCGTGCGGGCCTGCGGCGAGGTGCAGGGCACGTTTGCCCTCACAATCTCGGGCCGAGGATTCGGCTCGAAGGTCACCTCGGGAGCGGGCGAGTCATTCCTCGAGAGCGAGTGCGTGTCATGCGGTGCGTGCGTGCAGGCGTGCCCCACTGCGACCCTGCAGGAGAAGAGCGTCATCGAGCTCGGCATGCCGACCCGAACGGTCAAGACCACATGCGCATACTGCGGAGTCGGCTGCTCGTTCAAGGCTGAGCTCCGTGGCAACGAGCTCGTGCGGATGGTCCCCGACAAGGACGGCGGCGCGAACGCGGGCCACTCGTGCGTGAAGGGCCGCTTCGCCTGGGGCTATGCGAGCCACCCTGATCGCAAGACCCAGCCCATGATCCGTGAGGCGATCACCGACCCGTGGCGAGAGGTGTCGTGGGACGAGGCGATCGACTACGCCGCCCTGCGCCTCAAGGAGATCCAGCACGCGTACGGCGTCGACTCGATCGGCGGCATCACCTCATCGCGCTGCACGAACGAAGAGGTCTACGTCGTCCAGAAGATGATCCGGACCGCCTTCGGGAACAACAACGTCGATACCTGTGCGCGGGTCTGCCACTCCCCCACCGGCTACGGGCTCAAGCAGACCTTCGGCACGTCGGCCGGCACTCAGGACTTCGCATCGGTCGAGGAAGCCGACCTCATCATGGTCATCGGCGCAAACCCGACTGATGCCCATCCGGTTTTCGCATCTCGGATGAAGCGCCGCCTTCGGGCTGGCGCCGGCCTCATTGTCGTTGATCCGCGCCGCATCGACCTGGTCCGATCTGCCCACATCGCCGCATCCCACCACCTCCAATTGCAGCCGGGTACGAACGTAGCTGTCGTCAACGCGATGAGCCATGTCATCGCGACTGAGGACCTCATCGACCGCGAGTTCGTCGCGGAGCGGTGCGACCTCGCCTCCTTCGCGGCGTGGGAGGAGTTCATTCGCCTGCCGGAGAACAGCCCTGAGCACCTCGCCGAACAGACCGGCGTGCCCGCCGATCTCATCCGGATCGCAGCGAGGGCCTACGCCGCCGCACCGAACGCCGCCATCTACTACGGTCTCGGCGTCACCGAGCACAGCCAGGGCTCCACCATGGTTATGGCGATGGCAAACCTCGCAATGGCCACCGGGAACATCGGTCGGCGCGGGGTCGGGATCAACCCGCTCCGCGGCCAGAACAACGTCCAGGGCGCCTGCGATATGGGCTCCTTCCCGCATGAGTTCCCCGGATACCGTCACGTCTCCGACGACACCGTGCGCGAGCAGTTCGAGATTCTCTGGGGCACCTCGCTGCGCGGTGACCCGGGCCTTCGCATCCCCAACATGCTCGATGCCGCCACGACCGGTGAGTTTCGGGCCATCTATGTTCAAGGCGAGGACATCGCACAGTCAGACCCGAACACCGCCCACGTCAAGGCTGCGCTCGGCGCGATGGACCTCGTCATCGTTCAGGATCTCTTCCTCAACGAGACGGCCGCGTTCGCGCATGTCTTCCTCCCCGGAACCTCCTTCCTCGAGAAGGACGGCACCTTCACCAACGCCGAACGGCGTATCAACCGGGTACGCCCGGTCATGCCGAGCCGCACCGGCAAGGCCGAGTGGGAGGCAACCTGCGCACTCGCTACCGCCCTCGGATTCCCGATGCACTACGACAATGCGGCCCAGATCATGGACGAGATCGCCTCCATCACCCCGACCTTCGCCGGTGTCTCCTTCGAGATGCTCGACCGCGTCGGCAGCGTTCAGTGGCCGTGCAACGACGGTGCCCCAGAGGGAACCCCGATCATGCACGTCGATGGCTTCGTCCGAGGCAAGGGCCAGTTCATCACGACCCCCTACGTTCCGACCGACGAGCGCAGCACCCGCAAATACCCGCTGCTCCTCACGACCGGACGCATCCTGAGCCAGTACAACGTCGGGGCGCAGACCCGCCGCACCGCGAATGTCGTGTGGCACCCGGAGGACCTGCTCGATATGCACGAGTCCGATGCCGAGGTCCGCGGCATCGGCGACGGCAGTTGGGTTGAGGTGAGCAGTCGAGCCGGCCGCACGGCCATGCGCGCCCGCATCAGCGATGAGGTTCCACCCGGGGTCGTCTACACCACCTTCCACCATCCGGTGAGCGGTGCCAACGTCATCACGACCGACAACTCGGACTGGGCGACCAATTGCCCCGAGTACAAGGTCACCGCAGTTGAGGTGCGTCCGGACTCCTCGGCTGGCACACGCCAATGATCACGTCAAGACTCGTCGCCATGGCGAATCAGATTGCGCTCGGCGTACCGGACCGCGCTCACGTTGCCGACCAGGTCGCACAGCATCTTCGCAGCTTCTGGGCGCCCTCCATGATCAATGAGCTTGCCGCTCATGCGGCAGCGAGTCCCGGCGACCTCCATCCCGAGGTCACCTGTGCGCTCGTGAACCTACGACCCAAGGTGCTGAACCATGGCTGAAGTGCAAGTCACCCGCTGGCGCGAGATCCCGTCGCTCATCACCGCCCGTGATGGTGAGGATGTGGTGAAGATCCCACTTCCTGCTCGCTTCCAGGAGGCGATCGACGAGTCCGCCATGCGCATGGGTGCGATCGACTCGGACGCATATCTCGAGGGCTGGGGTCGCGGAGAATGGGAACCCATGGAAGGGTCTGCGGCAGAGGCGGCAGACGCCGCCACCATCACCCTCGAGGCCTCCTGGGATGAAGCGGCCCTCCAAGCGGTCGTCGACTCCTACGGGCCCGCCGATTCCGGGAGCACCACATGAGCGACCTGCTCGCAGCAATCCGCGATGGACGAGTTCGCGTCGGCGACGGCGCAATGGGCACGATGCTCCAAGACGCCGGACTTGACGACGGCGGGGCGCCGGAACTGTGGAATGTCGAGCGTCCCGAGGTCATCACGAGCATCTTCGAGCAGTACGTCGCGGCCGGGTCGCGCATGCTCACAACGAACACCTTCGGGGGCAATGGCCCACGCCTAGCAATGCACGGCCTCGAGGACCGGGTTGCTGAGTTGAACATCGCCGCTGCACGGGTCGCTCGATCGGTCGCAGACCGCCAAGAGGGCGTATTCGTCCTCGGCGACATCGGGCCGTCCGGCGATCTCATGGATCCGATGGGTGATCTCACGCCCGAGACAGCGCAGGCTCTCTTTGCCGAGCAGATCGTCGCACTCGCGGAGGGCGGTGCCGACGCCATCCTCATCGAGACGATGAGTGACCTGTCTGAGGTCGAGGCTGCTGTGGTCGCCGCCCAGTCCGTCGCCCCGGGACTGCCGATCATCACGACGATGAGCTTCGACACCAACCTGCGCACAATGATGGGCGTGACCCCCGCCAACGCCGTTGTCGCCCTCGCCGGCATGGGCGCGCACGTGGTCGGGGCCAATTGCGGACGCGGCACCGACGAGATGCGCATCATCGCCACCGCAATGGCCGAGAACCGTCCCGAGGGCACCCTGCTCATCATGCAGTCGAACGCGGGCCTGCCGGTACTCGTCGGCGGGGAGTTCGTCTATACCGGCACTCCCGACGACATGGCACTGTTCGCGCGGGAGATGCGCGAACTCGGGATCGACGTCGTGGGAGCCTGCTGCGGTTCCACGCCGGCCCACATGGCTGCGATCAGCGAGGCTATTGCAAACTAGCTCGCCCAGAGGAGCACGGTGCCGCGGGCGACCAAGTCGGCGGGGCCGTTGAGGAGGAGGTTGCCCTCTGCTTTCTCGGTGATGCGAAGCGACCCGCCCGGGACGTCGACCTGCATGGATCCGGCCGTCAACTCGCCTCTCGTGCCATCGTGCGCACCACGACGTGCCACCCACGCCACGGCACAGGCCCCGGTGCCGCAACTGAGGGTTTCGCCCACCCCTCGCTCGTGGACCCTCATCGCGACGTGATCGGCTCCGATTCGGGTGACGAACTCCACGTTGACCCCGTCCGGAAACACCTCGTGCGGAGTGACCA
>CAMDKQ010000256.1 GCA_945901095.1 Bifidobacterium breve
AGCGGCTCATGACGGAGTATGCAAATGTCAATCAGAGCCCGGCCGGATCGGGGGCGGCGAACGGATCCCCGTTGATCAAGGACCGGGAAGGCGCGGCCGCAGCGTTGGGCTTCAGTGCTGCGGCCGAACACATCCGCGATGCAATGTGGCAGACAGATCCGTTTTCGCACGTGCTCTTTCATGCCACCTCGCTCGTTCTCGCAGAGGATCGCCTCGCAGAGGACCTCGAGATCTTCGCCAGTCGTGAGTTCAACTTCGTGTCCTTGGACGAGCGCTCGGTGCGGTCGAGTGTGCTCATGCCGCAGAAGCGAAACCCTTATGCGCTCACGGTTGTGCGCGGCTCGGCAGGCATCATGATCGGCCGGCTCACCGGTCAACTAGCCCTGGCAAAGGCGCCGTCGGCGCGCAGTGACACTTTCATCTACGCATACGGCGAAATTCCTCGGGCACTGGATCTTGCCGGTCGCGTCACGCGACTGCTTGGTAGCGTCATCGCTGGGCTTTCAGTGAATCCGACCACGATGGCCAGCGCCCTCGAAGGGGGTCGTACTGAGGCGGCCGATCTTGCAACGATCGTGATGAAGAGATGTGGGCTCGACTACCAGAGCGCCCACCGAGTGGTAGCGCACGCAATCGAACGCACGGGAGACGGTGTCGACGTTGCCGAGATGCTCGCCGCATCGCTGACCGACATCGGAATAGACCCGACCACTATCAGCGATTCGGATCTGGCTGCAATCCTTGATCCCTCAGCGCTCGTCGAGAGCCGCGACTCGCTCGGTGGAAGTGCCTATGCATCGATCATGTCGATGTCCGCCGGCCGACGAACTATCGCGGGCGCGCTCCGCGGTAAAGCGCTGATTGAACTAGCACGCATCGACGAGCGCGAGTCCTCAGTTATCGAACGAGCACGTGCAGCAACTACTGTCTGAAGAAGGAGTAAAGAAATGTCCGTAGCCGAGCGTCAACTCCCGACCGACGCGAACATCATCAACCTAGGACTTCCGCTGTTCGCCGATGCTGTACGCGATCAGGGCGCAACTGTTACCCACGTTGACTGGCGTGTGCCTGCGGGGAGTGAACCTGAGGTTTTAGCTGCACTCACCCGCTCTTACGGAATCGAATCGGTGGCATATGACATCGCGAACGCGGAGGTCGTTGCCAGGCTAGATAAAGCGGCGCCCGTCCTCACCGAGGTTGCCCTTGCCGGTGAGGTAATCCCGCGCCTTGGCGAACGGATGCTCCTGCATGCGGGGCCACCGATTGACTACCGGTCGGTTTGCGATCCACTGAAACGTTCGATGCGTGCTGCCGTCGTTGCTGAGGGGTGGGCTAAAGACGTCGATGAGGCTGAGTCCTTACTGTCAGCAGAGAAAGTTGCCCTCGGGGCTGCGAACGACCACGACACGGTGGTGCCTATGGCGACCGCTCTTGGACCAACGACTCCAGTTTGGGTCGCTGATAATCGCGAGGCGGGTACGCGTGGGTTTTCACCGGTTAATCAGGGCCCAGGGGAGGTGCCTTGGTTTGGCCGGGAGACCCCGGCCGCGGTGGGCCGCCTTATCTTCCTGCGGGATATCGCCCAGCCTCGGCTAGCAAAAATTCTCGCTGCTCTTGCTGAGTCGAAAGGCCCACTCGACATCATGTCGATGGCCGCGCAGGGCGTGCAGATGGGTGATGACGTGCACATGCGAACCCAAGCAACGACCAACCTCCTTGTTCGGGAAATGCTGCCGTTTATCGCAGCACTCGGCAATGACGCTGGCTCCTTGGAATTTGCAGATTACCTATCGAAGAACCACCTGTTCTACCTGACCATTGCGATGGCGGCCGCCAAGTCACTCACCCTCTCGGCCCAGCAGGTGCCAGGTTCGACGGTTGTGACGTCGATGGCGCGCAATGGCACCACTTTCGGCGTAAAGATTGGCGCCTCGCAGAAGTGGCACATCACCGATGCGCCTCCGGTGGCAGATGCCCTTTATTACGCGGGATTCTCTGATCGTGATGCTGCCCTCGACATTGGTGACAGTGCGGTGCTTGAACTGGCGGGACTTGGTGGAGCGGCCGCGGCCGGGTCACCGGCTGTGGCCGCTTTTCTCGGTGGGTCGATGGCTGACGCGGCACGAGCTACTGACGAGATGACTCGGATCTGCCTCTCGGATAGCACCCGATTCAAGATCCCCGTGCAAGGGTTTCGCGGTACCCCTCTTGCGGTCGACGTCCGCAAGGTCGTTGAGACTGGCATCCGGCCAAAGGTGACGACCGGAATCCTCCACCGCTCATCAGGTGGTGGGCAAATTGGCGCTGGGGTTGCCACGGCACCGATAGAGGGTTTCCGCGCCGGCCTGTTTGCCCTTACTGAAGGCGGCACCGCCAGGTGAGACAACCGCCCAATATCGGACGCGCGGTCAAGGAGGCACTCGCTCATGACGCGCAGGGCGACGTAATCGCGGCCTTCTCACGTGCCAGCTACGTGGATGTGGGGGGCCAGGTATTCGCTTTGCTTTCTATTTCCGAGTCCAGCGGTCCGCTCCACGCCCGGGTCCAGTACCCACCACTTGTGCGACTCGGTGAGCGCGTGACCGTTGCAGCGGGCCGCCTATTTGTTGAGGGCAAGCTGGTGGAAATGCCGAGTGTTTGCTGGGAGCCTGATCCGCTTCCGGTCGGTGCACCCATCGCCCAGCTGCTCGGAGTCGTCCTGATGCACGAGCCGGTGCTGAATCTCGGGTTGGGCGCGGGCGGTTCACTCGAGGGTTCACTTAACTTTGCCTTCGCCAGGGGCGGGCTATCGGAGGCGTGCCGGGGGATTTTCGGACGCGGTTCGGGACTGACCCCGGCGGGGGATGATGTTGCCGCCGGCCTGCTATTTGCTGACGCACTGCTGGGCTTAAGCGAAGAAGAGTCGCGGCTAGCGATCGCAGCTGATGCGCCGACGCATGAGATATCGCGGGCTTTCCTCACCTGGGCTGCCAAGGGTCGGTCAATTGAGCCCCTGCACCGACTGCTCGCGGCTTGCGTTAGTGAAAACCTTGACGCCGCCCGCAGTGCTCGCGCTGACCTAGCGGCCATCGGGCATACCTCAGGTCTAGATCTAGCCTACGGAGTGCTAATTGGGTTGAGGCGAGAAGCGGATGAGTTAGCAGGTGATCGCCCTGATCGGCCGATGACGAGCAGGGCGCTCACCCAGATCACCGCGTAGATGGAAACGATGATGTAACCGAAAGTCTCGAAGTGGGCGCTGAGTGAAGCCACCGGTGTCAGAGCAACCAAACCGGCCTCGCGCACGAGCACCTCTGCGAGGTAGACCACGCCAATCAGTGAGGCAATAGCCGCGGTGATAGCTGTCATAACCAAGTTCAGGCCGATTCGTTGGTGCGTTGCGTCGGTGGTCGATGCGTAGACGTGGACCATCGCAATTGAGTCGAAGGTGTCGAACAGGCTCATGCCGGCGGCGAAGAGCAGTGGGATGGCGAGCAACGCCCCGAATGGCAGCGCACCGTGAGCGGCCCCTACTGCCGAGAGGCCAAGGAGTGCGACCTCAGATGCGGTCTCGAGCCCGAGGCCGAATAGGAACCCAATCGGCAGCATCTGCCAGCTCGAGCGGAGATTTCGGTTAATTCGCGAGCCGAGTAAGCGAAACATCGGTCCGCCCTGCCTAAGTTGAGCTTTAGCTTCGGCGTCGGACAATGACCCATCTCGTAGGCGTTGGTTCGTCCGCCAGAGTTGGCCGAGCACCCGAAAGTTGAACCAGCCGACGACAAGCAGGAATGCGGCGGCCGTGAAAGTTCCTAAGCGACCGCCGAGATCCTGAAAGAGCTCCATTCCCTGACCACTCAAAGCGCCCGCGGTGAGCCCCACGGCAAGGCACAGGATGAGCACCACGGCCGAATGTCCAATAGCGAAGAAGAAGCCGAGCGCTATTGGCCGGCGGCCGCTGTTCACCATGAGTCTGGCGCTGTCATCGATGGCAGCTATGTGATCGGCATCGAAGGCGTGACGGATACCGAGTACGTAGGCGACGACACCGACTCCAACGTATGCAGCGCTGGTGGGTAAGGAGCGGGCATATCCGAGATATAGGCCCCAACCGGCGGCATTAAGTAGCGCGATGGCCGAGACGATCAAGGTGAGCGTGCTCTTGGAACGAACTGGCATGGGGTGAAGATTACCTTTGCGTGGATCTGCTGTCATCTACCTTGATGAATGATCATCGTAGGTTGATGAACGCAGTCACTGTAGGCTTAACGTCGAATCTTTAGAAAGGGTTAATCATGGATGACCGATTGGTTAGAGCAAAATGGTTGGGTGGCTTTCAGGTTGACGTACAGGCAGGGGCATTCGGCCTCCGGGTTGATGAGCCCGAGCGCGTGGGTGGCA